>CAZAHB010000069.1:0-23778 GCA_964484945.1 uncultured Armatimonadia bacterium | reverse complement strand
CCGAAGCTGCCTGAGGGCGATCCTGCGTTCGAACGCCTCCGGGCGGTCTTCGTGACACTGCACAAACATGGTCAACTCCGCGGCTGCATCGGGGGGCTGGAGGCTCAGCAGCCGCTGGCCGAGGCGGTGCGGACGTCCGCCATCTCCGCGGCAACCCGCGATCCTCGTTTCCCTCCGGTCTCGCCCGACGAGGTTGACGACCTTGAGATAGAGATCAGCGTGCTCTCACCGCTCCGTGAGGTGGACAGCGCCGACGAGATCACTGTCGGCAAGCACGGGGTGCTCGTGGAGCAGGGAAGGCGCCGTGGAGTGTTCCTCCCGCAGGTCGCGCCCGAGCAGGGCTGGGACCGGGACACCATGCTCAATCAGCTTTGCGCCCACAAGGCCGGCCTTTCCGCCGATGCCTGGCGCCGGGGCGCGACACTCTACGTCTTCACGACACAGGTGTTCAGCGACGGCGAGTGATCCGCAGTCGGCCGACACCCGGGTCGTTCAACGCGGAGGGGAAGCCGGCGAGGATGGCGAACAAGCCTCTTGGTGACAGTAATGTGCATCAGGGAGAATCTCCGATGAAGTTCGGAATTTGCGCGGCAGGACGCTTCGGGCCGGACCTTGAAGATGCGTTTCGCATCGCTCCTGAGATCGGTTTCGACGGCCTTGAAGTGCCGTTCGTCAGGCTGGAGGATTACGAGGACGAGTTGATCTGGACCCGCGAGGGCGTGGCTCAGCTTCGGGAATGGTCGGAGCAATACGGGATCGAGACTCCCTCGTGCGTCGCCGGCCGGTATAATCGCCGCGGCTTCCCGGATGAGGATCCGGCGGTGCGCGAAGAGGCCGTCGAACTGATGCTGCACCTGATCGACATGTGCGCCGAGGCGGGCATCGGCAAGATACTGACCGCTTTCTTCGGCGACCAGATGCTGGACAGCGAGGAGCGCATTCAGCGCGCCATCGAGGGCGTGAAACAGTGTGCGCCGAAGGCGGAAAGCCGCGGTATCACGCTCGCGCTGGAAGGCACCGTCGATGCCGACACATTTCTGCGCATGATCGACGCGATCGAGTCGGAGGCGGTTGGCGTCTACTATGACGTCGGCAACGCGCTGCGTTTCGGGCATGACGGTCCGGCCGAACTTCGTGTTCTCGACGAAGAGGGGCTGCTGTCGCAGATTCACATCAAGGACATGACATACGAGCACGAGAATCGACCGCTCGGCGAGGGGGACGTGGACTGGGACGCGGTGGGCGAGGCGTTGCGCGAGATCAGCTACGACGACTACCTGGTGCTCGAGACGCCGCGCAGCGACAATCCGCGCGAAGACTACGCGGACTGGCTTCAGTTCACGCGCGCGCTGCTCGACGAGAGCGGGTAGAGGCGAAGCGCAGGGAGGAAGCACCACTGAACACGCAGGCTGAAATGCATGGCTACAAACGAGCAGACTTCACGCCGCTGGCCGAGACCGGTCACGGTGTGGGGCTGCACTGGACGACAGCCACCATGCCGCGAGAGGGCGCGCCTGTGCCCTACGAGCAGGCGGTGGCACAGTTCGATGTGGCGGCATTTGTCGAGCAGGTTGAGGCGATGAACGCCGGCCACGTTCTTTTCACGTCCACTCACAGCCGACACACGTTCCCGTGCCCTCACCCGGTCGTCGATGAGATCCTGCCGAGTCGCACCTGTGACCGGGATCTGCTCGGCGACCTCGGCGAGGCGCTGGAGGATGCGGGCAAGCGCTTCATCGTGTACTACAACTCCGGCACCCACGCGGGCGATCCCGAATGGCGCGAAGCCTCCGGCGCCGATGATGAGCCGGAGCGGTTCTTCGACAACTGGCAGCGGATCATCGCGCACCTCGGTGAGCGCTACGGCGATACGGTGACGGGCTGGTGGTTCGATGGCGGGTACGAACTGGAGGAGATCGGTGAGCGCATCGGCGGCACCCCCTGGGCCGATCTGACGCGGGCAGCTAAGGCGGGGAGCCCCGACAGGCTGGTGTGCTACAACCCCGGCATCGAGAACATGCACTCGTACACCGAGCGGCAGGATTACTGGGCCGGTGAGGTGTGCCGGCTCAACTACATACCGCGCGGCGAAGCAACGCCCATGGGCCTGCCGTGGTACGCGTTCGTGTCGTGGCATGGCGACTCGCGCAAGCCGCGCTGCGGGCACTGGGTCATGGATGCCGAGAACCGAGACTTTGACTGGCGCTCTCCGCCCGCGGAGGCCGTCGCACCGCTTGTGCGCGAGTTCAACGCGGTCGGGGGCGCTGTAACGTTCAACGTGTTGTGCTACCAGGACGGCAGCATTCACGATGGCGACCTGGCGACGATGCAGCGATTGGGCGCGGTGCTGGCGGACGCGTGAAGCGCTAACCAGACCGGGCGGCCAGAGGAAGCGCTCCATGCGCAAAGACCGATAGCCGCTGGGGTTCACAAATGCTCTGGTTTCTCAAAGGTGACGGGGACAACGAAGACGACGGTAAGCGGACGTCCAGGAAGCGGCGC
This sequence comes from uncultured Armatimonadia bacterium, assembly GCA_964484945.1. GTDB lineage: Bacteria > Armatimonadota > Zipacnadia > Zipacnadales > UBA5352 > UBA5352. The sequence continues at coordinate 21,276 of CAZAHB010000069.1, read as the reverse complement.
CGCAGCACAGGGGCGGACTCCTCGAAAGGGGCGGACCGGCCTGATCCCGCTGACATCAGGAGGCGGCGCCGTTCCTCGCGCCGGTCCAGCCGGTCCGACACAAGCCGCAGCAGGACCCGCGAGGACACCCGGGACAGAGACATCGCCCGGCGTAAGAAGCGGCGGTCTCGGAAGGACGAGGAAGAGCAGCGCGAGGTCTTCGCAGCCATCAGCTTCGACGACGAAGAGCCGGAGATAGACCCGGTTGAGGGCGCTCTCGCGCGTGCGCTCAACACAATCGTCTACGTGCTCATCGGGGCGCTGGTGCTCGTCCTGGCCGTCTACGGGGTTCATCGCGCAGTCTCTGCCAGCCGAGCAGGTCAGGTCCAGCCGCTGCAGGAGGCGGCCGAAGCCGGCGACATCGGGACCCTCCGGGAGCTGATCTCGGCAGGAGGGCCGGTTGACGGCGTCGGCCCCGAGGGTGGCACGCCTCTGGCGGCCGCGATCCGGTCGGGTCAGCATGAGGCCGTTCAACTGTTGCTTGGCGAGGGCGCGGAGCCGACACCGGAAGCGATGCGGCTTGCCATGCGGCACAGGCGGTGGCAGACCATCGCTTCGCTTGTGGAGGCGGGAGCCGACCCTGATGTGAGGGGAGGCTGGGACGGGCGATCCTCCCTGGAACTGGCCACCGAGAACGGGAAGCGCGAGCTTATCGTGATCCTGCTGGAGCACGGCGCGGACCCCGATGCTGTCGGTCACGCAGGCCCGAGTGCCCAACCGGCACTTCACCACGCCGCTCAACACAACATGACTGATATCGTTGAGTTGCTTTTGGAATATGGCGCCGACCCCACGACCGAGTGGTTCGGGTACCGGCCCCGGCATCTCGCTGAGGATAACGGCCACGAGAAGCTGGCCCGCCTGCTTCGGGAGGCCGAGACACGGGATCGATCAGGCCTGTGAGTGCGTCCTGTGGACTGTCTGATACCGAACAGATCACCTCACCTGGGTTCACATATCGCGATGGAGACTGATAGATGCCCATCTTCTGGTGGAGAAAGAAGCGGAAGGAGCGCTCGCGCAGAAGTGACCCGTATAAGGAGCGGAGGGAACGGGCCCGGAAGCGCGCGGAGCGCGAGAAACAGGTCAGCCCTGAAGAGATGGTTGCCGACCTGAACTACGGGTCGGACGAGTCGCCGGATGATCAAGAGGAGGGCGTGCGGGGGGCCTGGGGCATCCTCGCGGCCATCTTCGGGATATTCGCCTCCATTGCCGTTATTGGTGTGATGATCTTCGTGGGGACCCGCGCCAGCGAGGCCCTTCGCACTCGCAAGGCTGCTCCGATGGTGAATGCCGCCGCGGAGGGGAACCTGCCGGAAGTCACCGAGCTTGTTGAGCGAGGCATCGACCCGAATGTCAGCGTGACAGACGGAGGAACGCCACTGATCGCGGCAGTCCGGCACGGGCATGATAATGTCGTCGAGGCCCTGCTGAACGCAGGGGCCGAGCCAACTCAGGACGCTATCGACGCTGCGCTGCGTTACGAACGTCACGAGATGGTCCTTGATATGGTGGAGGCCGGGGCTGACCCCGATACCCGCAATACATGGAGCACCAAATCGCTGCTGGAGCTTGCCACAGAGCGGGACGACGTTGAGAGCGTCAGGGTGTTGCTTGAGCACGGTGCGGATCCCAATCAGGCTCCTGGCGAAAGTCCGTTCAGCACACCGGCGTTGCAGGTGGCAACCCGCCGTGGCAATGTGGAGATCGTACGGCTGCTGCTCGAGCACGGGGCAGACCCGATGGTCCGCGCGCGCGGCTGGACCGCCCTTGAGATTGCGCACAACCTCGGTCACTCGCAGATAGAAGAGATGATGGTGGAGACGCTCAGGGAGCGTTCTGGGGGAGAGGTGGCGGGCTCCAATGACGCGTCACCTGCCGGACCAACCGGACGGTGAGCCTTACGAGGACCCGCTGGTCAACGGCCTGCGGGCCATCTGGCGACACCGAGTCCGGCTGATTGTACCGGTCGTCAAGTGGGCTGTCATCGGCGTGGCCGTCGCCCTTGTGCTGTTCGTTCTCTCCATCATTGCAGTTCTCGGATGGCGGGGTCATCAGCACAGGCAGGCCTGGCCACTGATGGAAGCGGCGGCTGATGGGGATACCGCGCAGGTGCGGAAGCTGCTCGACGAGGGCGCGGACCCGGATGCCGATACGCTCAAAGGCAGGCTGCCTTTGAGCGAGGCGGCGCGAGGAGGTCACGCCGAGGTCGTAAGGCTGCTGCTCGAGCACGGCGCCGAGCCTCATCCTGTCGCCATGCGGGGGGCGGCGCAGATGCACAATCACGAGATTATGCGCCTGCTCATTGACGCTGGCTACGATGTGGCTGCAGAGGGCGAGCGCGTGGGGACGGCGGCGCTGCATCATGTCGGTGATGATCCTGTCGCGGCACGGATCCTGCTCGACGCTGGAGCGGATCCGAATGCGCAGAACGGGTCTGACCAGAACCCGCTCTACGCGGCAGTTGAATCGACGGAGGTGACCAGGCTGCTGCTCGATGCGGGAGCCGATCCGAACGTTATTGATAGCTATCTGAAGATCACGCCACTGAGGTGGGCCGCCGAGCGCGGCCGGGTCGAGACCGCGAGGGTGCTGCTCGAACACGGCGCACGCGTCGATCTTCGGATCGCAACGAGAGCGACGTCGCTGCAGGCCGCCGTCGATGCAGGCAATCAAGAGATGGTGCGGCTCCTTCTCGAGCACGGTGCCGACCCACTGGCCACCTGGCATGGGCGCAACGCCCCTGACATTGCCCGCGAGGCCGGGCATGGAGATATTGCGAAGCTCATCGAGCAGCACGTGGCGGAGGAGGCGGTGGACGATGAAGCAGGTCGAGCCGAGTGAGGCCATTCAACGAAAATACCCCGAGTGGGTGATCCTGGTGGTCGCGCGCGACGCCAGCGGGAAGCCGAACCTGATGCCGGCAGGCTGGGGCATGATCTGCTCGGGCGATCCGCATCTGGTCTGTGTGGCGATTGCGTTCGAGCGCTACACCCACCAGTGCATCGATGCGACAGGCGAGTTCGTCTTCGCCTGGGCCGGGGAGACGCAGGCGGACCTTGTCGAGTACTCTGGATCGTGCAGTGGTGCGGATTGCAGCAAGTTTGAGGAGTTCTCGATTCCGACCGCCGACCCGAGTGTGATCGGCGTCCCGCTGCTCGCGGAGGCCGCCGCTAATCTGGAGTGCACCGTTCACGATGCGCATCGGACCGGCGATCACACGATCTTCGTCGGCGATGTCGTGGCAGCCCACGCGCCGGAGGAGCCGATCGCCACTCTGCTGAACTTTGGCGGCGAGTTCGCTCCGGCGACGCCAGTCGGACTTGTCGAGTAGTCGCAGTATTCGCAAACGGAAGGGTGACGACGTATGGACGTTATGGATGCGATACAGCAGCGCTTCTCAGTACGGAAATTCAAGGACTATGACATCGAGGACGAGCGGCTCGAGCGCGTTATTGAAGCCGCGCGATTGGCCTCATCGGCCAGAAACCTCCAGGAGTGGCGCTTCGTAGTCGTGCGCAACGAGAAGATGCGCCAGTCCCTGGCAGAGGCCGCCAACGGCCAGCAGTTCGTCGCGGAGGCGCCCGCGGTAATCGTCGGCTGCGCGGTGACCAGCGAGCACGTGATGTCGTGTGGCCTGCACTGCTTCCCCATCGACGTCTCCATAGCGATGGCGTACATGACCCTGGCCGCAGTCGAGGAGGAACTCGGCACATGCTGGATCGGCGCCTTCAATGCCGACAAAGTGCGCGACCTGCTCGGAATTCCCGATGACGTTATCGTCGTCGGCCTGCTACCTATCGGCTATCCGGACGCCGAGGCACCGCCGAAGAAGCGCCATGATCTGAATGAGATCATGATGGAGGAGCGCTGGGAGGACTGACCTTCAAGCCTCAAGGAGCGCGGCCAGATGCGCCGCCAGCGGGGCGATCCGCCTCGCGAATCGCCATCACCATGACGAGCCCGGGCAAAACCCGGGCTCGCTGCGGTATCAGGTTTCGCGGAAGCGAGGTCACCCTCCCTCGTGGATGATTGGCCCTCGGTAGGCCAGTCCGCTTTCGAGTCGCTGCTCGTGGCGCTCCATCATCTTCTGGAAGAGCACCTCGGGATCATCGTCGGTGACGATAGCCGCCCCGGTCTCCTTGTTGATGACCTCCAGAAGCTCCGGGATGTGATCGGCGATCCCGCCCGTGCCGGTCAGGGCGCCGATCAGGCGCGCCTCATCGTAGGCAATCGCAAACTCCCCGAGTGTCCCGGACCGCCCTCCGATAACGACGACCGCTTCGCAGGTGCGGATGATCTCGATCTCCCGCCCCATCAACCCGCTGCCCGTAAAGATCAGCGCATCATATTCCTCCCACGGGGCGCCGTAGACCTCACGGTGCTCGTCGAGTGAATGGGCGGGGGAGATCCCCAGCACCATCGTCCCGATCTCTTTCGCGCCCAGCACCGCTTCATGGGGCAGGCCCGGCGCCGAACCGGTCACCACGATAATGTCGTGTCGAGCCAGGCAACGCCCCATCTCGCGGGCTTTCTCTCGCTTTTCCTCCGTCAGCTCTCCGCCGGCGGAGCCGACCACACCAACCTTCATGCGCATCCAACCACCGCTCCATTTCTTTGGGACTGTATGTTGAGCCAACTGGTGGCGCTGCATCCGGAAACTGGGCATGACAAAGATTCGATATCCCTGCCCCAAGTGCCTGCACTTGACGATGCGCTTATCCTCTGCTACAATATCCTCGCCAGACAAAGGTGGGGCAGTGGCGCAGTGGGAGCGCGTCTCCTTGGCATGGAGAAGGTCGCGGGTTCGACTCCCGCCTGCTCCACCATAGTATCTTATCGCGGGCGCGGGCAACCCTGTTGCCGGCGTCTTTGCGTTTAAGAAGGACCGCGGCGCATCCGCGAGGAAACCCCCAACACGAACCTCACGTAATTGCGTACTCCGGGACGTGCCCGGGGGCAAGGAGGCAGTTGGCTGTGGAGAACTGGCGAGATGTCGTGCTCGAGGCGGCTGAGGTCGAAGCATCAGACGTCTTCTGGAAGGCCGGGGCGCATCCGCATGTGCGGTCGCAGGGAAAGATCGAAGAATGGGACCACTTCCCCGTGCTGACCGAAGAGGACACGCGCGCCATTGCAAATGAACTGATGACCGACCGCCAGCAGCAGCTTTTTGAGGAGGTTCCCGAGCGGGACGTCGGCCTGACCGTCGGGGATACCTGTCGGCTGCGTGTGAATATCTTCAAACAGCAGAACACCGTCGGTCTGGTGATGCGGATCATCCCCCTTGATATCGCCACCATCGACGACCTCGAACTGCCTCAGGTGCTCAAAGACGTGGCCATGAGCCCGCAGGGCGTAGTCCTGGTCACGGGACCGACCGGATGCGGCAAGTCCACCTCGCTGGCCGCAATGATAGATCACATCAATGATAATCGCCGGGGCAATATCGTCACGATCGAGGATCCGATCGAGTACGTTCATCCCGACAAGAATTGTATCGTGAACCAGCGTGAGGTCGGGATCGACACCATGAACTTCTCCGACGCGATGAAGTACGTGGTGCGCCAGAGCCCTGACGTGATTTTGATCGGAGAGATGCGCGACGTCGAGACCATGAACGTCGCGATGCAGGCGGCTGAGACCGGTCACCTTGTGTTCTCAACCGTTCATACGTCCAGCGCGCCGGAGACCATGGAGCGCATCATCAACATGTTCCCGCCTCATCAGCGCGACATGATCTGCATGCGCATGAGCAAATCCCTTCGCGCTATTTTGTCCCAGGCACTGATCCCGCGCAAAGGCACCGATGGCCGCGTGGCGGCCGTTGAGGTACTTATCGCAAACCCGACCGTTGCGAAGCTGATCGAAGAGGGCAAGCCCAGCGATACTTACGCAGTAATGCAGGAGGGCGGGTACTGGGGCATGCAGACGCGCAACCAGGCCCTGCTGCATCTGTACAGAGAGGGCAAGATCTCGGCCCGCGACGCCCTGTTCTATGCCGGAAACTACACCGAGATGCGCCAGATGCTCCGCCGCGTGGACCCAAGCGAGGCCGAGGCTGCCGCCAAGCAGCAGCCGGGCATCGGCGGTGCGCGAGGAGATATCCCGGAGGCGCAGAAGTCTGCCACCGAGACCACCGGGCGCGGTGGCAAGGCTTCCGAGAAGGATAGGAAGGAGAAAGCGCGGCGCTCTCGTCGCAGTTCCCGGCGGAGCAAGCGTTCCCAGTAGCCGACAGGCTGACGACCCCGTCACTGGGGTTGAGTCGTAGCACACAGCGCACAGACGTGCCATTCTCACGCTGGCGAGGGATTGACGATGGCTGATGACTTCGTTCGACGAACGGTGAAAGCGCCGCCCGAGCTGAGCGAAGCTGCGGGCAGGACAATGGACGGTGAAGTAGTCAAGCTGCTCGAACGAGCCTGTGAGGAACTCGATGCCTCGGACCTGCACCTGTCCTACGACGAACCTCCGATCTTCCGTATCAGCGGGCGGATGTATCGTGTCGATGGATACAAGAAGCTCGACCATGACGACTGCATCGGCGCGACGACCCATCTGCTGGGCGAGGACAGCCCGACGAATCGGTACTGGCAGCAGTTCCACGAGACCGGTGGTGCTGACATCGCCGACGAGGTTCCCTCCGGCGCGCGCTTCCGCGTGAGCGTGTTCCAGCAGAAGGGCCATCCGGCTATCGCGTTGCGGATGATCCCCAACGAAATCCTTACGTTCGAACAACTCGGCCTGCCTGCCGAGCACGTCAAGGAGCTACTCCACAGGCCGCGTGGCATCATACTGCTCACCGGACCGACCGGTTGCGGTAAGACGACCACGATCGCCTCGATGATCGACTACATCAACCGCGAACGCGACACGCATATTATCACCATCGAGGACCCGATCGAGTACTACCACCACGGCAAGCGCTCGCTGCTGAACCAGCGCGAGGTCGGGGTCGATGTCTCCAGCTTCGCCGAATCGGTCCGGCGCAATATGCGGTCCGACCCGGACGTGATGCTGGTCGGTGAGATGCGTGACCTCGAAACCATGCGCGCGTGCCTGCAGGCCGCCGAGACCGGTCACCTTGTGCTGTCCACTCTGCACACGGTCAGCGCACCGAAGACGGTTGACCGGCTCGTAACGGGCTTCCCGTCCAATGAGCAGGAGGAGATTCGCGCCATGACCTCCACCTCGCTGCTGGCGGTCTTCTCCGAGGAGTTGATCCCCCGCAAGGGCGGCAGGGGACGGATCGCAGCGTATGAGATTATGGTCGGTGAACCGGGCGGTTCGCCCGCGATTGGCAACCTCATCCGCGAGCGCAAGTCATCGCAGATGCGCTCCACGATCCAGAGTTCGAAGCACCTGGGGATGCAGTTGCTGGAAATGAACCTCGCGCAACTGGTCAAAGACGATCTGATCGAGTTCGAAGAAGCGTACAATCGCGCCAACCAGAAGACAGACCTGCTGCAGTTCTTGGACGACTACCCCGTTCCCGAGGAGTACGCTGAGGCCGCGGAACGAGCAGATACCAGCTAGTCGGCACGTCGCCAGCCAACTCCATTCAGTTCACGAGGAGGAGCCGGATTGCGTCAGGGCAGAGGTGGCTCCGGTCGCTCATCGTTGAACATTGACATTATCAACAAGGTCCGCAGCTTCTCTCTCACCGCAGTGAAGATCGCGTTTCTGGGGTTCGCCCTCAGTGTCGGGTACATTCTGTACGCGACCTACGGTGGGCATCTCAGTGGCAGTGTCGGCCCGAAGGTGATCGGCAACCTGCGCCTGATGGGCCAGATTATGGCTCTCAGCGGGGTTCTCGGGACGATATGTCTTATCATCGTCACCTGGGAAGAGATCGCAGTCGCGGTCGTAGCGGGCCTGGCCGGAATCGGTCTCGTGCTTGGCTTCCCGCTGATGGTCGCCAGCCAGGTCGCGGGAGGGGCACAGCGGGCCGGTGACCTGATCACAAACTGGTCCGGGATCACCGGCCAGGCCATGGTCGTTCTCGTGGGCATACGGGTACTGGTTGAGATCGTCAATTACGTACGAGAGGCCCCCGCACGCCGCGCCCGGATAGCTGAAAAAGAGGGGGGCAAGAAGCCCACTAAGGCATCAATCAGTCCCTGGTGGCGGCTGTCACACTGCTGGGAGATGCCGTTCTGCCATGAGGCCATCAAAGAGAGCTGCCCTGCCTACAAACAACGAAAGAATTGCTGGCGGATCAAACAGGGCTGCAACTGCGACCCACATCTGATCGAGACGCTGCTCAAGCGCGGGGCCGGCGGGAACGTGCTGCCGGAGGAGGGATCGGAGTACGTTCGCTCTGACCTCGAGAAAGGCGCCGCCCAGGCCGGAGATAAGCGCACACGGGAGTGTCGCAACTGCCCGATCTTTGTTGAGCATCAGCGAGAGAAGTTCCGCCTGCTCAACCCCCTGCTGATTGCCGGCAGCATCATCGGGCTGATCGCCGCCTACCCGATCATGCGCGGACTGTATGCGCGCTTCATCGCGTTTTTGGCTCGCATTGCTGAACGACTGGTGCTGGGCCAGGCGGTTCCCGTCAGCGACTGGATCACGCGCTTCGACAGCCCGGCCGTCTGGGTGTTCTTCTACGTCATCGTCGGCCTGCTGCTACTGTCCTATGTGCTGAAGGCCGTCGAGTGGGCCATCCTGGTGCGAAAAATCGTCTGAGCACAGAGCCGCTGCCTCTACGCACACATACGCCCGGGCCTGCGATGGCCCGGGCGTCGCCAGTGTCGGAGATGCAATTACTTCAGTCTGTCTTGATGGAAATGGCACGTGCTGTTCTCGCGCCGCGATAATCGGTGGCGCTCACGACGATGAGGCCATCACTGGCGCCATCAAGCGGTACCTGAGCAGTGAAGCGGTTGCTGTTGGTCAACCCGACCGGGCTGCCATTGATTTTGACGGTCGCGTTCGGTTCGGAGATCCCCGAAATCTCCACCGCCTTCGCGCCCTCAGGGACAGTTACGCTCTCGCCGGCGTCCAGGTCCAGTCGCGGTCCCACAATCCCCTGTTGGTCCTCCCAGTCGATGCCTTCAGCCTCCTGCTCGGCGATGTCGCGGTTCTCTCCAACTGTGGCCTCCAGACCGGGTTCGACGACCGTAGTGTGGTCCTCGGCGTCCACGGAGACCTTTCCCTCGTAGACCGCGACATTCGTCTCGCCCGATTCGTCTACCGCTACGGAGAAGACCGTTCCGCGAACACCCGCGGTCGCGGTTGGTGTGCGGATCTCGAACTTGGTCTTCCCGCCCAGTGCCGAAAGAACGCGCACCCAGATCTGACCGGCGTCGAGGTCAAACAGGGAGGTCCGCTCCTTCGTGCTGGTATTGAGCGAGCACTTGCGGACCTTGATGCTCGTCTCGGGGCCGAGTCGGACACGTGAACCGTCCACCCAGTTAAGGGTAACGGCTCCCTCGGCGCCTGTACGCACCGTGTAGCCTGCGAGCACATGTTCTGCGTTTGCCAGCGGTTTGAACTGCTCATCAGTTGCCGTCCTCACCAGCACCTCACCTGCAACATCACTCACAGATGCAATTCGCTGGACGATCACCAGCGACTGCATCATCAGGATGCCCAGGAAGATGAAGATGACGAGAATTCCAACAAGCAGGATCGCGGATTTGCGCATATCGCGTTCCCCGTTTATACTGCCCGTGCGTTAAATGGGTTAAATGGTGTGCATAAGACAGCTTCGCTCCACCCATAGAAATACCCTTCCCACAGGGGCCGTAAACTGGGGAGCGGTTCCTCGACATGAATGACGGTACTGGCCCAGTGGCTCAGCCGGAAGCTACACAGCGGCGGCGTATCGCGCTCGCCATCGCCGTAATCGCGCTATTCGCGCTGCTTGCACGCTTCTGGCCGGCCTTTACGATTCTCGATGCGTGGGAACTGGGCACCCTTGACTGGCGATTCGTCCATCGCGGGGAGCGCCAGCCACATCCCGACATCGCGATTATCAATGTCGATGAGGACAGTATCTCCGAGATCGGACGCTGGCCATGGCCGCGGAAGACGTTCGCGCGGCTTATTCGCACGGTCAGTGAGGCCGGCGCGAAAGCGATCGTCTTCGACATCTTCTTCGCGGATCCGGATACCTCGCCTGACGGCACCGACTCTGATCGCGAACTTATCGAGGCTACCGGCGAGGCCGGAATCGTCTACCACGCGGCCTTTGGCCACACGCCCGAGGCAGGAGACAGTGAAGGGAGCGCGGAGCTGCTCGCAGACAGGGCGTGGCGGTCGGCGCGAGTTCTCGAAAAGAGCGGCCTGAATGCTGCGGCGAGCCTGTTCGAGATCGGCGATGTCACTCCACCGCTGCCGGGACTGGTCGAAGCGGCGCGTGGGATCGGGTTTGTGAATGTGGTTGAGCCGGGGGACGGTGTGTTCAGACACACCTTTCCGGTGGTCACACACCAGGGCCGCCTGTATCCCTCGCTCTCGATCTCCGCTGCGGCGGGCGTCCTCGGCGTGGCCCCCGACCAGGTGGTGGTTCGGCCCGGAGAGTCGATCCATCTCGGCGGGCAGCGAACCATCCCAATCGACCGGATGGGCCGAATGCTGGTGGACTTCGCCGGCGGTGCAGAAACATATCCCTACATCCCGGTGCATGACGTGCTGGCAAAGGGGCAAGCGGATACCGCCTCCGATCAGTTGGAAGACCGGATCGTCTTCGTGGCAGTGACGGCCCCGGGGCTGTATGACCTGCGCGCAAGCCCCTTCGATGCGGTTTACTTCGGCGTGGAAACCCAGGCAAACGCGCTGGCGAACATCCTCGACGGGGACTTCCTCCGCCATGCCCCCGGCGAGAGTTGCATTCTGATCATCGCAGTCCTCGCAATAGCGCTGTATCTGGGGATGACGCGGACGCGACCGGTCTGGTCCATCGCCTTCGCGGCCGGCCTGCTCGTTGCGTACAACGTCCTGGCGGTCTGGCTGTTCGAGCGAGGACTCGTTGTGGACATGGTCGTCCCGAACGCCGTGCTGGTGCTCGGAGCGGGCGCGGGTCTTGCGTTCCGGCTGATCGGAGAGGCAGGACAGGCCGTGCGCGTTCGCGGCGCGCTGTCGCGTTTCGTGCCCGAGGCGGTGATGGGGCGCGTGGTCGATGAGGATCCGGAGGCGCTGCTGCGCGGCCAGCGCCGGGAGGTGAGCGTGCTCTTCGCGGATATCCGCAGCTTCACCTCCAAGTCCGAGGCGCTCAACCCGGAGCAGACAGTGGAGCTTCTCAACCGCTTCTTCTACCTCGTGCACGAGACCATCTGGGAGATGGAGGGTACGCTGGATAAGTACATGGGCGACGGGCTGATGGCGTTCTGGAACTCGCCGCTGGACCAGCCGAACCACGCGCTGCTGGCGGTGCAGACGGCGGTGCACATGCAGCGGCGGATCCACTACAATGAGGCGGAGTGGGAGTTTCTCGGGATGCCTGAACTCTCCGCCGGGATCGGCATCAGCACCGGCGAGGCCGTGGTGGGCTACGTGGGCACGGGGGAGCGGATGCAATATACCGCCATCGGCGTGCATGTGAATCTCGCGGCCCGCCTGGAGGCGCTGACCAAGGAGTACGATTGCGGGATACTCATCAGCGAGGCGACCTACCGGCAGGTGGCGCACGCGGTCGAGGCCCGTTCTCTCGGTCCGGTCGAGGTGCGCGGGTTCTCCGAACCGGTAGAAGTCTACGAGGTGCTCGATCTGAAGGAGTAGACGGCGGTTGCCTGTGTGCCCCGGTGCTTTGCCGGGGATTCAGGCACAGATTCCACGAGACTCACGTCCGCAAATGTGATATACTGCTACCAGCATCGGGTGCAGGTTCTGCCTGCATAACTTATACTGAATTGCACTCCATCATACTCATCTCGCGCCTCCGGTGCCGGAGGCGCGCCTTCATCGACGGGAGCCATTATCTCATGTCTTTGCTGGAGAATCTCAACGAGCAGCAGCGCGAGGCCGCGGAATGTGTGGAAGGGCCGGTGCTGATCTTCGCCGGCGCCGGGTCGGGAAAGACGCGCGCGCTGACCTACCGTATCGCCCACATGATCGACAACTGTGGGATCGATCCCGACCAGATACTCGCGGTCACGTTTACGAATAAGGCCGCCAATGAGATGAGGGAGCGCATCCATGAGCTTATCGGTCAGGAGCAGGCTCAGGGCATGTGGGCAGGCACCTTCCACTCCATCTGCGCGCGCATTCTGCGCGTGGACGGCGAACACGTAGGTGTGCCGCACGAGTACACGATCTTCGACGAGGGCGATCAGACCGCCATCGTCAAGGATATCCGCGCGCGCCTCGATGTGAAGCTGGCCGAGAGCGATCGCTGCACCGACCGCAAGAACAGCGAAGTGCTGTACGCGATCAGTGACGCGAAGAACCAGCTTATGACCGTCGATGACTACCGCAGGACCGCGAGCGGAGCGTGGGAGCGGCTGGTCGCGCGTGTCTACTCCGGCTACCAGCGCGAGCTTGAGCGCAACAACGCGCTGGACTTCGATGACCTGATCATGAAGACCGTGAGGCTGCTCGAAGAACATGACGAGGTACGCGAGAAGTACCAGGAGCGCTTCCAGTACGTCCTCGTCGATGAGTACCAGGATATCAACCACGCGCAGTTCCGGCTGGTGGAGTTGATCGCTCAGGAACATGAAAACCTGTGCGTGGTGGGTGATGACGATCAGTCGATCTACGGCTGGCGCGGGGCGGATGTGGGGATCATCCTCGACTTCCAGGAGCACTTCGCGGACGCTCAGGTCGTGAAGCTCGAGCAGAATTATCGCTCGACGGCGAAGATCATCGAGGCCGCGAACGCGGTGATCCAGCAGAACTCGGACCGCGCGGAGAAGTCGCTGTGGACCGCCAATCCGCCCGGGGACAACATCATCGTCTACGAGGCGATTAACGAGGAAGAAGAGGCGGAGTGGGTGGCGGAGCAGATCGCCACGCAGGTAAAGGCGGGGCTGGCAGACTACGGAGATTACGCCATCCTCTACCGGGTTAACGCTGCCTCTCGCAACTTCGAGCAGGCGCTCGGCGCCCGACAGGTTCCCTACGAGATCGTGGGCGGGCTGCGCTTCTATGAGCGCGCGGAGATCAAGGACGCGCTCGCATATCTGCGCAGCATCTTCAACCCGGCCGACGATCTCTCTCTGCGGCGCATAATTAACACCCCGACGCGCGGGATCGGCGACAGCACCCTTGAAGGGGTCACGATGGTCGCCGAGCGGAATGACTGCTCGCTGCTGGAGGCGTGCCGGTACTTTGCCGCGGACGAGGATCAGCGCTCCCGGGCGCGCAACGCGGTGGGCGACTTCTTCGACCTCATGTTGATGTTGCGCCAGCGGGCCGAGACCGCCAAACTGCCGGACCTGGTGCGCGCGGTGGTGGAGAACACGGGGATGATCGACAAGCTCAAGGAGTCGGGCAAGGCCGATGATGAGATGCGTGTCGAGAACCTGCAGGAGTTCGTCACCGTTGCCGCGGCCTTTCAGCGCAAACGTCCGGATGCGGGCCTGATGGAGTTCCTCGAGCATGTGGCGCTTATCTCGGATATCGACCAGGCGGATGAACTCGGCGGCGCTGTCTCGTTGATGACGCTGCACTCGGCCAAGGGGCTGGAATTTCCCATCGTCTTCCTCGTCTCCATGGAGGAGGGCATCTTCCCTCACCAGCGCTCGATCAGCTCAGGTGATGAGCGGGAGCTTGAAGAGGAGCGGCGCCTGGCCTACGTGGGCATGACGCGGGCCGAGAAGCTGCTTTATATCAGTCACGCGTTCCATCGCACGGTCTACGGCGAGACGCGCAGGCAGAGCCCGTCGCGGTTTCTCAAGCATCTGCCGGAGGAGCTGCTTGACCGCCAGCAGCGCTACTCGGATTCCTCGCAGCCACGGATGCTCGACGACGGCGATGATGTCCTCGACGAGCCCACCGGTGGGCAGCAGATCGACGTGGCATCGATGCTCGACCGCGCGAAGAAGCGTGGTTCGGGCGGGCGCTCGCGGTCGATGGCGTCTTCGAAATCGCGCTCGAAGACGTCACGCTCGAAGAAGAAGTCGCGGAAGCAGCCGTCGGCCGCAGAGTGGAAGAGCGGGCAGAAGGTCCAGCATCCGAAGTTCGGCCGCGGGACCGTGGTTTCTGCCGAGCCGTCTGATGAGGACTGGAAGGTGACGGTGGCCTTCCGCAACGGCGGTGGCGTGAAGAAGCTGCTGGCAGGTGTGGCGGGTTTGAAGAAAGTGTAGGTGGTGGGCCACCTGTCTGGTCGGGGGCTGGAATGAAGGTCCTCAGGCCCCCTGAGGCGAACGTTGCACCCGTTCGCGCATACATTCAGCGGGTGGTGGGCACCATGGCACTTAGAATCGCAATCTGTTCGAAGATACTGCAGGACTACGAGATCTCCGAGGCCGTCTCGGTCGCCGCCGATATCGGCTACGAGGGCATCGAGATTTTCGGGGTGGAGAAGCACCTCCCCGCCGATGTCTCCGACGGCACCGTGCAGAACCTGGCCGGCCAGCTTCGCAACGTCGGCATGGAGGTCGTCACGCTGTGCACCTACGTGGGCCAGTTCGGACAGAAGAGTGACGACGAGTGCCTCCAGGAGGTCGAGAAATTCCGGCGTTACATCGACATCGCGCTGGAGCTTGAGTGTGACATGATCCGCGTGCAGCCGGGCGGGCCGCCGAAGCCGTCGTCGGCGCGGGAGGATCACTGGGAGCGCGCCGCGCATTACCTGCGCGAGTGCTGCGACCTGGCGCTGACGCCGGATGTCGGCGTGGTCATGGAGAACAACTTCGGCCTCTCCGCCACCTGCGATGCCACGCTGGAGATGATCGCGCGGGTGGACCGGCCGAACCTCGGCATCAACTACGATCCGGGCAACCTCTACCGGATGGACCGCTACTACGGCCACGAGGCCCTCGCGCGCTTCGGGCAGCTTGTGTGGAACGTGCAGGTGAAGGACTGCTACAGGGACGATCGCGAGGACGACTACAAGCTGCTGCTGGGAGAGGGGGAAGTGGCCTACGAGTCGATCTTCCGCTGGCTGATCGAGGTCGATTACGACGGGCACGTCTCCGCAGAATCGCACAAAGAGCCCACGGACGAGCTTTCCGCCGAAGACATCGCCCGGCACGAGTACAGGGCCATCCGGGCACTGATTGAGAGTCTTTGAGCGGTCGCGCCGCCATTTCGCTTCTGACTGCCGGAACAGTATCGATCGAGGGAGAACATGCAGCAGACAACGCAGCTACGGCTCCATGAGAACGTGCAGTTCATCTACGAACTCGTCCTTGCCGAGATGGAGCTTCGCAACGCGGGGATCGAGTTCGACGTCAACGAGAACCTGCGCAGCTTCTCCACGAACGGCTCCATCGACCGCGAGGCGCTGATCAAGCGCTCCGCCTACGTCATGGCCCTTGAGCGCCCCGGACAGAAGGCGGACTTCACCGATTACCACTTCATCCAGACGTATAACCAGACCAGATCGATCAACCAGTATTTGACACACTGGTTCTATCCGTACAAGGGCAAGTTTCATCCGCAGATGATTAGGGCCTTGCTGGGGATCATCGGGCTTCGCCCCGGCGACCGGGTGCTGGATCCATTCGTCGGATCAGGCACCACCGCCGTCGAGGCGCAACTGCTGGGCATCGACTGCGTGGGCGTGGATGTCTCCCCACTGTGCGCGTTGATGTCACGGGTGAAGACGCAGGCCTGGGCACACCTGGAGGAGATCGAGGATGCCTCCGAGTACGTGGCTCCGTGTGTGCGCAACGTCAAGCAGCAGCGGCTCTTCCGCACGCCCGAGGACCGGGAGTTCCCCGAGGGGCCCGTCAAGGACTTCTTCGACCTCGCGGAGATGATCGCGCGCTCAGACAACTCCCGCCGCCGCAAGGATCCGGTGGACGCGTTCGTGCATAACCGCGACAAGATGCTGCGCTCGGTGCGCGATCATGTTGCGGCCAGGGAGCATCTCGGCCTCGATTTCGGGGAGGTGGATATCCGCGAGGGCGACGCCCGGGAGCTTGACCTGCCCGATGAGAGCATCGACGGAATTGTGACCTCGCCTCCGTACTCCATCGCGCTCAACTACGTAAAGAACGATGAGCACGCGCTGGAGGCGATGGGCCACGATGTGGACGAGATCGGCGACGAGTTCATCGGTGTGCGCGGGCGCGGCCAGGAGCGCTTCGAGCTTTACGACGAGGACATGCAGGTATGCGCGGAGGAGATGTACCGCCTGCTGAAGCCCGGAGCGATGGCCGCGGTGGTGATCGGCAATAAGACCTATCAGGGCGAGGAGATCGACACCACCGGGATGTTCACCGCGGCCTGCGAGGACGCGGGACTGACGCTGGAACGTTCCGTGGACAAGATCATCTTCGGGCTCTATAATGTGATGCAGAAGGAGTACATCCTGCTCCTGCGCAAACCATGAGCACGGATCCTCGCGGCTCCACATTGCGGACGTGTGAGGAGGATTGGGGAGCCCGATTACCCGAAGCAGAATGACACTTCATGAGACTGTCCAGGCCGACCTCGATCGATTTTTGCAGGTAGTCCCCGAGCGTGTGCGCGTCTGGCTCGAAGACCACGAACACCTCGAGTCGTTGAAGGAAGTTGTGATCGATCTCGGCCGGCCCATCAGTGCGCGTTTCAAGCAGGGCTTCGAGACGATGGACGATACCCCGGCGCTCCGAGCGGACATCGATTACGTGACCTCTCGCGTCGCTGAGTTCGACCGCGACAATCGCTCGGGGATCGAGCAGACCCTGCACCGCATCAGCGGCATCCGGAACCGGCATGGCGAGATCATCGGGTTGACCTGCCGCGTCGGTCGCGCCGTGTACGGGACACTGGAGATCATTCGCGACGTGATCGAAAGCGGCCTGAACATCCTGTTGCTCGGGCCACCGGGAGTGGGGAAGACCACCAAGCTGCGCGAGGTCGCGCGGGTGCTGGCGGATGAGTTCGACCGCCGCGTGGTGGTCGTGGATACTAACAACGAGATCGGTGGCGGTGGCGATGTCCCGCACCCTGCCATCGGTGGGGCGCGGCGGATGCAGGTCCCCAACGACCGCGCCCAGGCCGAAGTGATGATCGAGGCGGTCGAGAATCACATGCCCGAGGTCGTGGTGGTCGATGAGATCGGGACCGAGGGCGAGGCGGCGGCCGCGCGGACTATCGCCGAGCGTGGCGTTCAGTTGATCGCCACCGCGCATGGGAACGATCTGGACAATCTCATGGCCAATCCGACTCTGTCCGACCTTGTGGGCGGAATCAAGGTAGGGGCCCTCAGCGATGAAGAGCCCAAGCCCCGCGGCACTCAGAAGACCGTGCTGGAGCGGCAGGCTCCGCCGACGTTCGACATTGTCGTCGAGATCAAGGGCATTAACCAGCTTGCGATCCACCATGACGTGGCCGAGACGGTGGACAGCATCCTTCTCGGGCAGCCGATCACGGCCGAGGCCCGGGAGTTCGACGATGGCGGAGAGATCGTTGCGGTCGAGCGCGCCGTCGAACCGAGCGGTACAATGGGCGAGGAGGTCGGCGATCCGCTGGAATCGGAGATCCGCCGCGTCGAATCGCGCTCTCGCGTGATGCGCGTGCTCCCGATCGGGATCTCGCGCGAGCACCTCGAGCAGGCGCTCCGGGACCACCGCGTTCCGGCGACTGTTACCCAGGAGGCGGCAGAGGCGGATATCGCCGTTGCGCTCGAGCGCGCCGCCGAGCTTGGGCGCGTGCCCGACGAGATAGGCGCGACGGTGACGGTGCGAGCGAACAGCTACTCGCAGATCGACGAGGCGGTTCAGGAGCTGTCGGCCGAGCGGAACACGGCCCGCGAGGACTTCGCGTTGCGCGAGGCGGCGGACGCGATCGACAAGGTGTTGGCCGAGAACGAGCCGGTGGAGCTTCTTCCTCAGAACGCGTACATCCGGCGTCTGCAGCGAGAGCTGGTCTCGCGCCGGAATCTCAAGTCCAAGACCGTCGGCGAGGAGCCGCGCCGGCGGGTGAAGGTGCTTGTGCCGTAGGTTCGACAGGGAGTCAGCACCGGCGAGCCGAATCTCGCCCCGGAGGCAACCATCGACGGGGAGGTTGGGGAGATGGCGGAGATGGCGCCGGACGAGCGAATCACCAGCCGGCCGCAGGGGTCGCCGGCCGTGGCGATAGCGCTGGTGGTGCTCTACGCGGCAGTATTGATGCTCCCGCTGATCGTGGCGGCAGTTACGGGCACCCAGGAAAGCGAACCGTTCCTCAGACAGCTCGGCAAGAGCGTCGCCCTCGTTGCGATCACGATCCTCGCCATGCAGGCGGTCCTGGCCGGGCGGCTGAAATCCGTGTGCAAGCACTACGGCCTCGACATGGTCCTGCGCTTCCACAGGTCCATGGCCATCCTCTCGTTGGTGCTGGTCATCGCCCACCCGATCCTGCTGGCGGCGAGTTCAGGAACGTGGAATCTTATCACCTCGCTCGACCTCCCCTGGTACATCTGGTTCGGGAAGATCGCGTTGCTGCTGCTGGTCATACAGGGCGTAACCAGCATCTGGCAGAAGCAGCTTCTGGACTTCCAGACGTGGCGGAGGATCCACAACGTCGCTCCCGCGATCCTCGTGCTGGCCTTTGTGCATAGCTGGATCGCCGGCGGCGATCTGCAGGCATTGCCGATGAAGGTGCTCTGGGTGGCGCTGCTTGGTGTCGCGGTGGCGGCCTACGCGGCGCACAAGGTCATCTGGCCGCTGATGCGCAAGTCGCAGTTGTGGAGCGTGGGTTCGGTCACGCAGGAGACGCACGACGTGTGGACGCTGGAGTTTGAGCCGCCCGAGGATGAAGAGCCGATGGACTACGCGCCCGGGCAGTTCCACTTCGTGACGCTCTACCGCGGCGGCGACCGGTATGACGGCGAGGAGCACCACTTCACGATCTCCTCCAGCCCCACGAGCGGACCGACACACACCTCCACCATCAAGAATGTCGGCGACTTCACCTCCACCATCGGCGAGACAGAGGCGGGCGACGGGGCGATGATCCAGGGCCCGTACGGGCGCTTCAGCTATGCCGTGAACGCGCCGGATGACCGGTACCTGATGATCGCGGGCGGGATCGGCATTACTCCGATCATGAGCATGCTCCGCCATATGCGCGACACCGAGGCAGACGTCGATGTGACGCTAATCTACGGGAACAGGACGCGGGAGGATATCGTCTTCCGCGAGGAGCTGGATGATATCGCCGCGGGCGAGGCGCCCAATCTGACAGTCATACACGTCATGTCGCGGGAGGACTGGGACGGCCCGACCGGCCACGTGGATCGCGATCTGATCGCCGAGCACGTGGAGGAGGACCTTTCCGACTACTCGGTCTACGTGTGCGGTCCCGGACCGATGATGGATGAGGTCATCCCGGCTGTGCTTGACCTCGGCGCACCGGAGGAGCGGCTTTACAGCGAAAGGTTCTGGCTGTGAGGAGACACCGATGCCACACCGCAATCGCACGCTCATGATGGTGGTGTCGCTGATCTGGATCGTGGCGCTGTTGGGGACCTTCCTGAGCGCCCGGGTCGGCGCCGGGGGTGGCCAGCAGGGCGACGGGAACGGTCACGAACATTCGCACTCCTCGCTGCTGCTGGTGAAGGCCCCCGCGCCGCCGATGGCGAACCACTCCGCGGACATCGATCTCACCGCTCCGGGGCGCGCGCTCGCGTAGCCTCCGGGGCCCGGAGGGAGGCTGCGGCGTGGCACTTGAGCACCGCTTCATCGTCCTCGACGGCGTCGAGGGCGCGGGGAAATCAACGCAACTGGCGCGCCTCGCCGAGCACCTGCGCGAGATGGGGGAGGATGTTGTCGTTACCTTTGAGCCCGGCGGCACGCCGGTGGGCGGCGCGATTCGCGAGATCCTCCTGTCTCCGGCGCACGAGATCACCCCGCTGACCGAGATCTTCCTCTTCTGCGCATCACGCGCACAACACTGCGACCGCGTCATCCGTCCTGCCCTTGAAGCCGACAGAATCGTCCTCTGCGACCGCTTCACCGCCGCCACCTTCGCCTATCAGGGCCACGCCGGCGAGGCGGGGGAGGAGCGGGTAGTGCGCCTCGATGCGGAAGCCACGCGGGGGATCGTGCCGGATATGACGATTATCCTCGACCTGGCGCCTGAGGAGGGGCTGATGCGCAAGTTCGGCGAGGAAGGCACCGACGCAGCCGATCGGATTGAGCGGAACGAGTTGACCTTCCACGAACGCGTGCGGGAGGGCTTCCACCGCTACGCTGAGCGCTATCCGGAGCGGACGGCCGTCGTCGATGCGTCGGGAACCGAAGACGAGGTCTTCGCGCGAGTATGCGGGGCGTTGGGACTGACGCCGTGAGTCGCTGTCGCATGGCTGTTGGCCTTTGCCGTAGTCTTTTCGCCGGTTGCCCTTTGCAGGACGGGCATCCTGCCCGTCGCCGTTCTTCAACGTGGGACCGCCAACTGGCGCCTGGGAACCGTTGCTGAAACCTCCCGGAAAGAACAACTGCGAGCCCGGCCTCCACGCGGAAGGCCGGGCTCGTGTCGTTACTTGCCACTTGCTCCTGTCGTTACTGCCGTTCCCGCCGTTACTGCCCCGCGGTGAACTGCAACTCGACGACCTCGCCGCCGTTGTTCGCGGACTTCCAGGCTGCGTCGATGAACGCCGCGATCTCGATGGTCTCGTCGATGTCCAGCGGCGACTCGCCGGTCTCCCACATGCTTACGATCTGCTTGAGCAGTTCGCGGTAGATGTAGGTGGTCGAGATGCGCTCGGAGCGGACGCTGTTGTCGCCCCAGACGGTGAAGCCGTATGCGTGGGCGCCCGCGCGGGTACCGCGCATCGAAGCCGTGCGGCCATCCGCCCAGCGGCCGACCGAGACCTCGCCGCTCTCCTCGGAGATGCAGGAGAGTTCGACGCAGCCGGGGCCCATGAGGGCGTAGAGCGTCTCGACGCCGTGGATGCCATACCAGTAGAGGTCTGGATGGTGCTCCTCAAGGTGCGCGGGGCTGTAGGCGGAACAGCCGGTGATGTCGCCGATGGCGTCGTTGTCGCGCATTCCCATGATGCTGGTGCAGAACCGGAGCGAGGAGCTTGACCAGCACGGCACCCCGGCATCCTCGGCGAGGTCGAATATGGACACCGCGTCCTCGAGGCTCCCGGCGAAGGGCTTGTCGATGAACAGGGGTTTGCCCGCCGCGATGGCCGGCCCCGCCTGCTCGGGGTGG
>CAZAHB010000068.1:0-23964 GCA_964484945.1 uncultured Armatimonadia bacterium | reverse complement strand
CCCAGGACCTCTCAATTCGAGGCGCGAATCAAGACTTTTTCAACAGTCAGATTATCGCGATCCTGGCAGCCATCCTCTTCCCGGTCTTTTCGCGGGCGCGGGACAAGGCCCTGCAGAGCAGCTGTTCGTCGAATCTCAAGCAGATCGGCCTGGCCGTGCAGATGTACGTGCAGGACTATGACGAGCAGTTTCCAATCGCGACAGTTGGTGGGAGCAATGGCACCCCGCCAACCGGCAACTGCTGCTACGGGCCGGTGTGGCACGGAAACAAGGACACCTCCAGCGAGTTGAGCGCACCACGAGCAGTAGAGAGCGGTTACGTACACTGGCGCCTGGCGCCGTATATGAAGAATTGGGAGATATGGCGCTGCCCCTCCATGCGCCCGGTGGACGCGGAGAACTCTGACGCGATCTCGTATCTGTCGAGTTTCGTCGTCACGAATCGCACCAGCGGTTCGTATTCAATTCTCTCCGGCGAAGCCCTGGCCAATATTGAGGAACCGTCGTCTATTCCGCTCTTTCAGGATGCCGTGACATGGAATGGCGGCGGAGCGAATACTGCTCGCGTAAGCCTCATTGACGCCCGAACTCCACACGGAGAGGGCCTGAGCGCACCAATGAACGTGCAGTTCGCTGACGGGCACGTGAAGAGCCTCCCGGTGAGTGCATGGCACAGGAATCTCGCCGACGTACAGCCGTGGCGCTGACGCAGCCCTCAGAGAAGCAGAAGCTGCAGGACGCAGGGGGAGCGGGGGAGCACCTGTCTCGCGCTCTCTGCCTACCAACTCAACGTACCATCACATGTCAGGAGGACGCAGGATGTCGAGACGCAAAGGTTTCACCCTTATCGAGCTACTTGTCGTGATCGCGATCATCGCGATTCTGGCAGCAATCCTGTTCCCGGTCTTCGCCCGCGCGCGGGAGAAGGCACGGCAGTCAAGCTGTCTGTCCAACCTGAAGCAGATTGGTCTCGCCACAACGATGTACATTCAGGACTACGATCAGCTATGGATCCCCAGCACGCACCTGCCTGATGGCACCTCGGTCAGAGCCGACCACGAGGGATATGCCGAATGGCTGGCGGCGCTCGCGCCCCAGGAACTGCTGAGCCCGTACGTGAAGAATCAGCAGATCTGGGTCTGTCCGTCGCGCACGAATCGGTCCCCGGGTTCCATCGATGGTCACCCGTCATGGGCTTCAGCCGTCTACCCGGATCGGTGGGCCGGCGTACCTATCGGGTACGGTCCAAACCGTCGCGCGGTCGGTGGGTTCCCTGTGGTCGAACTCACTGAACCCGCGGCGGAACCTGCGTGGGCAGACAGCGTTTACGCGAACTTCCTCGGTCAGGACCGCTGCTTTGCCTATCCGGAACTCACATGGCCGAACCAGTGCGAGTATGACACATACCTGTCCGACAACCCGAACGCGGACCCCACCGCTCACAACGGTGGCAGCAACATAGCGTTCTTCGACGGCCACGCCAAGTGGCAGAAAGCTGAGACCATCATCGGCGAGTATTGATCCGACCGTTCCCGGTTGCATCCGCATCGCCGAAGAAGCAATCTGAGTGCAACAGCCACCAGTCGCTGCTGGCAGTGCTGGCTTCCCGCCGGTACCAGGGCGCTGGTGGCTTTGCGCTCTTCTTGCATGTCGAGCTGTCCGGCCCTGCGTTCCGGGGGAAGGAACGCAGGGCCGGACACTGGCGTGATGCCGTACGTCTTTCTCTCCGCCTGACAGGGACGGAGAGAGGGCGGCATCCCCGAAGGGATTCAGATAATGTCCGGCCTCGCGTCAGCGCTCCGCCGATTGTGCAATAGGGTGGGGGTTGGCAGCTTGATCCATCAAGCGTGACGCCTCCGGGAGTGAACCCCTGCGACCTTCCGCAACGCCTGTACGTGACGAGGCCGCCGGCGAAAACCGGCGGCCTCTGCCCGGTTTCAGCGATTGAGGCGTTCGTTCACAGGAACCAGACCATGTAGCGGCGCACCACTTCACCGGCCGTCAGACCCATCAGACTCCAGACGCCGACGGCGAAGAAGTGGCCGAGCGTGAATGCGAGGAAGCCGCGAGCGAGGCGTCGATACAGTCCTGCGCCGCCCACGTGCAGCACCAGGCTCTTAATCGTCCACAGCAGGAACGCAGGGAACCACATGTACGATGCGGAGTGCGTGAACGCCAGTGCGTACCCCCCTGCATGGAATGGAAAGCGCAACCACACGCGTCTGGCGACCACCATCGCCAGTGCCAGTACTGCGCCGAGCGTTGTATAGGTGACCTTCTGGACGTCGGGGTCCTCCGGGAAGTCGATCCAGTCTGACACAGCGGTATACTGACCGAGGACCTCCTGCGTCATCTGCCCGCCCTGGATCCCGTTCGCACTCGAGAGCACGAGACCGCCATATTCGTAGAATGCCGAGAGGTTCGTACCGAAGGCCAGCACCACGCCGAACACGAGCGCGACTATGACCACCCATGAGATCGCTCGGCGTCCCTTGCCAAGCCGCTCGGCCGCCACGGTGCTCTCCTGCCCGAACGCAGTGATCGCCTGATTGACTGATCGTTGGAGCCACGCGAACATCGTGAGGATGGTGAAGGACTGGATACGCCCGGCACCGACGAAGGGGCGACTGCCAAGGAAGTTGACCATGGTCGCGCGCTCTTTGTAGAGGGGATAGCCCCACACGATCGGGAAGCCCATCTCTGCGCGGTTGCGGGAGTAAACGATGAGCACCAGGAACATGATGCCGAAATACATCAGCGAGACCCACCATTGCACGCCGTAGATGATCGGCATGCCAATCACCACGGCCGCGCCCACGACAGCGCCGATCACATCCCACCGGAAGCTCAGCGGCTCATCACGATCGTGCAGGTGTGCGCCCTGGATACCCAGCTTCACAGCCTCTTTCAGGCGTTCTCGTGCCTGGTAGATGAACACAAAGCCCAGGGCGATAAACGCGCCCATTGACTGTTCGGTCATGAACGGGAACCCCGACTCCTGGTAGCCGACAGCCTTGGCGAGGGGGCGAACGAACCAGGCCAGAAGCGTGAACACCCAGATCGTGAGCAGCACATCGGATGGTACAAGGTAGCCGAGGCCCAGCAGTTCGGGCTTATAGAAGACCCGCAAGCCCTGCATTGCGTCCCATGGCGCTTCCGTGAACAGTTGCCCGATCGGGTAGGAGATGCCGAGCGCCGGGAAGCCCGGGTTGAAGACGTGGATGATATTGGCGCCGTTGTAGATGAACGCCACCGACAGGCCCACCCACACCACCGGGTCGCGGAAGAAGCTGATTGCCGAGAACTGGCTGCGATCGGGATCAATCATCTCCACCGCGAAGTTGGATACAGGGAAGTTGAGGTGCTCGTCCTGCTCCCACGCGCGTCTGAACAGCAGTACGAGGCAGAATGCGGTTATGAAGTACGCGCTCAGATAAAAGCTCCACCACAGGAACGGGACCAACCAGTGCTGCCACGGCACGAGCATCGGCGCGAAGAGGAAGTGGTAGGTGCTCTTCAGGATCCCACCGATGACCGGGACCTTCTCCAGCCCCACGTCCGGGAGGCTGACATCCTCGCCCTCCCAGAATACACGCGCGACCTCCGGATCGGTGGGCGCGAGATGTGGAGAGATCGTCCGGGACATTTCGGTCAGATGATCGGTCGGCTGGCCGAAGTACTGTGGTGCCATCAGGCTCGGCATGACCTGTCGGAACAGCCCGACGCCGGGCATGGCGGCGGTGATGGCCACGAATACAAAAACGACCAGCATCTCACCGGAGCTGAGGCGAAGCCGCTTCAGCCTGTCGGCGATCAGGCTGCTTCGTCCGTTGCGTTCGAGGCGCCGTCCCAGGGAAGCCAGCAGCCCGCCGATTGCCGGTATGAGGAAGAGCGTCATAATAGAGGCGATCGGGGGAGTGCTCTCCGAGATCTGGCTGGTGAGCGAAACCAGTTCCGCCTGCTTGGTCCATGCCGCCGTCAATAGCGAGAGGATAATTGCCACCATGATGGCCCGGACGGTTGCGTATCCGTACGGTCCCGGCTCTTCGGCAGCCTGTTCATTATCTCGTACATCATTGTCAGCCTGCGAATCAATCGCGTCCTGCGCCATTCGGAAAGGCCTCCAGGCATGGAAGTATGTACACGATGCCGATGGCTTATTCACCGGGGAGCGTGCGATATCCTTTCTTCAGGCGCGCGGGAACTCCTTCCATTATTCTGGCAGGTCCCTGATACATGAGCCGCGAAGAGACTTGCGCAAGAGCCCGTCGCACTCCAAATTGGGACCGGGAGAAGACAGTAAACACCGTTGAACGGAGGGCCAACGTATGGTCAGGAACCGCCACGCACACGGAATATTGGTTTCCCTGGTAGTATTGATCGGTGCAGGAATGGTGGGAGTTATGGTGCCCGCAGGAGGCGTCGCAGCCGAGGAGGCCGTCATCTACGTTGCCACAGACGGGGATGACGCCGCCGATGGGAGCGAAGCAACTCCCTTCGCCACGTTGCAGCGCGCTCGTGACGCGATTCGGGAGATGAAGGCAGGCGACGGACTGCCGGCCGACGGCGTGATCGTGCAAATCGGCGACGGCCGATATGAAGTCCGAGAGACACTGAACCTGACCGATGAAGACAGCGGGACCGCCGATGCACCGATTCGCTATACGGCAGCGCCCGGCGCAGAGCCGGTTTTCAGTGGCGGACTGCGCGTGCCGACGTCCGCATTTGGTCCGGTCGAGGACACAGCCGCACTCGGGCGGCTGCCCGGCGAGGCGCGTGACAACGTATTGAGCGCCGACCTGAAGGCCCTGGGCCTCGAGGACTACGGTTCGCCGGGCAGCGGGGGGCTCGCGGTGTTCTTTGGCGAGGAGCGAATGACCCTTGCGCGCTGGCCGAACGAGGGCTTCACGCGCATCAAGGATGTGCTGGGGATCGATCCGAAGGATACACGAGGGACCAAGGGCGACAAGGTTGGGATCTTCGTGTATGAAGGCGACCGCGCCGAGCGGTGGGTCGGCGAGAAGGACCTGTGGGTCCATGGTTACTGGTTCTGGGACTGGTCGGATCAGCGCCATGCCGTGGAGGAGATTGATACCGAGGAGAAGACGATTGAGGTCGAAGAGCCCTACCACGGATACGGCTATCGTCCGGGCCAGTGGTACTACGCCTACAACGCGCTGTCAGAGCTTGACCAGCCCGGAGAGTGGTACCTCGACCGCCAGGACGGCGTCCTCTACTTCTGGCCTGAGGGCGACATCGATGACAGGTCGGTCACCGTCTCGGCCGCGGGTGAGTTCGTCGTGGCCGACAACGTGCACCACGTCAGCTTCGAGGGCCTGAAGTTCTCCGCCAGCCGCGGAACCGCAATCAGCCTCAATGGTGGCTCCAATAACAGCATCATCGGCTGCACCTTCCACGGAATGGGCGGACTTGCGGCGCGCGTGTCCGGAAGCGACCACCGCATCGCCAACTGCGACGCGTACAACCTCGCGAGCGCGGGCTTCGTGATCTCAGGCGGCGACCGGAAGACGCTGACCCCCGCCAATAACGTGATCGACAACTGCCACATCCATCACTACGGCCAGTGGGAGCGGATGTACACGCCCGCGGTACGCATCCGGGGAGTCGGCCAGACGATCAGCCACTGCCTGATGCACACCGCGCCACACCAGGCCGTCTCTTTCAGTGGCAATGAACACCTCATGGAGTTTAACGAGATCCACAGCGTCTGCCTGGAGTCCAACGATGCAGGGGCCATCTACTCCGGACGCGACTGGACGAAGCGAGGCACGGTGATCCGTAACAACTACTTCCACCACATCAACGGTCACGAGGGGCGCGGAGCCTCGGGCGTCTACCTCGATGATATGTTCTGTGGTACACACACGATCGGGAACGTATTCTATCGCGTGACCCGCGCGCTTCTGATCGGCGGCGGTCGCGACAACACGGTGATCAACAATCTGTTCGTCGATTGCCCGAGGACCATCCATCTCGACAACCGTGCGATGGGCTGGGCAAGTTACCACGTGGACGCGACCATGACCGACCGCCTTAACGCTGTGCCCCATAAGCAGCCGCCGTGGAGCGAGCGCTACCCGGAGCTTGTCAATATCCTCGAGGACGAGCCGGCTGTGCCGAAGGGGAATGTGGTCACCCGAAACATCATGGTCGGGCCGTATGACTGGGACAACATCCATCCGGTGGCCAAGGAGCACGGGACCGTTGAGGACAACCTGGTCCTGGAAAGTGCCGACTTCGTCAGGACCGATCCAGCTCACATGGAGCTTCTCGACAACGCACCCGGCGAGCAGATCGGGTTCGAGCCGCTGCCATGGGACCAGATGGGCCTGTATGAGGACGAGGCGCGCCCGACGTGGCCCGTTGAGCATGAGGTCGCTCCCCAGGTACTGGAGACGTGGCGCGAGCGCCAGCAGGCGAAGCAGCGGCGCGGACCCCGACCTCAGTACGCTGCGGCGCCCTGCGAGGGCGAGGTCCAGGTCAATGGTGACCTGAATGAGAGCGAGTGGATGGGACTCGACCGCGACAACGCTATGACCATCAAGGAGGGCGTCCAGGGGAACGTGACGGAGCCGCCGAGCTTCGCGTGGATATGCTACGACGACGAGGCTCTGATGGTCGGGATCGACAACCAGGTTGACGATTCGGACCCGGTCTCCACGGGTGACACCTGGGGCCAGGACGATGCGGTGGAGCTGGCTCTGAAGCATCCGGAGGAGCATATCATTGTGCTGCGGGGCTTCCCCAACGGCACGATGCAGAGCAGCGGTGAGGCAGGCTGCCCTGAGAACCTGACCAGTCGGGCCGCCGAGAATGTCGAGTATGCGGCCAGGATCGTCGATGACGGGCGCTGGATCTGCGAGTGGCGCATCCCGTTCGCATCGCTGGGGATCGAACCGGATCCCGAGTTGCGGCTGGACTTCAACATAAGCGTCCGCAAGATGGCGAGCAGGCTGTGGCAGATGTGGCGGGGCACCGGAGCGCACACCTGGGATGTCGATCGCGCCGGCATCCTGCGCTTTGCCGAGTAGCCGGGCGCGAGACGGCCGGTTGCTGAGAAACACTACGGGGCTCGGGCAGATAATGCCCGAGCCCCGAAAGTATCAGGTGGGTCAATGTCCCGGGCGTCCGTTGAACCACTGGCTGCAAGACGCCCGCTCGATGGCGCCTACTCGATCATCTCACCGACGATCCGGATCCAGCCGATATAGAGGGCGACGCCCTCGTACGCCTCCGCATCGTAGCGGTCCTGGCGCCTGGCCTCCTCGATTGCCTCAGAGCGATCGGGTGGGTCGGGCAGTAGTTCGACGGTGACAGTGTGCTCGGTGTCCTCAAGGCCGCCCGCGAGGTGGGTGCCGGTGAGCCGGTGGTAGTAGCACCAGGGGTCGGCGCGCCCCTGGACACCCGCATCCTCGCCATCCACCGTAATGGCCATGCGCCCGTGGTCCGGCCCCATCAGGTTGAAGAGGCTCGCGTCCGTGCCTTCGAACTTGAAGGTCAGCCGCGCGCCGGGAGTGCGTGTGATCCACAACTCATCGAAGTTGTGCGAGTAGTCCCTGGTGCCCAGTGAAGGCTCGGTGCGCTCCCAGTCGCCTTCGACCATATCCTGCGTAATCGGTACCAGTCGCGCGTCCTCGAGGTGGTCGCGGCGCAGCGGGCGCGCCACAGTCGGGCGCTCCGCCTGTGTCTGTGCTATCTGCTCGAGGCCATCGATGATCGACGAGGCGTAGATGTCGATGGCGCCTTCGGTGGGCCGACGCTCGGATTCGGAGAAGACCGGGAGATCCGCTTCGTCATCTTCACCGGGTGTGGGCAGCATCTCGCCCCTGCGCACGAGTTCGGCGATTCGGTACCCCATGTTGATGGACGGGATCCCGTAATGCTCTGCAACCCTCTCATACGCGGAGACCTCCGATGGGCAGAGCCCTTCCTCGTATGCGGATTGCTGGCCGGGGTGATAGGCGTAGAGGAAGACGACATCTGTCTCGGGCGCTTCGGCTCGCGCCTGTCTGGCGATGCCTTCGGCGGCCCGCATGAGCTGAACCATGTTGCGCCCATGGTCACCCGATATGAAGTCAACAAACACCAGATCCGGGTCCTTTGCGAGCACATCGTGCCGGAAGCGGTAGACGCTGAAACCGATACCGCGGACGGCATCGGTGATCGATGCGTCGATCTCACTCACTTCGGCCTCGGGGTAGTCCTGCCTGAGCGCATCGAGGGCATCCCCGCGCCAGCCGTCCGCGTGGTGGATCCCGCCTCCGAAGTAGGCCACGCGCACGTCCTCGCCTGCTTCAAGTGCTTCGAACGCATGCGGCGCCCCTGACCGTGTGGCCAGCGGAGCGGCCTCTACCGGCTCATAGCCGGGCACCTGGAAGTGGCGTACCGTGTGGAAGTCACCCAGCCGCGACGCGCCGGGAGCCTCGACAATCGGCCAGCTTGCGCGCAACTCGTCCTCATAAGGGCCGATCTCCTCGACCGGGATCGGCTCGTAGCCCAGGTCAAACGCCGGGGAGTTCTCCTGCAGGCGATAGTCGCCACCTTCGAGGTCTACGAACAGCGGGTCGCCCAGCTTCGATCCCTGATCTGCGCCCAGTTCGCGCCATTGCTCCCACGTGAGATCGTCCGCGCCTCTGCCACGGAACTGGTGGCGGAACATCGGTTTCATGCTCTCGGGCACGTGGATCAGATTTCGGTCGAAGGTGATCTCGGACCAGTCCTTCTCGCGGCAGGTCACGGAGAACACCCGTGGCATGCCATCGGGCGTCCAGTATCCTCCGGAGCGCGCCCAGTCGGGGATATCGTCGCTGTAGTAGATGATGTTACGCTCAATCTGCAGTCCGGACATCTCCTGAGGCTCCTCATCGCGATACTCTGCCAGCTCGGGGTAGAGATCGAGGTATGGGGAACCCTCATAGACCCGGTTGTGGAGCTTTTCGCGGATTGACGGCCAGTTGCTCCAACTGGGGGAGAGCATACCCGCGCGAAGGGCGGGGGCGTCGATGATGATGTTATTGGCGAAGGTGTTGTCCCTGCCGCCATGATTGTGCATGCCGCAGACCGGCACGGAGTGCAGGATGTTGCCGTAGACGGTGGTGCCGGTGGTGGGATCATCGAGGTAGATGCCCCAGGTGAAGTGCGGGTAGGTAAACTCGACCTTCCCGCCCTCGATCGGGCGCCACGAGTTCCGCTTGCCGAAACCGCCCACGTGATGGAAGATATTGTGCCGAATGATGTTGCCACGCTGCGTCCAGTCGCGCGAGCAGAAGTAGATCCCACCGGTGTCCGCGGAGCCGAGATTGGTGTGGTGCACAGTGTTGAACTCCACGACATTCTCGTTGCCGCCCAGCGTCAGTCCGGCGTGGTAAATGTCGTGGATGAGGTTGTGCGCGACGCGGTTGCCGACACCGCGGACGCTCACGCCCGGCCGATACGTGCGCCAGATGCGCGCGATGTGGTGGATGTAGTTGTTCTCGGCGAAGTTGCGGCCGCGCTCGAGTGTGTCACGGTCGCCGCCCCTGACATTGACCCCTCCGTGGCCTGCCCCGGAGATGTCGTTTCCGAATGCGCCCGAATCGTGCCCTCCTGAGATTGCCACGGCCCATTTGCCGCAGTTTCGGATGATGCTGTCGGCGATGACGCAGCTTTCGCAGTCTTCAATCCGAACCGCGTCGCCGTCGCAGGCTTCGACGATCACGTTCTGTACGCTGACGTGCTCGGCGCCGTTCATGTGGATGACGGTGTCAGTGACGGGAGCAAGCACCTCGCCGGACAGGTCGTCGGGAGGCCAGAAGTACAGGACCTGCTGATCGGTATCGAGGTACCACTCTCCTGGCGCATCGAGTTCCTCGAGGAGATTCTCGACGAAGAAGCGGTCCCCGACGCGGAGGTCGTATGAGGTCTTACGGCCGAGGGTGATCTCGTTTCTCTCGTGATCGGCCCCGGCAATGGGGACAATGTTCCAGGCCCAGTCGTGACCCGGATGGATATGGACCTCGGCCCGGTCCAGGTTCGTCCAGTCCTTGATAACATCCTCGGTGCAGAAGAAGCGGTCGCGGATCGTATCCCCCGGGACATCGGCTATGTGGGCCCACTCACCGAAATGGGGATCATCAGGATCAACATTCGGGTAGCGGGCGCGCACCATCGGCTCACCCGCGAAGACAAGTTGCCGGGGATTCACGCCCTCGAGCGGTGTGCCCGTGAGATCGGCGCGCAGAATCTCGCCCTCGTGCGGCTCGAAGCCCTCGACCTGGCGCGCTCCGACGAGCACCGGACGGGATTCACCCTCGCCCCGGAAGATGATCGGGGCGTCCGCCGTGCCACTATGCGCAGCGGTGAGTTCAAGTGCCTGATCGAATTCGTAGACGCCCGGGGCGATGTGGACGACCGCTCCGTCGGGAAGCTGATCGTTGTTATTGAGGGCCTGAAGTTCATCGCACGCTCGTTGAGGCGTGGCAAACGCGGCGTCGGCGGATCTGCCGGACGCCGCATCATCTCCGCCGGGCGAGACGTATATGTCCAGCGCAGCATGCGCCACGGTGTGACAACAGGCAGCAATCACGGCTATGAGCAACATCACACGTGTTTCGGACACTGTCAGTCACCGCTTCCTGGAGGCAGGGTCGCTCAGGGCTCCTCCCAATGGTTGGTTGACCTGTACCATTTCCCGATATGACAACCCAAATCCTCCAGCCATTGCATGCAGGAGGTGCCGGCCTGCATAACATCTCTACAAAGTCATCTACAGGCAGCACCCCGGATGCACATCATAGGGGCAAAGACAGGGGAAGCAGTTGCCACAAACATGGGTGGGGAATGGCTATAGGGGAGAGTACTGTTGCCGCGGCAGCCCTCGATTGAGTTTAGCGGACTTACAATTGCGGGGCCGCGGGAGGGATGGTGGCAACCGCACCACAGACGATCTGGCCCGCGTCATTGAGGCCCGCCTGCACCTGTATCTCAACAGGGCCGCCGAGGATGGAGTAGCGGCCGTCATCGACGGTCAGCCAGGTCTGGCCGAGCGGTACCGAGTCTGCAGTGAAGACTCCCTGCCTGTCGGTGACCGATGCCACGCCTCCGACGCGGACCCTCACTCCGTCAACAGGTGACCCGGTACGGAGTGAGACGAGCCGGCCGACGACTGTGGCGGTCTGCACCTGCTCAACCTGATCGTCTGAAGCCAGCGACCCGGTGGGAGCATCGACATCGCCGACACCACCGCCGCAACCGGCCAACAGCGCCGCAGCGACCGTCAATATAAGCAGTAGTCCAGTTTCGGTCCGCATCTTCATTCCGGGACACCCCTTGCACCCGCAGGCGCACGCACAACTGATCAGTACCATGTATGCTACAGTCTTCTTCACGGGCGCATCTCACAGTGGCCTCACAGGATGGTGTCGGCTACTGGAGGGTACGTATTGGCCGTGTGATCGTTTTTGCCATCTCTCGCCCGCGGTCTGATGCTCGGGAGGTCTCCGCAGGGGTGGGAGAGAATAGTTCACTGCCGGGGTGGAAATGGGGGCGGCTGCGGATGGAGGAGACCGGTTGTCCTGAAGGCGGCCGGGGGATGGTTGGTCCGGGTGATGACCGTGTGGGGCGGACCGAGCGTCTCGCCGGTTTTGTATGTACGGACATCGCATGGGCGCGGAAGTGGGTTAGCGATCGCGTGTCCGGTGGCGATGAAATCATGACATCAAGATAGTTGCACCGGCTCGAGTAACGACGGGTCAGTGTGGCTGGGCGTTCGGAGGGAGACGGCAACGTGCGCATCGGGCGAGTCGTACTTCTCGGACTGATCTTCCTGGTTCTGGCGAATCTGTGGGTGCGGCAGGGAGCGTTGCTGACGCTCGCGGCGCAGGTTGCGATGGCGGTGCCGCCGGTGCCGGCACTTGCCACACTTCTGGTACTTCTGGCGGGGCTGGGGCTCGTTCGCAAATTCGGTGTCCGCCGGAAGGAGATCCTGGGCGTCTACGCGTTCCTCACGCTGGCCGTGGCGCTCACGTCGGGCGCAGCGATGCGCTTCTTTCTGCCTGCGCTGACGGTCCCTTATTACTTCAGCTCCACCGAGAATCAGTGGGAGAAGTTTTTCAAGTACAT
The DNA here is from genome assembly GCA_964484945.1 of uncultured Armatimonadia bacterium. Taxonomy (GTDB): domain Bacteria; phylum Armatimonadota; class Zipacnadia; order Zipacnadales; family UBA5352; genus UBA5352. Next base: position 11,844 of record CAZAHB010000068.1, on the reverse strand, counting down.
CCCCGACTGGGCCGTGCCACACGGCGATGAGCTGATTCGACAGTACTTTGAGGGTGCTGAAGCCGGTGGTGTCCCGTGGGAGGCGTGGGCCCAGCCGCTGGCGATATGGCTTTTGTTCTTCGTGGCATTCTACGGTCTGCTGATGTGTCTCGCGCTGGTGTTCCGGCCGGTGTGGGAAGAGGGAGAGCACCTGTCCTTCCCGATGGCCGAGCTTCCGCTGATGCTGGCCGGATACCGGCAGGAGATCACGCGAGGGATCTGGACAAACGCGATATTCTGGTCAGGATTTCTGCTGGTTGGGCTCTACCATCTGTTCAACATCTTCAACGCCTTCAACCCATCGATTCCCGCGCTGGGGCTGAACACGAACCTGAGCCCGCTATTCAATCAACATCCCCTGAGCGCGCTCCAGCCGATCAACATCCAGTACCGCCCCGAGATCTTCGGCATTGCATACATGATGCCCAGCGACATCGTGCTCTCAACGCTGTTGCTGTACTTCCTCTACTTCAAGGGCAGCGCGCTGGGTGGTGCGATCATCGGGGTGGACATAAGCGGCTACCCATTCCAGTTCCAGCAGGCGATGGGCGGGTACGTGGCGCTCGCGGCGGTGATCATATACGCCGCCCGGGGGCGGATTGCGAATGTGTTCGGTACGCTGGTCAAGCGCAACGAGGTCTCCCGCCTGCTGCCTGTCGGCCTGGTCGTGACGCTCGCGGGCGTGATCGTCTTCTGGCTGATCTTCGGGATGAAGCTGTGGGTGCTGGCCGCATACCTGGTGCTGCTTCTCAGTGTCGGGATCGGGTATATGCGCATCAGGGCGGAGACGGGGTACCCGACGTGGTGGATAAAGCCGCTGAACATGGAGCGCGACATGCTGGTGAGCCTTTTCGGGACCAGGCGGATGGCACCGGGTGGCGACTTCTCGACTCTCACGGGCCTGTCGTTCCAGAACTTCATGTACCGTGGCTACTTCGTGCAGCTTGTGGCCTATCAGATCGAGGCCCTGCGTATCGGCGGCCAGATCAAGGTGACGCGCCGGAAGATCGTCACGCTGCTGATCCTCGCGGTCGTCCTCGGCTCGATGGTAAGTTGGTGGATGCATCTGTCCACGGCCTATCAGTTCGGCTCAAATGTGCTCGAAGGCGGCACCACACAGGGCGGGAGTCGCGTGCGCTTGATGACTCAGGCCTATGATTCGCTCGCCTCGTGGATGCGCGGACATGCCGAGCCGAACCGCAACCATACGATCGCGTTCGTTGTGGGAATCGGGATGGTCCTTGTGCTCGCCGTACTGCGGCGGATATTCCTGCAGTTTCCACTGCATCCCAGCGGCTTTGTGCTGGCGATGACCGGTGGCGGGATCATCGGCTGGTCCATGCTTCTGCTCTCGTACATCATCAGGAGCGTTGTTCTGCGGCTGGGCGGAATGCGGCTGTACAATCGGCTGCTGCCATTTTTCATCGGAGTGGTGGTGGGTCACTACTTCTGGGCGGGGACCGTGTGGGCACTGATTGCGAGCTTCGGCGGGCAGGGATTCGACCGCTATCCGGTGTGGTTCTGAACTCTCGGCGCGAGCCTGACGTGCCGTCGATAGCATTGGTGCGAGTTCCGCTCGCATCTTGTCATCGCCCCCGCCGCAGGCTATCATGAGCGCTGTCATGGACGATAACACTTCTTCCGAAACCGAATCCGACGATGAGCAGTCCTCCGGTGCGACATCGTGGATGGCCAACGCGGCCATCCTGATGATGTTCGCGACGCTCGCCAGCGCCATCACCGGGATGTTCCGCGACATCGCCATCGGCCATGTCTACGGCCGATCGGTCGTCGCGGACGCATTCTACAACGCCGCGACCATCCCCGACTTCCTCTACTTCCTCGTAGCGGGTGGGGCGCTGCGGACCGGCTTCGTCCCGGTCTTCACCGAGCTTATGGCCAGGGACGAGGAGGACCGTGCGTGGCGGATGTTCTCGGCGATCTTCTGGATGCTCTCGGGGATCGCGGCGCTGCTGGCCGGCGCGGGCATCATGCTCGCCGAGCCACTGGCGGCATTTGTGAACCCGTCATGGGCGGCCGCGGGCGGAGGGCTGCCCGGCCTTCTCGAGGGCCTGGGCCTGATGGAGGCCGCTCAGACCGGTGCGGGCAACCCGGAGGCTCTGGACATTTGCGCGATGATCATGCGCCTGATGTTCCCCGCGCAGATATTCTTCCTGCTCGGCGGCCTGCTGATGGGCACGCTCAACGCCCGCAAGCACTTCTTCTGGCCCGCGATGGGCCCGATCATCTACAACTGCTCGATCATCGCCGCAGCGCTGCTGGCGCCGATTCTGTTCGGCCCGACGACACTCGGTCTCGGTGTGCTGGCGGGCGCGGCCATCGGCAACTTCGGCGTGCAGATGGTGGCGCTGCGGAGGCGTGGGGGACAGCTCTTTCCTTTCGTCAAGCCCACGCCGGCGGTCCGCCGGGTGGTTCTGCTGGCGCTGCCGGTGATGCTGGGGCTGGCGATAGCCGAGATCAACTTCGCGGTGACGAAGATCCTCGCCAACGCGGTCGAGGGCGAGGGCGGGGTCTCGACACTCAACTACGCGAACCGGCTCTGGAAGCTGCCCGCGCGAGTGATTGGGGCGGGGATTGCGATTGCGCTTTTTCCGGCGCTGGCGGAGCACTACGCCAAAGGCGCGTCGGAGCAGTTCCAGCGCGATTTCAGCTTCGGAATGCGCAACGCGGTTTTCCTGACACTCCCGGCCACAGCGCTCATGATGATACTCGCAGAGCCCTCGGTGGCCCTGCTGTGGCCGGGCTTCAGCGCATCGGGAACCGCGGCGGTGGCGATAACGCTTTGGTGGTTCAGCATCGGGATTGTGCCGCTGTCGATCGTGTATATCGCTGCCCGCGCCTTCTACGCCCGTCACGACACGATCACGCCGGTGTGGATCGGCGCGATCTCGGTGGTGGTATGCGTCATCTCCGCGCTCTGGCTGGCGGGGTTCTACGGGGTCCCCGGCCTCGCGATGGCGACCACGCTGAGCGGAGTGATCAACGCGACGGGCCTGATCGTCATGCTGCAGACGCGCATCGGCGGCCTGGGCGGCCGTGAGATTGCGAGATCGATCCTTCGCATGGCCCTGCCGATGCTGGTGATGACGGCGCTGGCGTGGGGGAGCCTCCGCGGCCTCGAGAGCTACCTGCCGGGCGCCGGCACGGGGAGCATGGTGGAGCGGCTGCTGATGGTAGCGGTTCCGCTCGGCCTTGGTGCGCTGACATTCATCGGCATCGCGAAAGCGATGGGCCTGCGCGAACTGGAGAGCGCCTGGCGGATGGTGGCGAAGAGGTTCAACCGCGGGCGCAAGTGATATCGCCGACACCTTCTGCCTCGTATACCGCGGTCGGCTTGAGCCCTCTGTTCGCCACACGTTATGTCGAACCGGGACCCGGACCGTCAGCCGTTCCGGTTCCCGGTTCCCGCGTCCTTACCCCCGCTTCGCCTCTTCGATCAGGTACCGGAACAGTGCCTCGGCTGCCTGGCGCGGGCCCTCGCGCTCCATACCGTCGATCCCCAGGCGCGTGCGGATTTGGCCCACGGGAATGTCCATCTCATGGGCGGCCGTGAAGTACTCCTCGGCCAGTGGCTCATGTAGGTCCGGTCGCTGCGCCGGGCCGAACGGGTTGGCGTAGTATGTCTCGACGATACCGGTCTCGTCGGTCGTGCCCTTCGCCGCCCTGCGCCCCTCGCGGAACACAGCCATCGACTCCTCGGGCCTCTGGAAGAACTCGACGAGCGGAGTGCTTTCGGTGACAGGCTCGTAGTTGTTCGCGTAGAGGATCATCGAGACGTCCTGACCGGCCACCACGTGCTTGTACTCGGTAATCGGCAGGACCAGGCGCGCGTTCGTCCGGTGCGGGTTCATGAAGATGCCGCGGTCCATGCGTCCGAAGGCGTAGTCGGGGTCGATATCGTCAAGGCGGACGAACGCCCCGATCTCAGTCCCGTAGCCCATCACGCGGCCGTCCTCCAGTTCCAGGGAGCCCATGGCATCGAAGATGATGGGCATGTCGGAGATCCACTCTGAAGCGAGGGTGCGGAAGGCCTCCAGGGTCTCGGACTTGCCGGCGCCTGAGTCCCCGACGATGACGACCGACTGCTCGGGCCCCTCGCGGAGTCGCAGATGGGTCATGGCACCATGGATCGGAATGCGCCCGCGGCGCATCATGATCGTGTTGTGCAGGGTGAGCATCATCTTCTTGAAGTAGCCGAAGTAGTCGCGCTCGGCCCCCTTGTTGATCGCGGCGACGGCTATGTCATTTTCCTCGTCAATGTGGTAGACCGTCTGTTCGCGGCCGAAGTGGTCGGGATCGAGTCCGAAGGCCATGATTGCGTCCGGTTTCTCCCGCGCCTCTTCGTGGCCGGAAAGCTCAAAGAGGTTCACCAGTGACGTCGCCAGCGCCTGATGATAGCGGTGGAAGTAGACGTGGAATTTCAGCTTCCCCACCAGCACCGGGATGCAGAGCCACTCGCGGGGGTCCATCTCCGCCCCTTCGAGCGGATTCTCGTCCACCTCAACGAACAGACCCTCGCGCCGAATGCTGTGCGGATAGAGGATCACAGGCGGTACGAGCAGCGCCAGACGCACCATGCGGATATCCATCAAGTTCTCGTAGACGCCGCCCGGGCAGTCCCAGTCGATATGCTCGATGAGCAGCGACATATTCGCGCCACCTGGCGTCTGGCGGTAGACGCGGGGCCAGTGACCGCGGAGATTGCGCTCGATATGGCGGTAGGCGTCGCGGACCATGTGGTTCAGATCCTGGTTATTGTAGATAAAGGGCATGTGGCCTTCGATCGCGCTGTCGCGCGAATCGTCGGCGGATGCTTCGAGAAAGAGGTAGCGCTCGTAGTTCCGCCAGTGGTCGTAGAGTTCCTCGACGAACTCCGCCAGCGCCATTTTGTCCTGGAGCAACTCCTCGCAGTCCGGAGCGCGAACGCAGGCATCCTCGGGCTTCATGTCGCAGAGCAGTTGGAGCACATGCGCCATCTCTTCGGCAGCCGGTGAGGGATTGTCGCGGTCGCCCTCAGTCTCGAGGCTTCCGAAGACCTTCAGGTGTCGAGAGTCGCGCTCCCGCAACTCGTTGACGAAATTCTGGATGACCTTTACAGCATGTTCGGTCTGCAGCACCTGGGCGGGCTGGGTGCAGACCGCACCGGTCATATACAGTGTGACTGCTCTGTCGGTCACTTCACCGGGTAGTCTCCAGGGCATCGTGCATCGTCCTCCTCGGTCCGGTCGTCAGGTATGGGAATGCGCGAACGCGCGCTGGTAGCTTCAGTAATCATGGCACACAATAACATATTGTGGCGAAGGAGGATAGTCGTTCCGTCCGGGCGTTGCTGTCCGGAGTTCGGCCGACGCCGTTCTCACCGCGAATCATCTGAACATCGAGTCCAGCAGCGCCAGTGCCGTCTCCGTCATCATCTCGCCCGCGACGGGGGAGAGCTTGGAGTTATTCCCCAGTTTCTGCTCGTAGCCCCCGCCCTCGAACGCCTCGCGCGTCGGGACGTAACCCACGATCCCGTTCGCAAGCTCCACCACGAACGTGCGTTCCGCCGATGACTGGAGCTTGATCGCCAGCCCGTGCTCGACGAATACCTCGCCCGGCAGCATCACCACGCCCACATCGCCGATGCGCAGCGCCTGGATCTCCGCGGGCGTCAGCGGCCGCTCCCGCTTCTCCTCCACAAGCTCGAGTATCATGCGGGCGTACGTGTATTCTCTGTGTGCCGCGTGATCGTCATCGTCATAGTCCTTCTGTAACGACGCCCGGGCGTCCTGCTCGACTTCGGGCGCAATATGCCGCAACGGGATCTGCGTCTCGATGCAGCGCGCGTCCAGCGCTGCCTCGTCGATGAACAGTGCGTCCTGCTCGGCTCGGGCCACCGCATCGGCAAGCCCCTCGGCCATTTCGCGCAGGATCGCATCCCCCTTCGCCGGGCGCTCGGGGTCGTACACATCGATCTGACACAGGTTCCCGCAGCACCCGTTGGCGAAGAGCGTGATGACGTCCTCGCCATGTCGGCGCTTCATCTGCTGCGAAAGCTCTCCCGGATAGTCCGCGGAGAGTGCGTCCATCTCCGACGAGACCGTGGCGTGACAGGCGAAGTTCACCCACCAGCCCAGCGGCTGTCCATCCGCGTCGCGCACCGAGATCACCCCCACCTCGGGATCGGTCGTGCCCTCCTGGCAGAGGATATCCGTGCTCCCCGGCGGCGGGTGCATCACGACTTCGCCCGAGCGCATCATGAACCGACGGTTGAAGCTCAGCTTTCCCTCGAATGCCCAGCCGATGGCGATCTGCCCCGGCTGGCGACCTTCCCACGCTGAGGTGGCGGCCTCGACGATGCCCGCTTCGAACTCGGCGAGGTAGTCCGGATCCGGACGGACATCACGGGTCCAGAGGCGCGAAACGAGCGGGCCGTAGTGCGTGTGCGTCGCGGAGATGGCGATGCGGTCGGCGGGGATGCCCGTGGCCTGCTCGATCGCCTCGCGGCAGCGCAGCACGGTGCCGCGCTGCACAGAGAGAACGTCGCAGGTGATCAGACACAGCGGCGCCCGGCCGTCATCGAGCACGAGCGCGCGGGCGAAAAGCGGGTCGCGCACCGATTCGGCGTGGCGGATGCGCCAGTGTCCGGACATGGCGATCCCCGGCGGCGGGGTGATATCGATCTCAGACAGGCCAACGTTGAGCATTGCAGTCGCCTCCATCGGCGGTGGACGGTTCAAAGGTCACGGGCGGGCCTGCGGCCAATACCTTATCAGAGACGGCCCGCATATTGCCCGCGGACGCCCACGAATCCTGCATGGGGGCCCACATCAACACCCGAGGATGGTCGAACGTGCTCTCGAGACTTGCAGCTACCACAGCCGCGCTCGTACTGCTCGCCCTGCCGGTAATCGCCCGGGACATGCCGGAGCCCGTCGCGGCCTTCAGCTTCGAAGGCGCCGCGGACGGACAGATCGTGGCGGACATCGGTGATGCGCAGGGGACGATACCGGAGGGTAAATTCCGCATCGTGGATGGTGTCAGTGGCAACGCCATTGCCTTCGACGGTGAGCAGAACCAGGCCGCAAAGATAACCGGGGAGCGGTTGCAGTCGATCACCGACGATCTCGCCATCTCGGCGTGGGTGCGGATGGACGAGGCCGCCGACAGGAAAGCCCCGATCAGCCGCGGGTGGAACTGGCGCCTGCGCATCGTCCCGGACATTTTCGAGGTGACCGTTGGCGGCGATCCGTGGCGGCCGAACCACTGGCAGATCTACTCCGGACACGTCGATGCGGATCGCTGGTATCACGTGTTCTATCAGTATTCGACGGCTGCGCGGGAGTTCAGCCTGTACGTGAACGGGGAGCGCGTTGATGACAGGGATTTCGCCGAGACCCCGCCGCAGTTGCGGGATGAGGGCCAAAAGCCTCTGCTGCTGGGCGCGGATCCGGCGAACTACAACCTCTTCGACGGCGCCATCGACGAACTCGCGGTCTACCACACGATACTGGACGATGCGCAGGTGCAGGCGCTGTATATGCGCCACGCGCCGGCGGTGGCCGCCGAGGAGTGGACGGCGATGCTGGCCCAGTACGACCGCGCTGCGCGCGAGGCGGGCGATGAGGCCCTTTCGGACGCCCTGGCCGATCTGCGCGAGGATGTGGCGAAGGTTTTGGACGGTGATGCGGCCTGGCAGAGTTTCGCGGCGACGGGTGAGCGCCTGGAGAGCTTCGCGCGTCGCATCAACAACGCGGTCATCGCCCGGGAGGCGGCGGAAGCCGGCACCCCGGATGTGGCCTGCTTTGCGGTGGATCCCTTCGACGAAGTCGCTATCCTGCCCGACAGTCCGATTCCCGTGGAGGCACTTTCGCAGCGGGTCACGCTGCGCGGTGCGCCCGGCGAGTGGTTGACTGCCAGCTTCGTGTTGCGTCCACTGCAGCGCGATGTCGAGGCGCTCGACGTCGAGATCTCGGCGCTGACCGGCGAAAGCGGAGAGATCGCTGGCGACGCCGTCGATCTGCGCGCGGTGAAGTGCTGGTACCAGGGAACATCCGCGTGGAGCGCGCTGCGCCTTGGTGGCGAGCGCACGCCGATCCTGGTGCCCGAGCTACTGTTGCACGATCCGGACCTTATCCGCGTGGACGAGCAGGCGCAGCACAACTATCTGAAGCTCAATCGCGACGGTGAGAGCGACTACCTGCAGATAAGCGGCAACGAAGTAGAGCACTATGAAGAGGAGATCGAGGCGGGTAACCGCGCGCGCATCGATGTCCCCGCCGCTCAGATGCCGGTGGCCGATGACGCAGTCACCTTGCAGCCGGTGACAATCGAGGAGGACCGTAACCAGCAGTTCTGGCTGACCGTGCGCGTGCCGGCGGATGCGCAGGCGGGTGAGTACGCGGGGACCATCGCGTGGTCAGGTGAGGACGACATCGCGGGGGAGATCGAAATTACCCTCGAGGTGCTGCCGATTGACCTGCGGCAGCCGACGGCCTGGCATGATTCCGACGTGCCATTCAATTTCAGTGTCTACTACCGGGCGAAGCTGAGCCCCGATGGGCAGCCATGGATCGGTTCGGAGTTCAAGAGCAATCGGCAGATGCGGGTGGAGTTGCGCGACCAGGCGGAGCATGGGATGGACTTCATCCGCAATCGCATCCCGCTGGATCAGGACGAGAAGATGGAGACGTTCATGGCGATGTGCGATGAGGTGGGCTTCGACAAAGGCGGCCTCTACTACGCGGGGATCTCCTCCAATCTCGGAGCGGGTCTGCGGACGGATTCGGAGACTATCGAGATGATGAAGCAGCGGGCGCGGAAGCTGATGGCGATCGCGGACCGGTGGGGCTATGAGAAGGCGTATACGTACGCGATCGATGAAGCGCGGGCACCGGAGGTCAAGACTGAGAAACAGCTGTGGAAAATACTTGGCGACATGGGTGTCGGCGTGTTCGTGGCGGGGCGGCACGATATTGCGGACGTGGCGGGCGACGAGCTTGACATGCTCGTCGCGCCGGGGAAGTTGCGTACTGCAACCGCGGCGACGATGCATAGCCACGGGCACCGTATCTTCAGCTACGGGAACCCCCAGTCGGGCCCCGAGAACCCGCGGCTCTTCCGGCTCAACTACGGCGTGCGGCTCTGGAAGCACAACTACGATGGCGCGATGACGTACGCGTATCAGAGCGCGTTCGGGAATGTCTGGAATGACTTCGACGGGCACGTGAAGAACTACCGCGACCATCAGTTCACATATCCGACGACCGGCGGGATCGTGGGCACGATGGCGTGGGAGGGCTACCGCCAGGCGAAGCAGGATGTGATGTACGCGAGCCTGCTGCATCGCCTGGTTCGCGAGTGCAGCGGTTCCGAAGACACCGCCCGTGCCGCGACAGCTCTCGAGGCGGGGGAGTGGCTGGAGGGCCTGATGCCGGATGCCGAGACGGACCTGGTTGCGATGCGAGCGCGGATGATCGACTACATCCTTCGGTTGCAGGGGTGAGAGGACTCGGCGCGAGGCAGCGGGCCCGCTCACCGCACTCGCAGGCGGATGACGAAAGGGTGCCTGTTCAGGTATACTGTGGGGCGAGAGGTGACGGACAGTCTCTTCTGTCCAGCAAACGCCCGCCGCGTCGGAATCGTCAGTATTCATAGGGGTAGCGGTAGGGTCAGACCGAACGACGCACGGGCGAGGGCGCCCGTGCCGCGGAACGGAGAAACAACGTCCAGGCGGGGCGCCTGGACTCCAGATAGTGGTTTGGAAGGGTATTCACACACACGATGGCGACTGAATCAAAAGCGAAAAATGGGGCCACGGTGCGGAGAGTGCCGCAGGAAAATGTGCGGAACTTCTGCATCGTGGCACATATCGACCACGGGAAATCCACGCTCGCCGACAGACTCCTCGAAGTCTGCGGGAATGTCGAGGAAGCCCAGGAGCAGATGCTCGACTCCATGGACCTCGAACGCGAGCGCGGCATCACCATCAAGTCCTCCGCAGTCCGGCTCTACTACGAGGCGGATGATGGCGAGTTGTACCAGCTCAACCTCATCGACACCCCCGGGCACGTTGACTTCGCCTACGAGGTCTCGCGCAGCCTGCAGGCCTGTGAGGGTGCGGTTGTGCTCGTGGATGTATCGCAGGGCGTTGAGGCCCAGACCGTCGCGAACGTCTACCTCGCGCTGGACGCGGAGCTTGAGATCATCCCGGTGGTCAACAAGATCGATATCAGCAACGTGGAACCGGAGATGGCGCTGGAGGAGATCGAGGGCGCGTTTGGGTACACGCCCGAGGAGACGATCCTCACCTCCGGCAAAACCGGTGAGGGTGTGCATGAGTTGCTGGAGGCGATCGTCCAGCGCGTGCCTCCGCCCGACGAGAACGCCCAGGCCCCTCTGAGGGCCATGATCTTCGACAGCGAATTCGACGTCCACCAGGGCGTCTTCGCCTACCTGCGCGTGTTTGAGGGCTCCGTCAAGCCCGGCGACCAGATTATGATGATGTCCTCGGGCAAGAAGTTCGAGGTCGATCGGGTGGGCGTGTTCTCCCCGGCCATGATCGACATCGACGAGCTTCACGCCGGCGACGTCGGCTACATCACCGCCGGGATCAAGGGCGTGACCGACAGCCGCGTGGGGGACACCATCACCCTCGCGACTGAGCCGGCTGATGAGCCGCTCCCGGGCTACCGCGAGGCGCAGCCCATGGTCTTCTGCGGCCTCTACCCGACCGACAACGTGGACTTCGGGGCGCTGAAGGATGCGCTGGATAAGCTGTCGCTGAACGACGCCGCACTGACCTTCGAGCGCGAGACCTCTGCGGCGCTGGGCTTCGGCTTCCGCTGCGGCTTCCTCGGGCTGCTGCACATGGAGATCGTCCAGGAGCGCCTGGAGCGCGAGTACGACCTGGACCTGGTCGCCACCGCGCCGAGCGTCGTCTACCGCATCATGCTCACCGACGGGGAGATCGTGGAAGTGGACAACCCCGCGCAGTTCCCCGAGCGCGAGAATATCGAGATCATCGAGGAACCGGTGGTCAAGGCCACCGTCATGACGCCCCAGAAGCACGTGGGGCAGGTCATGCGCGTGTCCGAAGAGCGCCGCGGGGCCTACGAGAAGCAGGAGTACGTGTGGGGCGATCGGATCGCACTGCACTACCGCCTGCCGCTGGCGGAGATCATTGTGGACTACTTCGACGCGCTCAAGTCCGCCACGCGCGGGTACGCCACTCTGGATTACGAGATCGCCGGCTACTCGGCCGAGGACCTCGTGAAGGTGGAGATCCTGATCAACGGGGATCCGGTGGATGCACTGGCGATTGTTTGCCACCGGGACTTCGCGGAGAGGCGCGGGCGCCAGATCGCGCGGCGGCTGAAGGAAGAGATCCCGCGGCAGCTCTTCGAAGTGCGGATCCAGGCGTCGATTGGCAGCCGGATCGTGGCGTCCACGCGCGTCCCGCCGCTGCGACGGAACGTCACCGAGAAGTGCTACGGTGGAGACGTCACTCGGAAGCGAAAGCTGCTGGAGCGCCAGAAGGAAGGCAAGCGCCGCATGAAGGCCGTCGGGAACGTGGAGGTGCCGCAGGAGGCCTTCATGTCGATCCTGAGGCTGGATGACGAGGGCTGAAGCTGTCCATGCGCCCACGCGACCTGTCGGTCTACATCCACCTGCCATTCTGTGCGCGCAAGTGCCACTACTGTGACTTCAACTCGCGCCCCGGCTCAAACAGTGAGCGGGCACGGTACCTCGATGCGCTGAAAGCGGAGATAGACCGGCGAAGGAAGGTCCTCCGGGGGTGGCGGG
>CAZAHB010000067.1:0-23986 GCA_964484945.1 uncultured Armatimonadia bacterium | reverse complement strand
CCTCGCTGGTCGAGATCACCTGCAAACCAATCAGGCTGCTCAACTCCCGCATTGGTTGGCCTCCCTTCAGATAAACGGCGCTACGCGTCGGTTGGCAGATCGGGGTCAGGTTCCTGCGGATCATCAAGGTGCGCGAGTAAGTTCGCGGTGTAGGTGCGCAGGCCTTCTCCGTACTCGGGATCTGTCAGCGCCTCGCGAATAAAGGCCTGTCCGTAGCTTTTCAGGTTGCCAACGTCAAGACGATGCTCGCCGGGCGCGAGGGGGACGGCAATTCCCCGATAGCCATCGGCAAGCATATTCCGTATCGCGTCCGTGAGCTGAATCTCGTCCCCGTGTCCGGGCTCCAGATCGTTCAGATAGTCGAACAGGTCGGATGAAAAGACGTACCGGGCGGCAACTGCATGCCTGCTCGGAGCCGCCTCAGGTCCGGGCTTCTCCACAATATCGATCATCTCGAATGTGCTGTCATCGAGCCGATCGCCCGGTTCGATGATCCCGTAGCGGCGCGTAGCCTCACGCTCAACGGGCTGCACGAGGATCGACAGATCTGCTTCATGCCGCTTGTGAGCGTCCACAAGCCGTGAGAGCGGCTCGGGACCGGTCATGGTACAGTCGCCAAGCGCGCAGACGAAGTATCCCTGCCCGGCGAAGTGTTCACCACAGGAAACCGCGTCGCCGAGACCGCGCGGCGCGCCCTGGCGAATCGAATAGAAACGAGCGGCGGAAAGATTCGGCCCCCATTCGCGTGCTTCTGCGGGGGCGTCGTCGGGAGCAAGGCCGGTGGAGGGGTCGAAATGGTCTTCGATGGTGCGCTTGTCGGCGCCGGTGATGAAGAGGATGTCGGTGACGCCCGCGGCAGTCAACTCTTCGGCTACCCGCTGGACGACCGGTCGCGACCCGAGCGGAAGCATCTCCTTCGGCTGCACCCGGGTGATGGGGTAGAGCCTGGTTCCTCGCCCCGCTGCGGGGACGATCGCTTTGGTAATCTGCACTCAGTATACACTCCGCGGGCGCGGGGGAATGAATCTGTGGACATGTCGGAAAAATGCCTGCCCCGCACCGTGAGCTGAAGATGAGTGGGTTGGCGGTCCGGGTCGCGGAAGAGTGGTGGAGCCGACGGCCGGAATCGAACCGGCAACCTGCTGATTACGATTCAGCTGCTCTGCCAATTGAGCTACGTCGGCATCCGAATTAGGTGTCGAAAGAAAACAGTGGTGGCGAGGGCCAGAGTCGAACTGGCGACACCCGCATTTTCAGTGCGGTGCTCTACCACCTGAGCTACCTCGCCACATCACATATCCGCAACCTGTTTTCGGACCGTCACATGTGCATTGGCTTTGGAGGGTGCGGGGAGTCCCGCTTCCGCCGGATCGTGGTGGGCGGAGCAGGACTTGAACCTGCGACCCCCTGCGTGTAAGGCAGGTGCTCTTGCCACTGAGCTATCCGCCCGCCAGAGCCGCACGCAATAGAATTAGTGGTAGCCCCAACGGGAATCGAACCCGTGCTGCCGCCTTGAAAGAGCGGAGTCCTAGCCACTAGACCATGGGGCCACTCTTTCTGGTGAGCCGTGCAGGAATCGAACCTGCGACCCTCGGATTAAAAGTCCGATGCTCTACCAACTGAGCTAACGGCTCAGTTGTATATTACACCACGCCCGGCAGGCTGTCAACCGGGCCTCCAGCGGGTCGCCCTGCACATCATATCCGCATCAGCGGTCAGTATATTATCAGGAATCGCACGCTTGCGCAAGGCCAATCTTCCGCCGGGGGCAGCCGGCAGATCCATTCTTTTCGCACCTTCGTGCACGGTCCCTTAAGCTGTCTCTCTTTTTGCCTGGGGGGCATGCGCGAGGCGGTGGTCTGGCCCGGCAGCGATCCGCGCAGGCGTCGCCGGGTGGGCGGCAGTGGCGATATCGCAGGCGTTCGCCGGGCGCGCTGGGCAGTGGCGATATCACAGGCTTTCGCCGGGCTGTCGGCAGTTGTTTTGATCCTGCCGATTCCCTTGCGTTCCGGCGGTTCGATGTGCTATTGTGGCGAACGAAACTGGGGGTCGGCACCTGCTCGAAGGGAGTACGCCTGATCGCTATGGTCACGGGGACTCAGGAGAAGCTGCAACAAGAGCAGACGTGTGAGAGCGGGGCGTGGTCCTTGCCTGAGAGCCCTCACGGGATCTGCCATGCGTGCTGGACGGCACTCAGGACGCGGTTGGAACCAGGTGACGATGTTGTAGCGACGGTTGAGGAGTGTGACGGTCCAGAAGCTCGTGCTGTGTTATGCCGGCACGAGATGAAGATACTCTGCCCCTTCCGTCATAAGGAAGCCCATTTGCCCGAAACCCTCCGCTTCCGCGTCTACAGCATGATTCGGCGGATTGCCGACATTGTTGTCGCGCTCGTCGGCCTGGCGCTTCTTGTCGTGCTGCTGCCGATCCTCGCTCCAGTGATCTGGCTGCAATCCCCCGGGCCGTTGTTTTTCTGGCAGAAGCGGATCGGTATCCACGGGCGCGTATTCACCATCCCCAAGATTCGAACGATGCACCACCGTCAGAGTGATGAGGCCCTGTGGGCCACCGATGACCGCGAACGGGCGCGGATTTATCCGCTCGGGCGGTTTCTCCGGAAGACCCACATCGACGAACTGCCGCAGTTCTGGAACGTCCTGGTCGGCGAGATGAGTCTGATCGGCCCGAGGCCCGAGCAGGTGCCGATCGTCGAGGACCTCGTGCAGCGGATCCCCGGCTATCAGCGCCGCCACTGTGTCAGGCCTGGAATCACCGGGCTCCGCCAGGTGGAATACGGTTACGTGGGCACCGAGGTGGGATCGTGGTTGAGCACCGGCTACGATCTCTACTACATCACCAACCTGAGTCTGACTTTGGACCTCTACATCTGTCTGCGGACCGTGCCTCGTATCCTGTGCGACAAAGACCAGCCTGAGGCAAAGCAGGCGGAGGCGGACACCAACGAAGTCCAGACAGAATCAGGCGCCGGCACATAAGCGCGCCGGCGCCCGGAAGTAGCTGGCCTCGCCCTCTCGACCGAGGCGCTACAGGATGATCGTCTGATCGCGGGCCGGCCCCACCGAGACGCCCCATACGTCGCAGTCAGCCAGTTCCGCCATGCGGTCGATGTAGCGCCGGGCCTCCTCAGGCATCTCTTCCAGCGACTTCATCTTTGTCAGTGGCGTTCGCCAGCCGGGCAACTCCTCGTAGACAGGTTCCACGCCCGAGAGCATATCCAGGCTCTCCGGCATCCGCTCGTAGCGCTCACCGTCGATCTCGTAGGCCACCGCGATCCGCACTGTCTCTTCCTCATCGAGTACATCCAGCTTCGTAATGGCGATGCCCGTTGTTCCGTTCAATTCCGACGCGGTTCGCAGGGCCACACCATCCAGCCAGCCACAGCGGCGCGGGCGACCTGTGGTGGTGCCGAACTCCGCGCCACGCTGCCGCAGGCGCTCACCGGTCTCGTCCTCAAGCTCTGTCGGGAAGTCGCCGGCGCCCACGCGAGTGGTGTAGGCTTTGACGACTGCGACGACATCGTCGATCTCCGTCGGGCCGATGCCTGTGCCGAGGCATGCACCGCCGGCTACCGGGTGAGATGAAGTCACATACGGATAGGTTCCGTAGTCGAGGTCCAGGAACGTGCCCTGTGCGCCCTCGAGGACCATGTCGCCGCTCTCCAGCGCCTCGCGGATGTCGCTGCGCACGTCCGCGATGTGCGGGCGGATCGTGTCCAGCGTCGGCGCGATCTCGTCGTAAACCGCCGTGGCGTCGAGTGGATCCTCACCGTACAGTTCTGTCAGCAGCACATTCTTCTGTGCAAGCTGGGCGTCGATGAGTTCGCGGAGGCGGTCGTCGTCCAGCAGGTCGCGCATGCGAATGCTTCGAGGCATCCGCGCGGTCTTGTCGGTGTATGTCGGGCCGATTCCACGCTTGGTCGTCCCGATGCTCTTCTTGCCACGTGACTGCTCCTGAAGGCCGTCAAGGAGCGGGTGGTAGGGCATGATCACGTGCGCATTCACCGAGATGCGCAGGTTGTCGCAACTCACCCCGCGCCCGCGCAGACCGTCGATCTCGTCCTTCAGACAGATCGGGTCGATGATGGTCCCCGCGGCCATGATGCACAGTGTCTGTTCGTGCAGGATGCCCGAGGGGATCAGGTGCAGTTTGAATTCGTCTCCGTTGACCACGACCGTGTGGCCGGCGTTGCTGCCGCCCTGATAGCGAACGACGGCGTCAGCTCCCTCGGCCATGAAGTCCGTGATTTTGCCTTTGCCTTCGTCGCCCCACTGGGCGCCCACGATGACTGTCGCTGCCATTGTCTGCGTCTCCCCGTGCCGCAACGTCAAGCATCTGCGGCCGAAATGAAAAAAGACCCTCGGGGGATCGCCCCACCAGGGCCTTCTCAAGAATGGTTATCCCGAGAAAGGAGCGTACACGAATGTAAAGTCACGTGTCAAGGGTCTTAACGCACCACGCAGCGGCAGCGCGGCACCGCGCGCGGGACCGCAGGCTTCTCAACGACCTCGCTGAAGTTGTCTTCACCACGAGGTTTCTGGTATACTTCATGGTCGTTCAGTAAAGGTTTCGCGGGAACGGCCGGAACCAGCCGGCCGCGTGTTCCCGTGAGCCGTCTGCCAGACTACACATCAAACGAGGTTTGCCGCGTATGATACATCTCCAGGGAGTCTCGGTCGTCTACCCGGACGGAACGAGGGCCCTGTCAGGAATCGATCTTCAGGTCGATCGCGGGGAATTTGCCTTTCTCGTCGGCGCGTCAGGCAGCGGCAAGTCCACGCTGTTGCAGCTGATTTACCGTGAACTGACGCCGACTGAGGGGAGCGTCATCATCTCGGGGCAGGACGTCGCAAACCTGCCGCGTAAGCGCGTACCGTACCTGCGCAGAAACGTGGGGGTCGTCTTTCAGGACTTCCGACTGCTCCCTGACAAGAACGTGTGGGAAAATGTGGCTTTCGCGCTGGACGTCGTCGGCGCCTCGCGGAAGGAGAAGTACCGTAAGGTGCCGCTGGCACTGGAACTGGTAGGACTTTCGGAGAAGGATCAGTCCTTTCCAAACGAGTTGTCGGGCGGGGAGCAACAGCGCGTCTCGATCGCCCGCGCACTGGTGAACAACCCGGCGATTTTGCTCGCCGATGAGCCGACGGGCAACCTCGACCCTGAGATCTCGTGGGAGATCATGCAGCTTCTCACGAACATCGCCGAACGCGGAACAACAGTGTTGTGTGCCACACATGACCGCGTTATCGTGGACGGGATGCGCAAGCGTGTCGTGAGTCTGGTGGGCGGAACTGTCGTGCGCGACGCCCGGGGAGGCGGCGGGTACGATGAACCTTAGTATGGTAGAGTTCCTTCTCCAGCAGGCGTGGCAGTCGATACGGCGCAACGGCCTGATGAGCGCGGCCACAAGCTCCAACATGACAGTGGCGCTGCTCATTCTCAGCGCGTTCTTTCTGACCACCCTTAATCTTGAGCACATGGCGGATGTTGAGGCCCGCAAGGCCAACATCACCGTGGAGCTTGAGGAGGGCGCTCCTGCCGGGGACATCGAGACGGCGCTCTGGGGCAATATGCAGGTCAAAGACGTCCGCACCTATCCGAAAGAAAAGGCTCTGAAAGATCAGGCCGACACTCTAGGCCTCGACCTGGAGACGCTCAAGGCGACGCTGCCGGAGAATCCGCTGCCGGACGCATTTATCGTGCAACCCAAAGAGCCGCAGGACACAGCGGCCATAGCGGAGGCGGCGAGGAACATTGAGGGCGTCGCAAAAGTCAGATATAAGGAGCAGATAACCGGCAAGCTCCTTACCCTGGCGAACGGCATCAAGATTGCCGGGGTCGTGGCAGCGGTGCTTATGGGTGCGGCGACGCTGCTGATTGTCAGCACCACAATCCGCCTCACCATCTACGCGCGGCGCCGCGAAATCCGTATCATGCAGTTTGTCGGGGCCACGAACTCGTTCATACGCCTTCCCTTCATACTCGAGGGCGCGTTTCACGGGGTGACGGGGGGCGTGCTGTCCACGATCCTCGTGCTCGCGTCGTATTCGTGGGTCCACGCCTACGTCTCGAAGCATCTGGGTTTTCTGGAGCTTGTGTACAGCACGAAATTCGCGGTCCTGTTCGGGCTGGGCACACTCGTCTGCGGCATCGTCTTCGGGGTGCTCGGAAGTGTGCTGGGGCTGCATAGCTATCTGCGGGAAGTGTGAGGCGCTTCTGGCGCGGTGATACGCGCCTGCGGGCGGTCTATCAGGCGGTCTATCAAAAAGTAGAAGACATACAATTCAAGGGTGCGGGCGAAAGCGCCCGTACTGCTTACAGGGTTTCGGGAACATAGCAGATGTTGGTCGAACCAACAATCGCAGCCTGGTCGCAGCACTGATCGCGAAGTGCCGAGGTGATTGGTCGAATGTCAATTCAGAGGAAGATCGGGGGCCTGCTCACGGCGCTCATGGCCGCGGGCCTGCTGCTGATCGGTGGAAGCTCGCTCAACGTCATCGAGGCGCAGAGCTACCGCCAGCGCCTGAACAGTATTCGCGAAAAGCAGGAGGCGGTTCAGAAGCGTCTCAGCGCCATCAAGGACAGGCAGCAGGAGGCGGCCTCTGAACTGGCGACCGCCCGGAATCAGGCGCAGCAGGCGCGTGACCGTGCTGAGAGCGCCGAGGAGAACCTCGAAGAGGTCCGCTCGATCCTGCGCGATGTGAAACAGGATCTGGAGCAGACCGAAAAGGAACTCCAGCAGCACCGCGAGGCGATGTCCGAGCGCCTGGTGGCCCTGTACGAAACCGGGCAGCCGTCCTATCTGGAGGTCGTGCTGAACGCGACCAGCTTTGAGGATTTCACCAATCGCGCGGAGTTCTCGCGCATCATCGCAAAACAGGATGAAGAGCTTCTGGACACGCTCGTCGAGACGGAGGCGAAGCTGACCGAGCAGCGCGCGATGTTTGAAGCCGCACACGCCGAGGCCAAGCAGCTCAAGCGCGAGGCCGATGCGGCGAAGGCGGAGGCCGTCGAGGCGGAGACGAGGGCGGAGGCGCTGGTCGCGAAGTACCGAAAGAACCGCAAGGCCGCCGAGCGCGATTTCGCCGCGCTTGAGGCCACCGAGAAGCAGGTTGAGGCATTGATCCGCCGACAGGCAAGCTCCGGATCGGGCAGCTACACCGGAACATGCGTCGGAAATCTGTTGCGGCCCTGCCCGGGGCGGATCTCCAGCAGCTACGGCTGGCGGACGCACCCGATACTGCACACCCGCCGCTTCCACAACGGGGTGGATATCGCCATCGGATCCGGTACGCCGATCAAGGCTGCCGATGACGGGAAGGTCATCTTCGCAGGCTGGAAGGGCGCGTACGGACGCACGGTTATCATTGATCACGGCAGCGGCTGGTCAACGATGTACGGCCATTGCTCGAGCATCTACGTGAGCCGCGGAGAGGTCGTCAGCCGCGGGCAGAGGATCGCCGCGGTGGGCAGCACCGGCTGGTCCACCGGTTCGCACCTGCACTGGACCGTGTATCGGAACGGCAGCACCACCAATCCGTTGCGGTAGGACCCTCAGCGCCGGCCGAGATCAGAGAAACGGAGGTGGCAGTGTGCGCGCGAGAATGTGGATCATGAGCGCTTTACTGGGCGGCGCGTGGCTGCTGCTTTCGAGCGTTCTTGCAGGAGACGTCGTACACGCCCAGAATATCCGCCAGCAGCTTCGCGATGTCATGAATCGACAGCGCGAGGTCGAGGGTGATCTGGAAGACATCCGCGAGGACCGCGCGGAGGCGCAATCCGATCTGGCGAGGGCCCGCAATCGGGCCCAGCGGGCGCGAGACGAGGCGGGGGCCGCCGAGCGGAGCCTCGCGAAGGTACGCGAAGTGCTCCGAGAGGTCAAGGCCGATCAGGAGCAGACGCGCGAGGAACTGGCTCACCACCAGGAGGCGATGGCGACACGTCTGCGCGCACTGTATGAGACGGGTCAGCCATCCTACCTGGAGGTCGTGCTTAACGCGACGAGCTTCGAGGACTTCACCAACCGCGCAGAGTTCTCCCGCGTGATGGCCAGGCAGGATGAAAACCTGCTGACCTGGCTTGTCGAGACGAAGGCGAAGCTCGAGCGTCAGCGGCAAACCCTCGAGACGAAACACGCTGAGGCGAAGCAGCTCAAACAGGAGCGCGATCGCCAGAAGCGCATTGCCGAGCAGGCCGAGGCTGAAGCCGAATCGCTTGTTGCGAAGTATCGCAGGGACCAGGCGGCCGCCGAGAAGGTGCTCGCGGAGCTTGAGCAGGCGGAGAAGCGGCTTGAGACACTGATCCAGAGAGCCGCCCGCAGTGGAAGCTACGGTGGCACCAGCAACGGTCGCTACTCGTTGCCGGTCACCGGGCGCATCACCAGTCGTTACGGTTACCGGGTTCACCCCATCTACGGGGTCCGGAAGTTTCACACAGGGGTGGATATCGCCGCTCCGTCCGGGACGCCGATTCACGCCTCTGACGACGGAAGGGTTATCCGAGCAGGCTGGATGCGGCTTACGGGAAAGACCGTGATCATCGATCACGGAGGCGACTGGGCCACCTCCTACGGCCACTGCTCCAGCATCTATGTAGGCAAGGGCGAGACCGTCAGCGCCGGGCAGACCATCGCCGGCGTTGGGACCACGGGGCTGTCAACCGGCAACCACGTGCACTGGATGGTCTATCGTAACGGCCATCACGTTAATCCGCTGCGCTGAGTCGCCGCGGCGGAATTTCAGTATGAGCATTCATGTCATGCCACGCGAGGAATGACAACGTGAAGAGTGGACAGTCATTCAAATCATTTGCTCTGATCATCGCTATCACGATGGGGACGGTACTGGTATTTGCGGCCGGGATGTTCACCACGCAGGTGATCAATTCTGGCGGCGTGGTCCCGGCGCTGGTCGAGACGGCGCAGATCATGCCTGGTACGTATGACGTCGAGGCGGATGGCGAGATCCCCGGCGCGACCAGCCTCACGCCCCTCAAGAGCTTCTGGCGCGCGCGACAGCGGATCATCGACAACTTCGTGTACCCCGAAGAGATCGAGCGCGATGGATTGACGTACGGAGCCATCGAGGGAATGCTCGAGTCGCTCGATGACCCGTACAGCCGCTTCATGACCCCCGATCAGTACGAGGAGTTCCAGACCCAGTCCACCGGGCGCTTCGAGGGCATCGGGGCCGAACTGGTCATGGAGAAGAACGAGGAGACCGGCGAAAAGGAAGTCGTGGTTCTGCGCGTGCTGCCCGGCGGACCGGCCTCCGAAACCGCCCTGTACTCGGGTGATGTGATCATGGGGGTAGACGGGAAGTCCGTTCAGGGCAAGAGCCTCCACGAGGTCGTGCAGCTTATTCGCGGCGAGGGCGGCACCGACGTCACGCTCAACGTGCGCCACGAGGACGCCGAAAAGATCGTGGACATAACGATCACTCGCGGGCGCGTCGAGTTCCCGATCGTCGAGTTCGAGATGATCGATGAGGAGAACAAGATCGGCTACATCTGGCTTCGCTCGTTCAATCACATGGCCGAGGCCAAGGTGCAGGATGCGCTCAACAGCCTCAAGCAGGACGGTATGGAGGCGCTGCTGTTCGACCTGTCGAGCGACCCCGGAGGGATGCTGGACCAGGCCGTCGGGGTGGCCAGCCTGTTTCTGGACGACACTCCGGTCACGTGGATTCGCGACCGCCACGGTGACCCGGAACCCCTCAAGGCGCGACCGGGCATCATGCTCGATGAGAACATCCCGATGGTGGTATTGATTGACGGTGGCTCCGCCAGCGCCTCCGAGATCGTTGCGGGCGCGCTGCAGGACACCGACCGGGCGACGATCGCAGGCCACTCCAGCTTCGGGAAGGCCAAAGTGCAGACGGTCATCGAACTCGATGATGGCTCTGCGATGGTCCTGACCACGGCCGTCTACCTGACGCCGAACAAGCGCGACATTTCCAAGCGCGACGAGAACGATGAACGGGGCGTACATCCGGACATCCGCTTCCCGGACCCGCCCGAGGACATCGAGGAGCGGCCGTCGGCGCAGGAGTGGCACGATGAGCAGATCGAGCGCGCTGTTGATGCGCTTCGCGAGAAGATGGGCGTCGCGACCGACTGAGCGAACTTCGTGTCTGCGCGTGGCTCACGCGCAGACACGGGGCGCTATCCAGTTATCAGGTGGTGGCACGGACAGGGGTTGAGACTGAACGGGGAGCGAAAGAGCATATGAACTCAGAACGTCGCAGCACCAGAAGTAGTTCTAACATCGAAGCCCACCTTCGCTTCTACAAGGCAACCAGCCTCGTGCTGCTCGCGATAGTGATCATCCTGACCGCGGTTCTTATCGCGCGTAGCGGAAAGAAGTTTGGGCGCGCCATCAAGATCGACGGGGATCTCGCCTGCCTCGTAGAAGATCAGGAGGCGGCGCAGATGGTCCACAAAGAGCTTCTCAAGCAGGGGAAGGGCGATCTGAGCGGGAGCGCGAGTCTCCAGGAGGAGTGGCAGGACGAGACCTGGCCCGTTGACGACCACGATATCCTCTCCGTTCGGGAGGCAGTTGAGCGGATTCGGAAGCACGGAGTGACGGTTCTTGTCTCGGCGTGGACCATCCAGGTTGAGGGAAATGAAACCGTCAATCTGCCCAGTGAGAACTTCGCCAAGGATGTCCTGACCAAGATCAAGCGCCAGTATGTGCCGGAGGACGAGAAGCCGGTCGAATCGGCATTCCTCGAGGACGTCAAAATCGTGCAGACGCAGGCTCGCGCCGACAGTGTCATCACTGAGATTGCGGAGGCGGTCAAGGCGCTCAGTGAGGTCAAGAGCGAAGCTGAGACCTACACGGTGAGGGCCGGTGACTACCCGGAGAAGATCGCCGCGGCCCATGACATGACCGCCGAGGAATTCTATCGCCTCAACCCTGACACCAAAGGCGGCGTGATTCACCCCGGGGACGTGGTGAATGTCTCCGCGCCCATGGGAGGTCTCACGGTCAAGACGGTGACCGAGGTTACCCAGACGGTTGATGTCGAACCGGAAGTGCAGAAGGTGCGCTCGGTCCACGTCCCGCGCGGGGAGACACGCGTGGCCACTGAGGGAGTCCCCGGCAAGAAGCTCGTGGTGAAACACAAGACCTATCACAATGACCGGGTCATCGAGACCGAAACCATCAGCACCCGCGTCGTCGAGGAGCCGTCTCCCAGGCGGGTGCTTGTCGGAATCGACGATACGACCGCGCCAGACGACAGCGGAGGTTGATCGCAACTGACCATCGACGAAGAGCGGTCCAAGGGTGCTCCAGCGCGGGCGGTACTCGCCCGCGATGCCGAGGTGCTGGACGAGCTGCTGCCGGATTACGTGCCTGAGGCAGATGCGCGCGTTGCGGGGCTGATCGAGGCAATGCAGCACAGCCTCCGCGGCGGGAAGCGACTGCGCGGCGTCCTCGTCATGCGCTCGGCGGCAACATTTGGCGCACAGCCTGATACAGTCATCCCCGCCGCATGCGCGTTTGAGATGCTTCACGCGGCCACACTCATCCACGATGACCTCCCGTGCATCGATGACAGCGACCTGCGGCGCGGGCGCTCCTCGTGCCACGTCGCCTTCGACGAGCACACCGCGCTGCTTGCCGGCGATGCCCTGATCATCGCCGCCTTCGAAGCGCTGGCATCACTCCGGGAGGAGTTGTCGTCCGATCGGGTGTTGCAGGTCATCGAGGAATTCGCGAAGTTCACCGGCGCGGCCGGGCTGATCGGCGGCGAACAGGCGGACATCACCGGGGAGGAGCGTGCGCCTGACGTCGATCTGCTGCGCTACATCCACGAGAACAAGACCGCCAAGCTCATCTGCGCGGCCTGCAGGACCGGCGCGATCCTTGCCGGCGCGCCCGAGGATGAGCTGCAGCGAATCTCAGACTACGGAATGACACTGGGCTTGCTCTTCCAGATTACGGACGACATCCTCGACGTCGTGGGCGATGAGGACATCATCGGCAAACCCACCGGCGCGGACGCGGACGCAGGCAAGCAGACCTACCCGGACGCCATCGGCCTCGACGGTGCGCGCGATGAGGCTCGCCGACTGGCCTCGCGCGCGGTCGAGATCGCGGGGCAACTTCCGCGCGAGGTCGAGTTCTGGCAGTCCATGGCCGAGCTGGTGGTGAGGCGCGAGAAATGAGCGACCTGACCATTATCGGCGTTGACGAGGCCGGATTCTGCTTCGGCGTCAGACGGGCACTGCAACTGGCAAATGAGGCGACCGAGAAACACTCTGAGGTAGCCTGCCTGGGCCCCCTGATTCATAACCGTCAGGTGGTCGAGGACCTCGAACAGCGCGGCATGCATGTTGTTGAAGGGATCGAAGACGTGCCCCCGGGATCGGCGGCCCTCGTCCGAGCGCACGGTGCCGGCCCGGTTGTGTATGAGGCGGCGGAGGAGCGCGAGATCGAACTGATCGACGCGACCTGCCCCTTCGTGCGCAGGGTGCAGCAGGCTGCCGCGCGCTTCGTGGAGGACGACTACCAGGTACTGGTTCTGGGAGAGCGCGATCACCCCGAAGCGCAGGCGATCGTCGCACACGCCGGCGGCCGCGCGACAATCGTCCAGGATGCCGATGAACTCGACGGCGTCTCGGTCACCGACCGCGTGGCAGTGGTCTGTCAGACGACGCAGCGCCTCGACAAGCTGCAGGAACTGGTCAGCGCACTGTTACCGGAAATTGCTGAGCTTCGCGTGGCCAACACCATCTGCGATGCGACCTCCAAGCGCCAGAAGGCCTCCCTGGGCGTGGCCCGGCAGGTCGATCTGATGCTGGTGATCGGCGGCTACCACAGCGCGAACACGAACCGCCTGGCCCAGATCTGTTGTGGCACCGGGACCCGCACCGAGCATATCGAGACCGCCGACGAACTGCGCGGCGAGTGGCTCGAAGGTGTCACCACAGTGGGTATCACGGCCGGGGCCTCGACCCCTCCCGAAGCCATAGCGGAGGTGCGGCAGCGTCTGCTGGATTTGGCCGCGAAACGGTGATGCGTTCATACGCCTGAAAGCCCGACCGGAGGTGCCACCTGTGAAGACACTCGATGACATCGTGGAAGCGGTACAAAGCCGCCCGATCAGGACAGTCTCGGTGGCAGTCGCCCAGCATGAGAGTGTGCTCGGCGCGATCAAACAGGCCATCGAGAGGAAGATCGCAGAGGCGGTGCTGGTGGGGGATCGCGATGAGATCGCGGCGGCCGCCGAGAAGGTGGAGCTTGACCTCAGCGCGGTGTCCGTCATCGATGAGGGCAGCGATCTGGGCGCGGCCGCGACCGCAACCGAGATGGTCTCCTCGGGCAAGGCCGACATTCTCATGAAGGGCCATATCCACACCGACGACTTTCTCCGTGCGATCCTCCACAAGGAGAAGGGCCTGCGGTCCGGGCACGTCATGAGTCACGTGTTCATCCTCGAGACCACCCACCTCGACCGGCTCACGCTCGTGACCGACGGGGCGATGAACATCGCTCCCGACCTCGTCCAGAAAGCGGACATCATCCTCAACGCCGTCTATCTCGCACAGCTTCTGGGCGTGGATGAGCCGGATGTGGGCGTGCTGGGAGCCACTGAGCTTGTCAACCCCGACATGCAGGCGACCGTGGACGCCGCGGTGCTGTCGAAGATGAGCGAGCGGGGGCAGTTCCCCGCGTGCTGCGTGGACGGACCGTTCGCGCTCGATAACGCGGTCTCCGAACTGGCCGCGGGCATCAAGAGCATTCCGGGGCCGGTTGCCGGGAACTGCGATGTTCTGCTCGTACCCACCATCGAGGCGGGCAACATGCTCGCCAAGAGCTTCGTGTATCTCGCACAGGGTCGTGTCGCGGGCGTGCTGGTCGGGGCCTCGGCTCCGGTCGTCCTGACCTCGCGCGCAGACAGCGCTGAAGCGAAACTCCACTCCATCGCAACGGCCATGCTGATGGCGGACCTGCAGCGCACCAGTCGCGTGAAGATCGGCAAAGTACACTTCTGAGGAAACTCGCATGCCACTGACCGCCGGCACAGCGACCGCTGATCTTACGCCCCCGCGCGGGTCGATCATGGCCTGCTTTCCGGACCGCGAGCGCGATCAGCCACGCGTGGCGGACGGGGCGCATGATCCCCTTCAGGCCCGCGTGCTGGCGCTTTCGGACGGGAAGCAGTACCTCACACTGTGCGGGCTCGACCTCACGGGCATCCGCCGCCGTGACGTGCAGCGTATCCGCGAGCGGATCGGCCGATCCGCTCCGCAACTTGCGGGGCCGGGGCTGGTGCTGGCCTGCAGTCACACCCACTCGGGCCCGGAGACACTGTACCTGTTCGGCGGATCGCCGGATGATTCGTGGATCGGCCGGATGTGTGAGGCAATCGCCGAGGCCGTGGTGGAGGCCCACGCGAGCCGCCTTCCGGCCCGGCTTCGGGTGGCGCGAGCAGCGCTCGAACTCAACCACAACCGTCGCGCATCCGGGGCCGACGGGACTGTGCGGCTCGCCCGCGAGTATGAGCCGGGCTCGACACAGGGCCCGGTCGATGAGGATCTGACGGTCCTGCGCGTTGACACCGAAGACGACCGAACGCTGGCGGTCGCGTTCCATTACACGGCACATTCGCTGACGCTGGGGCCGGGGAATTTGCACTTCAGCGCCGACTACCCCGGTGTGGCGCGCGCGGTCATCGACGAAGCGGTGCCGGGGGCGATGTCACTGTTTCTCAACGGCGCGGCGGGGAACGTGCATCCGCGGCAGTGCATGCGACCGGACCGTGAGGCCACCGAGGCGGTCGGTCAGCACCTTGGTGAGGCCGTGACGGACCTTGCGATGGGGGAGGGCGACGTGGTGCATGCTCCTCGTCTGGCCGCGACGTCCCGAACTCTGACCTTCCTCAACCGGATGGACGAGACGCTCGAAGTCCCGGTTGATCTGCAGTGCCTCAGCATCGGCCCCATGCTGCTCGGAGTCGTTCCAGGGGAATACTTCGTCGAGTTCCAACTACGCTTCCGCAAGCGCGTGGACGCGCCTGTTGCGACGCTTATCGGCTACGCCAACGGCTGGCCCGGGTACATCCCGACGCGCGAGGCATACGCCGAAGGCGGCTACGGTGTGGACGCGTACTCCGGTGACCCGCCCGCCCTCAGCCGCACCTGCCTGCCACAGGGAGCGGGGGAGACGATCCTCGATGCGCTGGTGGAACTGGCGGAAGAGATCAGCTGAGCGGGGGGTAACGGCGGCAGGCAGGATCACATATTCAAGCAGTTCGCGGCTGGTTAAAGTAGCGCGGATCTGAGTGCCCGATGAGTGAGCGCGTTGCGTCGTCAGGAGGGGCGGCCCTCACGCATCGTCGTTTGAGGCGTGAGGGTGATCCCGCCTGCAGGCGGGATCAGCTTCCTTGCCCGCCCGCGGTTGTCGTTGGCGGTTCGGGAATCGCGATTCCGTTGGCCGGGGTGGAACCTGACGCCGAGGGCGGCGTGACTGTGCGCTTCGTGCAAGTCTGGGGAAAGCGGCCGCTCCACACGACTACGGCAACGGGCTGCGTTGGCTGCTCCGCAATTCCTGGGATATGAATGAATGCCTGCCGCAGATGACACACCTCTCTTCGTATGCGAGACCTCGACCTTTTGTCATGGGGCGCCAGGCTTCCAGCCTGCGAGCCGCTCAAGGAACGCGGCACTGACGGAACGTCCTCACTCCTCCTCCCACTCCCGCAACGCATCCACATTCTCCCGCAGCTTGCGGAACACCTCGAGGATCCGGTCCATCTTCTCCCGCTCGCCCAGCAGATACTTGTGGTTCAGGTCAAGCGCCTCCGTTTCGTGGATCCGCTCGGCCTCCGGACAGTGCACCTGCGTGTAGTCGATCTCGGGCCCCTCATATAGCGGACAGCGCACCGGGCAGCCGGTCTCTCCCCACTCGCCGCCGGCGAACATGCTGAATCGGTACAGGGGCTTCGTGGGGCCGATACCCAGCCCCAGGCCTTCGGCCTTCGCCGCCTCGCGGAACGTGTCGCGGTGAACGCCGCCGAACTGCTCGCTGTTGAACTTGAAGCAGAACCGGTAGGGGTTCCAGCGCGTGACGCGCTCATCGATCTCGAGGCCAGACAGCCCGTCGATCTCCTCCATCCCGTCGCAGAGGTATCGCGCATTTGCGTCGCGATTTTCGGCCTGCTCGGCCAGTCGTGTCAGCCCCACCAGGCCGATCGCCGCCTCGAACTCGCTGAGGCGCAGTGTCGTCGCCGGCCACGTATGATCGCGGCTCTCGTAGCCTCGCTCGCGGCCGGCGTGATGATAGCGAAAGGCCTCCTGGTAAAGCTGCTCGCTGTCGGTTATCACCACACCCGACTCCCCGATCGCGAGGACCTTCCCGGGCATGCAACTGAAGGCCGCCATGTCGGAGTGCGAACCGACGCCCTTCCCGCGCCACTGCCCGCCGTGCGCGTGGGAGCAGTCGCTGACCAGCGCCACATCGTGGCGGTCGCAGATATCGCCCAGCGCATCGGTGTCACATGGCATGCCTCCGAAGTCCACGGCGATGACCGCACGGGTGCGAGGTGTTATCGCGGCCTCGACGGATGCCGGATCGATCGTGTAATTGCCTGGGTCAACATCGGCGAAGATCGGCACCCCGTTACACTGCAGGACACACGAGGCGCTCGCGATGTAGGTCATCGCCGGCACGATCACCTCGCAGCCCGCCTCGACTCCGAGGACGCGCAGGCATGTTTCCAGCGCAGTCGTGCCGGTCGAGAGCGCAAGGGCGAAGCCACAATCGTGGAACTCCGCGAAGGCCTGCTCAAAGGCCCAGAGCTTGCTGTCGCCATGGTTGTAGTAGTCGAAGCCAGAGCGGCCCCACTTGCGGCTTTCGACGACCTCCACGACCGCCTGCTTTTCCCGCTCATCGAACACCGGCCACGGGTGCTGCAGTGATCCCTCTACTGCCCTGGGTCCTCCGGAGATGGCAAGCTTCGGCATTGTTGGGCCTCCCTGCGACATCATCGTTTCATGAGGAGACATTTCTTTGGAAATCGTGTGGGGCCTGCACAAACCCCGGCGCACTTTGCCGACGCCGGGCGGTTTGGCCATAAGAGAACGCGCCGCCAACATGAAGGAACGCACCCGTCGCAAAGAGAAGTATCATCCAGGAAGACGACGACAATGACGGCGCTCGCGGTGCGGGCGTCCGTGAGTTGTTGTACCAATATCCGAGGTCGCACGGGACCGAAACGAACGGGCGGCCCCAATGGAAAGGTGTGCGTTATGTTTAAGCTCAGTGTTATCAGTGACGAGATCTCGCAGGACTTCCAGCGCGTCGTAGACGTCTGCCAACAGTTCGGTGTCGAACAGGTCGAGCCCCGCTCGGTCTGGGACACACCACCACAGGACCTCACGGATGAGCAGGTCGGGGAGATGAAGCAGATCCTCGATGATGCCGGGATGAGCGTCGCGGCCATCGCCTCGCCCTTCTTCAAGTGCGATCTGGGCGATGAGGAGCAGTATGAGGAGCACATTCAGATCCTCCGCCGCTGCATTGAGATCGGCAAGCAGTTGGGGACGAACATCATCCGCGGCTTCACATTCTGGAAGACCGGACCTGCCGAAGAGGTATGGGACGAGATCATCGCGGCCTACCAGGAGCCGATCGAGATTCTGGAGGAGCAGGACGCATACATCGGGATCGAGAACGAAGCTTCCACGCATATCGCGACCGCCGCGGAGGCCGAGGCGCTGTACGATGCGCTCGGCACCGATCGCGTGAAAGCCATCTGGGATCCGGCCAACGAGGTATACGCAGAAGATGGAGAGCTTCCCTTCCCGGACGCCTTCGAGCGGATGAAGCCGAACCTGATCCACGTGCACATCAAGGACGCTGTGCGCACCCCTGACGGCGAGGACCCGGCCCGTTGCGTCCCCGTCGGCATCGGCGGCTACATCGACTATCACGGGCAGTTTGAGGCCCTGATGGACATGGGTTACGAGGGCGCCTGCTCGCTCGAGACCCACTGGCGGCCGGCCGCTGACCTCGACGAAGACCTGCTGAACCGCCCCGGTGGCGCCGCATTCAGCGAGGGTGGCGAGTATGCGTCCCGCGTGTGCCTCGAGAACATCCGCGAGATCATCAACATCGTGAGTTGACGATCCGCTCTCCCTCGCATGAAGCCTCGCGCCGGTCCCCGCATATTCTCACAACCCGGCGCGGGGCTCGAACGTCTACTGAGACAGTATGACTGGAGGAAGCATGCCCGACATCAAGCTTATTACAGTTGACCTCGACCACACACTTCTCGATGGCGACCTGAGAATCTCGGAGCGCAATCGCCGTGCGTTGCAGGAGGCGGTGGAGCGCGGCGTGACGGTAGCGATCGCCACGGGTCGCAGCCACAACTCCGCCGCGACGTACGCGCGCAAGCTCGAGATCGACGCACCGGTGATCTCGTACAATGGCGCGATGATCCGCCGGCCGGATGACGACGAAGCGATGCGCCACGTGCGGCTGGAGGCCGACCTGGCCGCCGAGATCACGGAGAAGCTCGTACACGAGATGGTGGATTTCCTGTACTTCCTCGACGGCGAGTTGCACGTGGCGAAATTCGACCGCTGGGCTCGTCGCTACCTCAGGCGCACGGGCGATCGCGCAATCGTCTCCGGCGACCTGCGGAAGTTCGCCGGCTGCCGCCCCACCAAGCTGCTGATGGTCGGGACGCCGGAGCAGACGCGCGAGCGGTACGGGCGTTACACCTCGGAGTACGGAGACCGTGTGTACTGCACCATCTCGCTGCCCGAGTACATGGAGATCCTCAATCGAGAGGCTACCAAGGCGACCGCACTGCAGTGGCTCGCGGAGCACCTGGATATTCCGCTCGAACAGACGATGGCCCTCGGGGATAGTCTCAATGACCTGGAGATGGTCCAGGCCGCCGGGACGGGCGTCTACATGCCGCGTGCTGAGGACGACCTGAAGGTCCAGGCCGACTTCGTGCCCGAATCGCAGGACGAAGGAGTCGCGGAAGCCGTCGAGCGGTTTGTGCTGAACTCGGAGCAATCAGAGCCGAGCGCGGAGGATGGCGGCGACTGATATGCAGATGCGCTCTGACGAGGTAGACCTTTACGAGGCCCTCCAGGTCCACGAACGGGCGATCCCGGAGGTCATCGAGAAGGCATACCGCGTTCTGGTGCGCAAGTATCACCCCGATGTCCACCCGCCGGACAAGCAGCAGTGGGCCCATGAGAAGATGCGCAGGATCAATGTGGCCTACGACGTTCTCAGCGATCCTGAAGCGCGGGCGGAGTACGACGCCTCCCGGCGCCTCGGACGCAGCCGAACCGAGATTACCGATGAAGAGGCCGGCACTGAGCAAAGCGTCAAGTGTTTCAACCACCCCAAGAGGGCGGCTGTGACGTATTGCTGGCACTGCGGGCGTCCCATCTGCGAGGAATGTTTCGGGGGGGAGATCCACGGCCACACGATCTGCGTTCCCTGCCAGATCATGCTCGACCGCGACCGAGACTGGCGTGCGGGAATGGACGTTGAAGAGCATGAGCGACCGCGCACGGGACCGCCGATGGGAACCGCGGGTGTGGTCGCATACTATGGCGCCCTCGCGCTCCTTTTCAGCGTCATTCTATGGGCCGTGTGGGAGATTGCGGTTGCTTTCGGCAATACGATGGAGCAGGCCACGATACTTGTGGTCGGCCTGGCCGCGGTATTCCTCGTGCTCGTCATCCAGCGGTTGACCTGGCGCGTGATCTGTCCGAAATGTGAGAAGACCATCGGACACGCGGACTTTCGCGCGGCGGCATCCTGGCATGAGTTCCTCGCGCCCTACCCGGTGTGCCCGCAGTGCATGCACCGGTTCAGCCCGACCGAATTGAATCAAAGCATCGAGTAGAGACGACCGGGTGCTATCGCCCGGAGGCAAATGGTGTTCCAAGGAGACCAACGATGCGCACTGAACCGATTGCCCGATCGTTCGAGGACGTTCAGCCTGTAAACTGCGCGTGCGGGGCGAGTCGGCGGATTATCACAGCCGCGGACGATGCGGCCGTCGGCTTCCACATCACCCAGATCTGTGAGGCCGAAGCGCACTTTCACGAAAGAACTGCCGAGATCTATTACGTTTTGGAGGGGGAAGGGCGGCTGCTTGGCTGCGGTTCGGGCTTCGACCTCACTCCCGGCTCAGCGGCCTGCATTCCGCCCGGCTGCGTCCATCGCGGCACGGGCAATTTCACCGCTGCCATCGCGCTGCTGCCTCCGTTTGATCCGGACGATGAGTTCGAGGCCTCGGAGAAGCTGCCCGAACCCGTAAACGCCCCCATCGTGCGGAATCTGGCTGATGTTGAGCCTGTCCGATCAGCGTGTGGGAGCAGCACCCGGGTCTTCACGCGAGATGATGGTGTCCCGATGGGGTTGCACGTGGTTCATATCACCGCCGCGGAGTGTCACTACCACACGCGCACCACCGAGATCTACCACATCCTCGAGGGTGAGGGAGCACTTCGCGTCGGCCGCGAGGAGTACTCTCTTCGGCCCGGCCTTACGATTTATGTGCCGGCCGGGCTGGAGCATGGGGGAGAGGGCGACTTCAGATCCCTCGTGATCTGCGCTCCGCCCTTTGACCCGGACGATCAGATAGTGGTATAGTGAGCCGCAAGGAGCGCCTGCGCGCCCCACAGCCGTCCTGCAGGAGGGAATCGGATGATTAATCGCACTGCAACACTGCGCGCTGCACTGATGACACTGCTGGCGTGCCTGCTCACGACTCTGGCCTGGGGACAGGCTAACACCGCCCCGGCCGGGGATGGACCGAAGCCGGCAATGATCGTTGACGGCCACGCCCTGACGCCCGCCGTCTGGGTCGAGGGCCTCGACGGCGAAACGGTTGGGCTCGATGGTGTGGAGATGATGTGGGTCGGCGCGGCCGCGAAGGAATCAGGCGGCAGCGCGGCGATCGAGACAGGACCCGATGGCAAAATGCTGCACATTCGAGCCGGTATCCGCACGATGGAATACGTCATTCTTCCCCAGGGTGAATTCTGGCGCCACCCGTGGGTCCGACGCCTGATAGCCGATTCAAGTCCGTATCAGCTTCAGCCGATGCCCTACTGGCCCTACGAAGAAGCCAACCTCCCGTCCACGCCTCCGTTCGGCATCAACTGGAAGCGGCCGTATCTGGACTGGAAACCCGACGAAGCATGGCTGCTGCTCAACCTGATGCCCCCGCCGCCTGAAGAGCCTGCGGAAGTGGAGGAGCCGGAGGAACCAGAGGAAGCCGAAGAGCCCGCGGAGCCGGAAGAGGAGCCTGCGGAAGACATTGAAGCTGACGCAGGCCCTTCGACCGCGCCACCCGCCGGTGGAATGGGCGGTTCGCCAGGTGGAGGCATGGGTGGCCCTCCAGGAGGGATGGGCGAAGCGCCTG
Source organism: uncultured Armatimonadia bacterium (assembly GCA_964484945.1). GTDB lineage: Bacteria > Armatimonadota > Zipacnadia > Zipacnadales > UBA5352 > UBA5352. The sequence continues at coordinate 2,555 of CAZAHB010000067.1, read as the reverse complement.
GACCTCCCCCCGGCGAGATGGGCGCTGCCCCTCCGCCCCCCGGAGAGTAATCGAAGCTGATCCTGAACGCAATGACCGCCGTGGCTTTGATCGCCGCGGCGGTTTTTGCATGTACGGAGGGAGGGCCCGCGCGCGGACAACGCGAAGCGTGCATCGGAGGTGAACGGAGATGGTTGACGACGGGACGTTCCGGCTGTGGGTTGGTGGGTGCTCACACCTCGCCACCGACATCCGCTTTGGTCGAGAAAGCCTCGCGGACGCGATCACCGATTCCGAACAGGGAGGAGATGAGGGCGGTCCCGCATTCGACTGGGACATCATGCTTCATCTCGGCGATCTGAAGGGCGCACAGGACACGCCCTCCGATGAGGACGGGGAGCTTTTCCTCGAGCAGATTGGCGCTGCCGAGAAGCATGGGCGCGAAGACTTCTATAACCTGCTTGGTAATCACGATGCCAGTGGTCCGGAGGAGCCGACCCAATGGTGGTTCCGGACATGGATCGACCCAACCGGGGAAAACACGCAGGTGTCCGGTGTGAGTAATGACGCTCGGCCCTTCCCGGTGACCGGGACCTGGGAGCGCTACAGCTTCGAGGTGGGGAACATCCTGTTCTTGATGATGGCAGATCGCAACGACGGAGGTCCTCCTGCCGGGCGTGAGGCGAGCGGGGGCTACCCGGCCGGTCGCGTCACGAGTGAGACGTTCGCGTGGTGGCGCGAGATGGTGGAGAGCCATCCGGACCACATCATCGTAAGCTGCCACCACCACATGCTGGAGGATACAACGGTCGCCAGCGGCCTGGGCGAGGGCGTGAAGGAGGATCCGCGCGCCGGGCATACTTACCACGGGAACTTCGAGGACGGCGCACCCGAGGGCTCGTCATTCATCTACTTCCTCGACGATGAGCCGCACGCACGCGCCTTCGAGAGCTATCTGGAGCAGAACCGCGGCGCGACCGACCTGTGGCTCGGGGGCCACACACACGCCTTTCCCGACGACACCTTTGGCGGCCGCAGCCATATTGAGCAGAAGTGGGGGACATGGTTCCTCAACTGCGCGGCCATCACGAAGCACCACGCGGGCAAAGCGCCACTCACCCGTCTGATCACCATGGAGGACGGAAGTGACGAAATCCGCGTTCAGTGCTACCTGCATACCGCAAGCTTCGCTCCGGAGGGATTCTGGAGGGAAGGAGAGAGGGTGCTGCAGCTCGCACGGCCTGTTGAGCTGTAGCTGTTCGCAGATCAAGCAAAGAGGTCGTACATACCAGAAGCGCCCCCCCCCCCCCGCGGGGGCGGCGATACCTTGTGCACAGGACCGGCCTCACTTCTCTCGGCGGCGCCGCCAGCCGATCAGGCCTGCGATGCCCAGTGAGACGAGAGCCATCGTTCCTGGCTCGGGAGTGTAACCGCGCTGGTTGTAGTCGGCCGGCGAAAAGTCATCGGAGGCGTTGGTCCCATTGTCGAGATACATGCCCCAGGTGAACTTACTGGGCGTCTCGAAAATCGTGGGATCCATCGATATCTCGATGACACCTTCATCAGTCGTGTTTCCCCAGGCCGCGGTTATTGTGCTCGAATCCCACCCCGACACGTTCTGCCAGAAGCCTGTGCTCTGGTCGCCGGTCCACTCCTGCCAGGTAGCATTGGAGTACGCCGTATTCTCCGTACCATCAAGGTTCCAGGCAGCGCGATATTCCAACCCCTCGACACCATGCGTGGCAGCCGATCCGGTGCCGGCATCGTCATCGATGTTGAGCAGTATCTCGACCCTGTCGTCGGCATCGACGTGACTGAGCGGGTCAATCGTGGCGCCCATGAAGTTCGTAGTCAGGTTGGTCGCATCCCACTTGGCGTAGGTCCAATCGAGATCGTAGGCGGGCATGGGTTGGGGAGGCTCGACCTGATTGTCGGCGACGTCGCCGTTCGGGTCATTGTGTGAACTGTCGTAGTCAGTCCATTCGTCGGCCGTCGTGAAGCGGTCGCCGTCGATCACTACGACATCAGCGACGACGACGCAGGTCGTTAGAAGCGTGAACCCGGCCATGGGAAGACAATTCGAAGTTTACATTAAGGCTGACGGCATGAGGGACGCAAATACTAAGACAGCCCGCCATCGGGATGGCGGGCTGTCAGATTTGAATACCCCGGCGACGACCTACTCTCCCACACAGTCACCCATGCAGTACCATCGGCGCTGGAGGACTTTACTACCGTGTTCGGAATGGGAACGGGTGTTGCCCCTCCGCCAATGTCACCGGGAAAAACTCGCATAGCGATCGGTTGAAGCCTGCATAAAGACTCTATTTGCGCGGTCAAGCGCTCGGCCTATTAGTACCGGTCGGCTGAACACATTGCTGTGCGTACACCTCCGGCCTATCAACCTGGTAGTCTACCAGGGGCCTTGCAGCTCGAAGCTCGCGGAGACCTTGTCTCGGGGTCGGCTTCGCGCTTAGATGCTTTCAGCGCTTATCCGATCCGAACATAGCTATCCAGCTCCTGCCGCTGGCGCGACAACTGGAACACCAGAGGTTCGTCCATCCCGGTCCTCTCGT
>CAZAHB010000066.1:0-24045 GCA_964484945.1 uncultured Armatimonadia bacterium | reverse complement strand
TCCGCTACACGGCAGCGGAAGCCCCTCACCCTCACGCCTCGCACGACGAGGCGTGAGGGCCGCCTCTCCTGACGACACGCAACGCGCTCACTCAATCGGATCGCTTTGACCGGCCGCGAATTGCTTGAATATGAGTTCCTGCCTGCGGTCATCGTCAGCAAGCAACCACAGCCGGGCGGGAGGTATCGAGGGCGATGCCTGAAGAACCCGACGAGCAGGTCTTTCGCTACGCGCCCGCGTGGCAGAAGTGGGCGCTGGCATTCGCCATCATGGTCGGCTTCACGTGGTATCACCTCGGCGCGGGCTACGGCTCGTGGGTGACGGAGCGTGACGCCGGTTTTCTGGGCCCCGCCTACATTGCCATGACCGTCTTCTTTATCTGCGCCCTGGGGGCGCTGCCGGCGATCACCCTCTTTCTGCTTGCCGACCGCGGACATGTGACGCTCACCGAAGAACGGGTAAGCTGGCGAACGTGGTGGGATGAAAAGAGCCTGCAGTGGGACGCGATCCACGCGGTCGGTGAGCCCGCCGAGGAGAAGGGCTGGGCGTGGCTGCGGCGCTTCTGGTTCGACCGCAACAGCACGATCCGTCTTATCACCGACGAGGGCTGGGTGGACATCCCCTCTGGCCTGCTCTCTGAGGGCGGTGACGAGGCATTCCAGGCCATCGCATCGACCGGCGGCCTTCCAGAGAGCTTCGAGCATGACGGGCGCACATTCCGCTGCCGCCCCGGATGGACGCCTGACGATCTGCCCGCCAGCCACCCATGGAGGAGGGTGAAAGCCTGATGCGCTCGATGTCGAACGCGCGCGTCTTCCGATACGGGCTCTCGCGAGCGGGCTGGATCATGCTGCTGCTCCTTGTGGGCCTGGTGGCAGTGTTCAGCCTCCAGGGCATGTTCTTCGAACTCGCCGCCTCTGATTCGGATGCTCTGACCGGTGTTCTCTTCATAGTACTTGTGTTCGGTGGGATTCTTCTGCCCGTGCCGCTCATGGAGTTCTTGTGGTGGGCGCGAGGGCGCGTGGCGGTTGACGCGACCGGCCTGCGCTGGCGCGGCTGGAGCACGTGGAACGACCGCGCGTGGGGCGAAGTCCTCGCCGTCGGTCTCCCGGCACCGGACGCCGGCCGCTCCGATGACGAGCGCATCCACGTCGTCACCGAGGATGATTATGAGTTCATCCACGGCTATGGGCTGCGCGCTCGCGAGGCCCTGCGCGAGGCGATCAGAAGCTACGGTGACCTCGATCAGATTGAGGTGATCGGGAACCACACATTCCTCTGTCGGCCGGGGGCGGTGGATACGGTGAAGCAGCGCGCGCAGGGGAACGTTGACCCGCCTCACGATGAGGGCCTCGACTTCCTCGCCGGGCGCTTCAGAAGGTTCTGAGTTGACGCAGCAGTGCCCGCTGCCCGCTGCCCGCTGCCCGCTGCCCGCTGCCCGCTGCCCGCTGCCCGCTGCCTCCGCTCGTAGCTCGTAGCTCGTAGCTCGTAGCTCGTAGCTCGTCGCCCGCCGCCCGTCAGGAGTGATCCCATGCCCGATCGTCCCAACGTCATCATCATCTTCACCGATGAGCAGAAGGCCCGATCGTTGCCGATGTACGGCAACCCGGTGGTTGAGGCACCGAACCTTACGCAGTTCGCGCAGGAAGGCGCGCAATTTGCGCAGGCATTCAACACCTGCCCGTGGTGCGTACCCGCGCGAGTGTCCCTTATGACCGGGCGCTACCCGCACGCCAGCGGCTCGCGCATCAACGAACACCTCATGCAGCCTGGCGAGCGTCACATGCCGGAGGTCTTCGCGGAGGCCGGCTACTCCGTGGGGCTCGTCGGCAAGAACCACTGCTTCCGCGATGACCAACTGGCCGAGTTCGACCACCTGTGGGAGGCCAGCCACGCGGGCCCCATCGATGCCTCCTACGATCCGGAGGTGCAGGCGGCGAAACAATGGCTCCGCGAGCACGGCCCGGGCCCGAAGTGCTGGGGCACCGCGACGAACCCCTATCCGCACGAAGCCCTCGGCACAGCGCAGACAATCAGCCACGGAATCGATTTCCTCGACCAGTTCGAAGCCGAGCCCTTCTTCCTGTGGCTGTCGATCCCCGACCCGCACACGCCACTGCAGGCCGCTGAGCCGTGGGCATCGATGTATGACCCCGACGAGGTGCCGCTGCCGCCGCTTGTCGATGGCGAGATGGAGACCAGGCCCACCTGCCAGCAGATCGACTTCCGCGCACTGTGCGGGGATACGGTGACCGAGCCGATCATGCGCGAGGCGATCGCGATGTACTACGGGATGGTCTCGGCCATCGACCACGAGGTCGGGCGCTTTCTCGACGAGTTGGAAGATCGGGGGCTGGCGGAGGAGACAATCGTGGTCTACATGTCCGATCACGGGGATTACGTCGGCGAGCACCGGATGATCCGCAAGTCCAAGGCGCTCTACGACTGCCTTACGCAGATCCCGCTGATAGTGCGCTGGCCGGGTGTGCTGGAGGGCGGGCAGCAGCACTCGGAGCTGCTCAGCATCGTTGATGTCATGCCCACGCTGCTGGAGCTATGCGAGCTTGACGCGCCGGATGGCGTGCAGGGGCGCAGCTTCGCCCCGCTGATGCGCGAAGGTGCGTATCAACCGCGGGACGCGGTACTGTTCGAGGCGGGCACCACGGATGAGCCGGTTGCGCTGGAGGACGCGGACACCTTTCCCGAAGGGCCGCTGACCCCGGACTTCTCCCCCCGAAACAAGCTCGGAGGCCGAGGCTTGATACGCGGGATCCGCACGGACACGCACAAGCTTGTGCGCTATCCGGGCGGGAACGAAGGCGAGCTTTACGATCTGCAGTCGGATCCCTGGGAGTTGGAGAATCTGTGGGGACGGCCTGAATACGACGTTCTGGAGGCGGAACTGACCGCGCGGCTGCTGGATCTGCACATCGAGACGACTGATCCGCTGCCACCGGACACGAAGGGCACGCCGGACTGAAATCCGCGCGAGGGCCCTGTACGCCACAGGCGCCCGCCATCCCGGGAAAAGATAGGCGGGCGCGAAAGGCTCCCGTGTAAAGGAGGCGGACAAGCTTCCTTTACATTGGACGTGTTAATTATACACCCGGGCGGCACACCCCCCAAGCAAATCGACTCACGTTCTACTCAAGATATGGTGACGAGAGTGGCCGGAGTCGTCATCCTCGATGATCGGGCGGATGCCCGGGACGCGTCCCCCGACTGAGGCGGTAGTTCTCCACGAAATACCAGATCCAGGTTGCAAGCAACACGCCGGCGGCAACGCTGTAGATAATCCAGCTTTGATGGACCATGTACCCGGCGACGAGACAACTGGCCGCGACGATCCCGGTGATGGCGAAAGCGACGGTCCGGATGTGCCTGCGGGTTCTCCGATTCGGTCCGGCGCTGCGCCCGCTTCGACGAGAGCCAGTCAGACGGTCGATCAGAAGTCCGGCGCCGGCGCCGACAAGGACAGCCCCGACGATCAGCATCAGTCGCATCCCACCGCTATGGATGTTCCCCTGGTAGCGCGCGCACAACATCAGGCCTCCCAGCGCCATCAACCCGACGACGATGGCCCAGATGATGCCCTCGCTTGTTCGCCTGCTGGATCGACGCTTCTTTTTCACACCGTTGCCCCCGGAGCGCTCCGATTTGAGCGCTACTCTACCAGGTCCGGAAACGCCTCGCGAACCGCATCACAGGTCACTCGCCCGTCTCGCACGTTCAAACCGCGCGCCAGTGTGTCGTCGCGTTCACATGCTTCGGAAACGCCGTACTCGGCCAGGGCCTGAACGTAGGGGAGCGTGACACTTGTAAGCGCGAGAGTAGCGGTCCGCGGGACCAGTGCGGGCATGTTCGGGACCGCGTAGTGGATGACCTCGTGCCGGCTGTAGGTGGGATCTGAGTGACTGGTGACCTCGGTCGTCTCCACGCAGCCTCCCTGATCCACGGCGACATCCACTATTGCGGCACCGGACTTCATCTCCTCCACCATCTCCTCGGTGACCAGTTGTGGCGCCCGCGCACCGGGAATCAGCACCGCACCTATGATCAGATCGGCGTATTGCGCACATCGCCTGATCGCGTATGGGTTGGAGAAGAGTGTCATCAGGTTCGCGTGAGTGATTTCCTCCATGTGCCGCAGCCTGTTCGCGTCGATGTCCAGCAGCGTTACCTGCGCCCCGTAGCCGAGCGCAACATGCGCGGCATTCTGCCCGACCGTGCCGGCCCCGATAATGACGACCTCCGCGGGCGCAACGCCGGTGACACCGCCCAGAAGCACGCCGCGCCCTCCCCACGTGCTCTCGAGGCAGCGCGCCCCCACCTGTGTCGCCAGGCGGCCGGCCACTTCGCTCATTGGCTCAAGCAGGGGGAGATGCCCCTCATCAGTCTGAACGGTCTCATAAGCGATGCCAACCACGCATTTTTCCAGCAGCGTCTCGGTGAGTTCGCGGGAGGAGGCGAGGTGCAGGTACGTAAACAATATCAACCCCTGTCGCAGGCGGTCGTACTCCTCTGGCAGGGGCTCCTTGACCTTGACGACCATCTCCGCGTCGTCCCATGCCGCCGTGGCATCGACGATCCGGGCGCCGTGGGCGCGGTACTCATCATCGCTGATCCCGCTGCCGGCGCCTGCACCGCTCTCTACGAGCACCTCGTGCCCGGCGCGGACCAGGGCGTCCACACCGTGGATCGCCAGAGCGACCCGCTGCTCTCCATCCTTGATCTCTCGTGGCACACCGATGCGCATCGTACGAGACTCCCTTCACTGTCATTGCGCGGATGGCGCCGAATCGTCAACTGCGATCAGACGAACAGCCACAGGTAACACCAGGCGATCGGAGCGGCGAACAGGAGCCCGTCGAATGTATCCAGCATCCCGCCGTGGGGCCCCAGAAGTGTCCCGAAATCATCCACTTCCAGATCCCGCTTGACCACTGATTCCGCCAGGTCGCCGATCTGCGCGCCGGCAGCCAGCAGCAACCCGAGTATGATCCCGTGGCCCATCGGCAGGCCGACCCAGGCCACACCCACAAGCAGCGTTGCTCCGACGGCCCCGCCAGCCCCTGCAATTGCACCTTCGATCGTCTTGTTCGGACTGAGACGAGGGGTCATCTTCCGTCGGCCGAAGAGCTTGCCCAGCCCCCACGCGGCCGTGTCGGAGATCCAGACCGCGGCCATCACGGTCAGCAGGGCGCCCAGTCGCGCCTTCCCCTGCCCGGCGCTGTCACCGGTCACTATAAGCGGGATGTCCTGCTTGCACAGCAGAAACAAGAAGCTCATCGGGAGCGCGATGTAGAGCACGCCCAGCGTGGAGACTGCCGCATCGCGCAGCCGCCCGGGTTCACCCGTGCGCCCGAACTGTGCCGCCATGGGCGCTGCCATTGTCGCGAAGACCGTGAGGATCATCAACTCGCCCCACATCTGTTCCGGGGCGAATTCGGCCACCATCAGCATCAGCAGGGCGCACAGGTAACCGACCGCCGCCTCGGGCCGCTGGCCCCTCACGATGAGCGCAGAGTAAAGCTCCCCCATGCCCATCAATGTCACAATGGCAATGACGGCATAGAACCACCAGCCGCCAACATACGCGGTCCCGAGAAGAACCGGGGCTTCAATGAGGACGATCAGATAGTACCAGGGCGACATCTCCGCTTCCCTTCACGCCATGCGCGGGCGGTCGGCAGTCTGCAAGCACATCTACTACACCCTCTTCCTCGCTCACACCGAGTCTTCCTTCCGCCGACCGGCCTGCACTGCTCCGAACTGCCCCGCGCCCTGCCCACAATTGGCGCGGGGCGGATGCTGTCGTCGGCATCCGCCCCCCGGCACTCTCGCTTCGGATCCGCCTCATGGCCGCGGAACATCGCACGTGTACATAATCTTCGCTGCATGGCCCTGCCCGTTCGGTATCCGCACACCCGGGGCGGTCACGCGGGGCAGGGACGCCGGGGTGGCTTCGCCGCCATTGCTCTCTCCGGCCTTTGACGGGTATGCCCCCGCGTAGGGGCGATAGATCATATCCTCGAGAGTAACTGACGCGAATTCACCACCGAGAGCGACCTCCTCGCGAAGATCGAGGGTCGCGGGCGCGTCAACGGCAAGCGCCTTACCGCCGGACTCGATCTGGCGCTGGACCCACGGTTTCGGGTCATCTGGCAGTCCGAAAGAAAGCTCCACCGGGGCCGAAGGCTCTCCGGCCGGTGCACTGAAGGCCCCGGATACCTCGCGCGCCTCCCAGGCCTCCGACAGTGCCATTCGCACGTGGCCGGAGATGTCCTCGGAGAGGAAATTGTACACCCGCGCCTTAACCTTGTGACCGGGTCCGGGGCTCAGCAGCAATCCTTTGGTAATGACCGTGGCCGTGGAGAAGACCCCTGTCGCGAACACTTTGTGCATCTGGGGACGCTCCACCGCCGTGAGTGCGTGGCCCACCCGCGCCTCGAGTGTCGCCGCCCACCATGCGCCGCGATTGTGTCCGCCGCTGCGCCGCACCTCATCCAGTCGCGACAACGCGCGATCCAGCAGGCGGTCGGCGAAGGGGCATTCCGCTCCGCCTGTCGCCTCGGAAACACGCAAGCGGGTGCGCGAAATGCGATTCAGAGTCCGCTGCAGGTCAGATTGGTCCACGTTGTTCATGCGCCACCACCGCTCCCCCACGCCGTCAGCGATCGCCCCAACCCGTTCGGTCAGGCGCGCGAGGCGCCACAGAACGTTCCGGTCATCGATTGTCAGTTCCTCGCGCCGACGCGCGGCTTGTACAATCTCCATCATCATCTCTCCGACCGTTCGTTGCACGGTGAAGAATGCGGCTGCGCCGTGTGCGGGCTCCGCAAGAAAGCTGCGGCACGCTTCGTCCACGACTTCGCGCAGTTGATCAGGGGCCTCGCTTCCCAGCAGCGCGCTGAGGTCCTCTTCGAGTGTCTCGATATGCCTCGAATCATGTGGGCTCTCATGTCCCAGTTCAGTCGTCAGTACCCGCTCGATTCCGCCCGTGGCCGCCTCCGCAACCACCTCGGCCGAGACATTCAGTACTGCTATCGCATCAGACCTCAGTCTTACCGTGGCGTTCGGCTCATCCAGCGCCCGGCTCTGACCGAGCGGGCCTATCTGCCGCGCATCAGCGGAGACCGGGAGCGTCACCTCCGCTGTGCCGCCGTCCGTCCAGCCGACGACCATCGGGCGCCCGTCGCGCAGGAAAACCTCCATTCGCGCATCGTCGGGCGCCTCCAGTGGTCCAACATAGGATGCTGATTCGAGCAGCCACCGCGTAACCGCGAACGCCACATAGGCCGGGCGGGGCTCCAGGCGTCCATCGACGATGCGCGCCAGACTGATCGGGGTGTCGCGCGTGGTGAAAACGCCACCGAGGCACGGGGCGCGCACATGGAGCGTCTCGCGGAGAGCCTTGAGGACGGTGTAGACGCGAAGCATGTATCTCGCCTCACCCTCAATGGTCTCCTCGGGCGAGTGGAAGCCGCACTCGGTCAGCGCGGTCTCACGCATCTCCCCCTGTGCCAGCAGCGCCTGAGGCATGTTCCGGTACCAGTGCATCATCATCCACTGCGGATCTTTGAGGTATGGATGGAAGGCGACGCGATCGAGGTAGTCGGCACAGCCGGACCACAGCGTCCACTTCATCTGCGTCATGTGCCCGCACGAGCCATACACCACCGGGACGCGACTGTATTGCTTCAGCGTGCAGTAGGCGATGCGAAGCATGTCCAGATAGCGGTCCCAGCTTCCGAAGTAGAAGTTCTGGTCGGCCTCACTCCACACTTCCCACGCCCGCACCAGCGCCCGCCCGGCACGGGGAAGTGTGTCGGTGGGATGCACCGGTTCGGCGCTCAGACGCTTCGGCAGTAGCGTCTGGCCCGTAGCATCGATGAACCGGAACCACTCGATAGTCCGCTCCGGCTGCCACGCGTACCACTTGCGGGCGACGTTGTCCTCCGCATCGGCGGGGCGGACAGAGTAATGCCGGGGCGTATGGCCGGTCAGAACCGTAAGCTGCATATCGCGCTCGGCGGCCAGGGACGCTACCTCGTTGACCCAGTCAAGGCGATACGTGTCCTTTTCGCGCTCCACCTCGGTCCACGCGAACTCCGAGCGGACGTGCCGGGCGCCCATCTGCCACGCGGCATCCCAGAGTCGATCGCTCGTGGTGGCCATTCCGATCCCGAACAGCCCACCATCCCCCCGGGCCGCGTCCGGGTGCGGAAGCACGCAGAAGTTCTTCTGGACCGTCGAGTTGTCCTCGAACTGCAAGTCCAGAGTATAGTAGCCGACCCCGGGGGCCGGACTGACGCGCAGAATGCTCGCGCCCTGGCCCACCTGGATGGTGCCACGGGCGCGCTCGATGCCGCTGTAATCGGTCACCGTCCAGTCAACCCGCTGCGACGTACAATCAGTGTGGAGCGTAAACTGGATCGGATCGGTCCACAGGAAGCTGCTTGCGGGACGCGCAGTCTCGACCACGCATGCGGCCTCCGCGAAAGCCCAGCACATCGTGACCATAACCGCGACGAACAGTCCCGTAAGAATCCAGAGACGCACCTCTCGGAAGAACATGCATCGTGACCCCTTCTTCCCGGTGCGATATATGGGCGCGCCGCACGGTTGGGGTGCCGACGGACGCGCCGCTGTAATGTGGTGATCGGTCGAATCGCGCTGGAGTTGAGGGAAGTCTGCAGTGAATCGGCGTCTGCCACCACGACCACGGCCACAGTTGACTCGGTCGGTGAAAGACACTACGATTGCGCCGGAATATTCCCGGGCCGATACCGCCGTCGGACGCTTTGAGAGAGCCGGAGGACGATATGAGACTTGGTGGTGCACTCTTTGAGGACTACTCGGATCCAAACGAGTGGGCAAGCCTCGTCCAACAACAGGGCTACTCGGCCGCGTACTGTCCGGTTGGTGAGGACGCAGACGCTGACACGGCCCGGAAGTGGGCGCAGGCGGCCGCGGAGGCGAACATCGTCATCGCCGAAGTCGGCGCATGGAGCAACAACCCCATCAGCCCTGACGACGACGTGCGCCGGGCGGGCATCGAGGGCTGCTGCCGGAAACTGGCACTGGCGGATCGTATCGGGGCGCGCTGTTGCGTGAATGTCTCGGGCAGCCGCGGCGAGCGCTGGGCCGGCCCCGCCGACGATAACCTCACCGACGATACCTTCGCGCTGATCGTCGACAGTGTCCGTGAGATCATCGACACGGTCCAGCCCACGCGGACGTATTACGCGCTGGAAACTATGCCATGGCTGTATCCGAACTCCGTGGAGTCATACAGCGACCTGCTGGAGGCCGTTGACAGAGAGCGCTTCGCGGTCCACTTCGATCCGGTCAACCTGGTGAACAGCCCCGAGCGCTACTACGACTCCGGCGCCATGATCGGCAGGTTCGTCAAGCGCCTCGGCCCTCACATCAAGAGCTGCCACGCCAAGGACATAATCCTCGAGGATGCGTTGACACTCCACATGAGCGAGTGCAGACCGGGAACGGGGAATCTCGACTGGCGCGCCTGTATGCGGGCGCTCGGATCGCTCGACGACGACCTTCCGCTGATGATCGAGCACCTCAGCGAGGTGCAGGAATATCGCGCCGCGGCAGCCCACATTCGGAACATGGCGCAGATCGAAGGGGTGGCGGTGGTGTGACGGCAGCAACGGCAGTCGCAAGCCGCAAGTCACAGGTCGCAAGCAACGGCGAGAACGAAAGCAACGACGGATACGGCAGGAACGGCACGGGGAAGGGGCAAGATAAGACAACGGCGAATGCTCGCGGTTGGGGCTTCTCGGGTCTCGGTGCTTGCGCTCTTCGTATGTGTTGTGCCAACCTTTGCTGGCCGTTTCCCGTCGTTAGCCATCAGCCGTCGTTGCAGCCGTGACTTGCGACTTGCGACTTGTGACTGTCCGCTGCCGTCTCACGTCCAATCCAGCTTGTGATACTCCCACGGGACGTAGGGCAGCGCCGCCGCCAGCCGCTCGCGATCATCGCCCCGCTCATTGTGTATCGTGATCAACTCGGACTCGACCGCGGCTTCCACGTCCAGGCGGCGCATCAGCATCCGGTTCAGCAACAACTCCTTGCCCTCGATCGTGATCTCCCGGCGGGCCCGCGGCCCTTCGAAGATCGTGTGATCGTACCCCGGTGACCAGACATTGATCTTCAACCCCGCCACTGCCTCCGGATCCGCACAGACTTTCTCAAACAGGCGGGCCGGGGCGATCGGCTGCCCCATGATCATCGTGTGCCGCACGCCCTCCTCGAAGCCCATCTCGCGCATCAGCGACCGCCACGGGCTGTCCACGCACGCGATCGTCTCCACCGGCCATCCCCTGCGAGCGCCCTCGTTACCGATCCCGCGCAAGACCTCCCGAGTCGCAGTGTCGTTGACGCCGGCAAGTTCCATGATAGTGATCTTCTCCTGCGCTCGCTCGCCGGTGCGGATCGTCGCGATACAGTAGGCCTGAAGCTCACCAGCTTTGGGGAAGCGGGCAAAGATGACCTCCTGCTCGATGACGGTGAAGATCATATCGTTCAGCGCCATCTCCCAGTATCCGATCTCGCGCGGGCGAAAGCCGCCATACTCTCCGAATGCTGCCTTGAACACCCGCAACATGTCCTCCTGCAGTGCAAGGCATTCCTCCAGCCCGCCGATGGCCACATCCGCCGGCTGCACCCCACCGGGTGGCAGTGTCATCGGCCGCATGTAGACGAGGTCGCGGTGACCGGTGCGCTCGTAGAAGCGGTAGCCGGCGCTGCGCTCCGCGCCGCGGTATACCATCAGGGCCTCCGCGCGGTCGCGCAGAAACTCGCGGGCTGCGTCGATCATCGCGCCTCCGACGCCACGTGAACGGAAATCAGCGCGCGTCCCGACCGCGTGCTCAAAGGCGGTGTCGATGACCACGCCGGGGGCCACCTGAAAGCGCCTCTGGTCAAGCGGTATCGCGCCGATGGCAATCCCCTCGAGGAAAGCCATCGATGCGGTGTTCGACGGGAATCTGAGCCAGTCTTCGCGGCTGATCGGCGGGAAGATTGCGTTGCGTATCGAGAGCATGTCGGCGATCTCGTCGGGCCAGCGCATCTCGCGACAGACAAGATTTTCCATGGGGCGTCAACCCCCTCACTTTCATACACGGCTGGGTCCACATGGTCCTGCCATTCGCCGGAAGCGCCCGGGTTCCCTTCGGACTGGGCGCAGCCCACCCCGTACGAGGGGTACCTCGACCAGGGACGGTACCACATCGGTGACAACAGTTTCGATGACACCACGGACCGTGACATCGTGGCTCAGAACAACATCGTAGGCTCGAAGTGGGCCATCGGCTTCTCATGCAACGAGACCCTGTGGGTGCGAATCGCGATCGACAAGCTTTACGGCGTAGGAGGCGCTCGCCGCGGCGGCTCGGCCTGTGGGCGGGTCCTCATCGGCGGCAATGAGGCCGGGGTCATCCGCACGGGCGACAACCGCAGTTCGTGGCTCTCCGGTCCCGTGGCGGTCGCGGCCGACCACAACGTGGTGAGCATCATCTCGGTGAAAGACGACGATGACTACGACGACTTCGTCTTCGAGGGCGTGCGACTGCAGTGGTCTGAGCCGGGAGCCCGGGTCCGTGGGACAGGCCCGGCGGAGATCCTGCAGGAGGGCGAGGAGTACACCTTTGATCCGTACGGCTACCAGGAGGAGACCTGGGAGGAGCCCGACGGGGAACGTGTCTGGCTCGATGACCTTCAGCCGGGGCAGGCGGTGGCGTGGGCGTGCTGGCGGGTCGTGCGCTCTGATGCGGGCAAGCTGACATTTTTGCGCAGCGACGAACGCGTGGGCGTAAGCCTTCTGCTCGACTGCGACTGGTTCGTCTTCATGCGGAACGCAACGCAGTACCAGGGGTTCTCGGTGGGCGGCTTTGAGGAGACCCTCACCTACAGTCCCGTCTGGGCCGATGCGTCTCTGAAGAAGCTTAGCGCCTCCGCCTATATCGGCAGCACCCGGTTAGGGCGCTGGAAGCTGCAGTTCGACCCCGAGGGCGACTATCTGATTCTGCACAATGAACAGACCCAGAGGGCCGTTCTGCTGGACAGGGACGGCCAGGTCAAGTACCGCGGCCCGGACACCGGCGGGATGTATATGGATATGGCGCGCTGACTGCAAATCGCAGCCGCGCCCCCGGTGGGATAAAGCCGGATGAATGCACAGGGCGGACCCGTTCGACGGGCCCGCCCTGTGTGCGCCGGGATGCCCTCGGGCTATAGCGGGTTCACGTTCTCCTCGAGAATCGGATAGCTGTCGATGACCTTGCCCAGGTACATCTCGCTGAAGGTCCCGTCATCCTGTCGGGCCTGGCGGAACAGGCAGCGCATGACCGCGCAGCCCTCCGACTGCTTCACCGCCACCGCCCCGGTGATGCGCTTGAAGTAGTTGGCGTGGAGGGTGTTCTCGACCCACCAGGCCTCCCAGCTTTCAGTGAACGGGCTCGTCACCACCACGCGGAGGACCTGGTCGTTCCAGCCCAGCTCCTCGGCCTCGCTCTCGTAGGCCGCCTGCATCGCCGCATGGATCTCGGTGTCCTCCGGCATGTCATCCTCGAGCATCGCCATCTCTTCGATCTTGAACTTATGCTCGTCCCACCATGCGTGCAGTTGCTCCATTGCCCTATCGTGGATCTTCTGCGCCATCTCGTTTTCAGGCTGCAGGTCGAGTGTCACGCGTGCCACGTCGAGGGCGTTGATCGGATCCGTGGGGTAGCCCTCACCCTCCCACTGCATCACCCACTGCTTCGCATACGTCTGCAGTTCGTCCAGACTGGCTGCCAGGTGGGGGCCCAGAGCCTCCCTGGCCTGTGGGATAATCGCCGACACCCACTGATAGTTGCTCATCTCCGGATTCTCGCCCGTGCCGCACTCCTCGCCCGCATACGCCACCATCTCAACGAAGGCCGCTTTATCGGGGTATTTCTCCTTGAAGGCCTCGACCTCAGGGATCATTACCCGTTCGAAGTACTGAGGTATCCAGTACGCCTCTTCGGCAGTGAGCATCGCGTCCCACGCTATCCAGTTTTCCACCTGGGAGGCGAGGTTCTGAACATGGTCCTCGTAGACCCGCTTCCACCACGCCTCTGCCTCCTGCTGAGCGTCTTCGTCGCCACCCCACTCCTCCATGTCCGCGCGGATCTTCTCGATCTTCTCCTGTACCCACACCGCGGATGGGTGGTCGGGAGGCAGCCCGAATTCGATAGCCCGCTGCAGTTCAAACTCTGCATCCGTCAGCTTGAACCGACAGAGAGCGTACTCCGAACGTCCACAGGCGGCTTCGGCGTAGAAAAGCGCGTCCTCCGCCACTTCCATTCTCGTCGTAAGGATCTCCGACCCTGTGTCGTAATACTGATCCACCTGGGGCATCTGGTCGGCCACAACCGGAAGGATGACCACGAGCATCAACACACATACACCGCTCCAGCGCATCACGGCACCTCCGTTCGTCAGGTGATACGAAGGTCTCACGGGCTTGAGCCAAGAACGCGGCATGACAGCAGGCGCTGACCCGCTGTGGCCACGTCAGTCGATCGTAACTTCAAGCCCCCGCAGATGCACGCACGCCGACCCATAGGTGCCAGCGGCATCCCAGTTGTCGAATACATGAGACTTCACGCCGATGATAACGATGATCCTGTCCCCGAGGTTTACGTCGGCCACTTCCGGCGATGTCAGAATGGACCAGTCATAGGGACCGAAGGACTCGAGCGAATCAGCGTTCATGAGCGAACTCATCGGCGGCTGCTCCCACTGCTCGGTGTGAATCTCAGGCTCCTCTTCCTCGAAATACTCCTCCGCCTGCAGGTCGGAATTGACGAAGTCGAACTCGTGGACGAAAGACACGCCCTTATCCAGATCGCCGCCGGGGCAGCGGATGACGTTGGTGAACATGCTGATGGTGCCCTCGCAATCGCCGGCGGGATAGTAGTCTGTGAACCACACGACCTTGAACCAGCGGCCGATGAACTTCGCCAGTATCTCCATGGTACCGTTGCGCCAGGCGTCGAATGACATCCCGAGACTCGCTTCCCCGATGACGTGACACGGCTCATCGATGTACGGTCCCAACTGCTGCGACAGCACGTAGGCCTCCGCGACACCGGCCGAGCCTGCCGAGCAGTTGGCGATGTAGTTCGGGATGTCACCATCGGGGAAGTGGAAGTCCGCCAGACTGGTCCACCTGTACGTCCACCACCACTGGTCAACCCAGGCCTCTGAATCCGTGAAGTGGAACATCTTTGTGGGCTGACCCGGATTTGGGCGGTGTCCCACCCGCTCTGCCATTGCGCCGCGGGCACGGGGCAGGTAGACGTTCTCCATCGTCTCGATGTCGCCGATGAATTCCTGCCAGAGCGGATCCCGGTGGGGGACCTTCGGCTCCGGTGGAGGCCAGGGGAGGTGTCCGGGGGGCCTGTAGGGCTCAGACCCGTCGCGGGGCAGGGGCTTTCGCTTCATGAAGTCGCGAATCCCGCGCCTGATTCGCTCGGGCGGGAGCTTCTGGCCAGAGCGACTGCGGAAGTGCTTCTGAACAATGTCCGGCAACTCGCGCTCTCGCCCGTCCTCAGCCACCGCCCCGGATACACACAGAGCGATCGCCATACCGCTGAGCACTGTCCAGGACAGCAGCCTGATCATCATCGCCCCTCCTCGTGCGTTCGGGCAGATTGACTGCACCGACTGTCGGGCCGATGCGGACAGCACCGCGCCCGCATATTGCAGATTGATGGCGTCTCTGTTTATTATTTCGAGCTATTGTATTATACGTTACATAAGGGGCGATGACCAACTTTAGAAAACATTAATCCTGGAATGCCGGTCGGCAGCAAAGAAAGCTCCGGAACCCCGCAGGGCCCCGCCCCAATGAACCGTCCCGACCTCGCCGACCAAGCGTGGCTGTGTTATACTGCTTGCGCGCACCGATCGATTCGCATCCTGAGGTGTACGACGACATGACTGAAGCGAAACGCTCGACCGCAGAGGACCTTGCGCTGCGGCCGGGCGATCTGGTGATGAGCGATTTCGATGGTACGATCACGAAGCGAGACACCGGCTGGGTGGTCTTCGAAGAACTTGGCCTTGACGAGGCGTGGGACTGGGAGTACCGCTGGCGCGACCAGGAGATCAGTTCGATCGAGTGCCTGTCGGGCCAGTGGGGGCTGGTGGATCTGCCCCCCCACGAGATGCTGGAGTTGATCGACTCGCTGGAGACCGACGAGCGTTTCCCGGAGTTTGTCGAACGGGCGCGCGCTGCCGGCGCCGAGGTGGTGGTGGCATCCGACGGATTGAGCTTCTACCTCGACCGGCTGATGGGGCGCATGGGCTTCGAGATCTGTGACGGTGATCCCGATCCGGAGGACCCGCGCAAGTGTATCGCGCGCTACGTCAATGAGGGGACGTTGACGGAGGATGGTGTGGAGATCACATTCCCTCACTCCAACGAGGATTGCCTTCAGTGTGGAAACTGCAAGTCCGGGCACCTGTCGCGGCTGCAGTTGAAGTATGACAGAGTAATCTACATCGGGGATGGTTATTCGGACCGCTGTCCTGCGATGCAGGCCGATATCGTCTTCGCCAAAGACCATCTCGCCGACCTGATGGACGAGCAGGGCATCGATTACTACCCGTTCGAGACATTCGCGGACGTAATCGACAGCCTGCTGGAGTAAGCGCCCGTCAGCGATCGCCAGCCGGCAGGAGAACAATTTCGGCGCGCCCGTCCCCAAAGGAGGGCGCGCCGCTTGATTGCTCTGATACCGCGACCGAGGCTACTGCATCCGTTCGATCGCGTCCTCAACTTCCTCGGCATCACTGCCGCCTGCCTCATCCGACTCGAGGTAGGCCTGGAAGTGTTCGAGGGCCTGCCCCTTCATCGACGGCTGCCCCGAAGCAGCCATCTCGGCGTAAATCCAGCCGAGGATTCGATGGGCCTCTGCGTCATCCGGATTCGAGGCAAGAGCCTTTTCCAGATCGTCGCGCGCGGCTGCGTAATTACCATCGTGCTTTGCCGCCATGGCATCGCTGACACGTTCGTCCGCGCTGCCCGCGTCTGCCGCGGAGGCGGCACCGGCCGGCGCGCCGGGGCCTGGTCCTGGCCCCTCCGCGCCCGGGCCCGGGGCTCCCCTGCCCCCCCCCCCGGCCGGGCCACCCCGGCCGCCCCCACCCGGTCCGGGAGCCTCTCCGGCCTCAGCACCTTCGCCAGCTTCGCCCTGGACTGCTTCTCCTTCGGCGCTATCTCCGTCATCTCCACCGCCACCGAACAACCCGCATCCCTGCAATCCCAGGGCCACGAGCAATCCCAGGATGGCTATCACGATCAGCAGGAGTCTCCTTCGCTTCATGGTCTCGCTCCCTTTCTGTGACCGCCGTATCGGCGGTCCGTTCGCCTCCCGCGCCAGTTGCGGATCCCACGCGGCAGGCCGCCCGGATGTGCTTTCGTTGGCTGCTTTCAGATCCTACCACCGGCAAATGCGTATCGCCGTGCCCGCCTATTCGCTTTCGCCGGCAGTCAGTCCTCCCTCCACCAACTTTTGCGCAGACTTCGCGTGATTCGGCAAATACTGAGTCTTATCTTTCGCCGTCGGGAGCGATCTCCCTTCATGCGGTTAGTGCACATTCTGCTCTTTCCTGTCAGATCCCGCCCCCCGGGGCGAGCCGCCCGCCCCGGCCGGAGCGGGCGGTCATTGAACCATGCGTCCTCACAGGCAATATCCTACGCGATCAGCCACCGTCTTCTTCAGCATGCGGCGGCTGGTCCTCGGTCATCTCTTCTACGTCCACGCCGCCGCCCTCGGGTCCGGTCTCAATCGGGTCAAGCTCATCTGACTCCACGCCGGGCTCTGTCGGGCCCTGTGGCTCTTCTTCCATCTCTTCGGGCTGCACATGGGCAGGCTCATCCGTCGGCATCTGCTCCACGTCCACACCGGGCTCGACACGCTCACCCGGCTCCTCGACCGGCTCCACGGTCTCCTCCTCGAGAGCCTCATCGGCCTCTTCGACGGTCTCCGAGGTCACATCAGGCTGCTCGGCACATCCCACGATCGTCAATGCGAACGCCGAACCCAGCAATGCCATGAGCGCGATGATCAGTGGCTTACGTTTCTTCATCTTCCAGGCCTCCTCAGTGTCCGTGCGGGCAGTATGATGCCCCGCAACTGACGTCCTCACTCATGCGATTCCCGGCCCGGAAGGATTGTCCTGCCCGATTTCAGGCGCTGCCACTGGTATCGCGACCGAACTTCCGGTCGAGTTCGTCGCCCTCGATGGTGATGATAATCGGATCCCCGTGCGGGCAGATCGCCGGCGTTGCACTGGCGTTGAGCGCCTCGATCAGCTCATGCACCTCGCGATCCGTCAGCGCCTGCCCGCTCTTGATGGCCGCATGGCAGGCCACGGTCGCCACCAGCTTCTCGCGCAGATCCCCCTGGTCGGAGCTTCCCCACTCGGCAAGCTCCTCGATGATCTCGTGCAACGCCTCCTCGGGGTTCCCGTCAACCAGCGATGCGGGCACCGCCCGGCAGATGTAGTCCGAACCCCCGAAGGGCTCAAGCTGAAAGCCCAGTTCGTTGAGCTGCTCGCAATGCTCCTCCACCGCCGCCAGCTCCGCCCCCGTCAGCTCCAGCGTCATCGGCAGCACCAGCATCTGCCGCCGAACCGGTTCCTCGGTGTCGGCAATCTCATCGGCGATCACGCGCTCGGCCGCCCGGTGCTGGTCCACGAGCAGCAGGTCCCGCCCTGCCCGACAGGCGATGTACGTGGCCGCGACCTGCCCCAGCGGCTCCAGCCGATCCTCGGGGACGAACGCCTCCTCGCCATCCGCCGACTCGCCGCGCTCGAACGCCACCTCGGTCGCAGGCTCGTCCGAATGCACTTCAAGCCCGTCATCGCGCTCATCGACGCTGTCGGCGAAGGGATTCACGCGCAGCCGGCGGGCGCGCGTCTGCTGCTCGACGCCGGGGCCCTTCCAGCGCCCGGCGCGCCCGTCGGGGAGCCCGGGCTTCCGGTCGGCCTTGCGGCCCGGGCGAAGGCCTGCCTCCTCCAGCGCCTCCTCGACGGCCTGCTGGGTGAGGTTGTGCATCTCGCTTTGATTGCGGAAGCGCACCTCGATCTTCGTGGGGTGCACGTTCGGGTCAACAAGCTCCGAGGGCACCTCCAGATGCAGCACGCAGAGCGGGTTGCGCCGGCTGGCAAGCAGGATACCGTATGCCTCGCGCAGCGCGTGGCCGAGCGACCGACTGCGCACGTAGCGCTCGTTGACGATGAAAACCTGGTGGCGGCGGGTGGTGCGCGTCAACTCCGGGCGCGAGACCAGCCCGTGGATGCGCACCGCGCCGGTGTCCATGTCCACGGGGATCATCTGCCGCGCCACGTTCGAGCCGTGGATCTCGCTGACCACCGAGCGCAGGTCGCCCCGGCCGGGGCAGGCGAGCAGGACCGTGCCATCGTGCGTGACCTTCATCGCCACATCGGGCCGCGCCATCGCCAGCCATGCGATCCAGTCGGTGCAGTGGCCGCGCTCGGTGGCGGTGGTGCGGAGGTATTTGCGGCGCGCGGGGGTGTTATAGAAGAGCTTCGCGACCTCCACGGTAGTGCCGGGCGGGCAGCCGGTGGTGCGCGCGTCGGTGATCTCGCCGCCCTCGACGGTCACCATGGTTCCCTCGTCGGCGTCATGCGGGCGGGTGGTGACGCGCATTTGCGAGACGGAGGCGATCGACGGCAGGGCCTCGCCGCGGAAGCCCATGGTGGCGATGTGGTCGAGGTCGCCGGGCTCGGCGACCTTGGAGGTGGCGAAGCGCTCCAGCGCGGTGACGGCGTCCTCAGCGTCCATCCCGCAGCCGTCATCGGTGACGCGGATGAGACGCTTGCCGCCCTCCTCCAGCGTCACCTCGATACGCTCAGCGCCGGCGTCGAGGGCATTCTCGACCAGCTCTTTGACCACGCTGGCGGGCCGCTCCACCACCTCCCCGGCGGCGATGCGGTTGGCCATCTGCTCATCGAGTACCTGAATGCGGGGCATTGGGGCTCCTCGGTCCCTCCCATCAAGTGTCTGGCAGCACGCGCTGAGCCCAGTCGAGGAATCGCTTCGCCTGTGTCATGATCCGGGCAACGTCATCCGGGCGAAGCAGTTGTCCCTCGTACTGAGCGGCGTTTTTCAACTGGACGATCTGCGCATATTGCCGAGCCTTCCTTGCCGCCTCCCGCTCCCACGCCGTGCCCTTGCAGGCCCTCTGGAGCATCCGCGAAGCTTCGGTATGCGAGTCCCCTCCGGGCCGTTCGTGAAGAAGGTAGAGACACAGGGCATCGTTTGCGGCTATCACCGCATGGATGGCGTTGCTCGCAGCCTGGTTCGCGTGCTCCGGGTCATGCGACGCCTCCGCAACATCCCAGAAGCGCCGCGCCTGGGTCAGGAAGCCCTGCCAGTCAGCCAACGGTTCTTCAACCTCCCGATCGATTCCCCGGCCAGTCGAATCCCGTCCTGCTGGACGTTACACCAGAAGTCGTTGTCCGTCTGCTCCCACTCGCGCATCCGGTCGAGGTCAACCACATGCCAGGAGAGCGCCAGCGAGTACTCCTCGGCAACCTCCAAGCATGCTTCCGCGATCCTGTCATCCAGTTCCTCGGTCCTGCGCTCGACCACGATCAGCAGGTCCGTGTCGCTGCCCGCCTCGGCCTCCCCGCGCGCCTCGCTGCCGTAGAGGATGATGCTGATCGCCTCCGCCAGCTTGCTCGTGAGTTCCTCGACGGCGCGCTCCGAGCGCGCCTGCTCCGCCGCGAACAGTTGCGTCAGCCGACCGACGAGATCGAGGCCGTCGTCGGTGAGCCGGTACGTGTACACGCGCCCCTGATCGCGCCTGTGCACGATCCCCGAGGCCACAAGGTCCGCGAGCACTCGCGAGGTGTAGCCCGGATCCGTGCCCGCGCGGCGCGCAATCTCCCGGCCATTATGCGGGACCGGCGCAAGAGCCATCGCCCGCAGGACCTTGACCTTCACGCCAGAGGACAGGATGTCATCCAGCGGATTCAGGAGCCACATGTCCGTCACCTCCACTGATGTGAAAAAGCATCATATGTTGCTATTTAGCATCATAGCAGAGGCGGCTTCAGTCGTCAATCCGCGGGAACCGGCGCAGATGCGGCCCTCCGGACGGCAAAGGCGAACGGCACAGGTCGGCACGGGGGCCGACCTCTCCGGAACGACGGAGCGGCGCACGGGCAGGGCGCCCCGAGGATCGCAGGCGATCCTTTCGGAGTCTGATGCGCAAACGTCCGCGCCACATGCCTCCTGAGGTCATCGGTCGTCAGTCGTCAGCCCTCAGTCGTCCGCCGTTCCCACTCCCCCCTCCCCCCCCCCCCCTCCCCCTGCCCCTCCTCCCCCCTCGGTGCAAGCTCCCGCAACGAGTCAGCATTCCACGCGAACTTCTCCTCGATCGAGTCGAAGCTCGCGAAGTCCTCGCAGGTGAGGTAGCCGTCGTAGCCGACCGCCGCGAGTTCGTCCGCGATCTCGTCCCAGTCCAGCACGCCGTCGGGGATGCGCACGTTCCCGCCCGGCAGGCGCGCGTGGCTCTGCGCGTCGCCCTCGGCGGTCATGCGGTTCTTCACGTGCACATTCTTGATCCACGAGCCCAGCATCCGCACCTGCACCCACGGTCGCTCGAAGCCCTCGCTCACCGCGTTGCCCGGGTCGAAGACCACGCCCAGGTTCGGGTGCTCGAGGCCGCGCAGCATGTCCATGCACTGCCCGGCCGAGGCGATGTAGCGGCCGCCGTGCTGCTCGGGCGTGACGATGATGTCATGCGCGGCGGCCATCGAGGCCACGCGCATCATCTGGTCGCGGAAGGCCGCGCGGTGCACCTCGTAGTCATACTCGCGCGAGTAGTCGCCCGAGGAGATGCGCATGAAGCCCGCGCCGAGGATGCTCGCGACCTCCAGCGAGCGCGCAATGCCGTCCAGTTCGGCGCGCGCTTCCTCGCGATCGACCTTCCCGGCCTCCCAGTAGGTGGTCAGGCCCGACACGTGCATGCCGGTGTCCTCGACCATCTTCCGGACATCCTCGGCCTCCTCATCGGAGATGTCGGGCATGATGTGGTCGCCATCGTCGCGCATGCGGATATCGATCGCGTCGAAGCCGGAGTCGGCGGTGAGCTGAATGCAGTCCTCGAGTGAGAGTTCCTTGCCGATTAGTGTGTACATCGCAATCTGCGGAGCCATTGTCTGTCCCTCCAGACGTATATCGTGACGTCGGCGGGCAGATTCGACGGGAAGGGCCGCAGGGCCTTCCATATCGTCGAAAAGCCCAGGTCAGCAATTGCACGGGGCGCTACTGTCATGTATAATAATGCTTCCGCGCCCGGGTACCGTCCGGGCGTGCAGGCGCACGCACGGTCACAGCGCGCGAGAACGTCCGCGCGCCCCTGGTCGTCGTTCGTATACCACAAGGATCACGCAGCGGAGGCTCGTCTGTGAGTCGCCGCGCGCTCTGGACGTACACTTATCCCGTGGGGAGAGCGCATTCGGTAACAGCAACACGGTCGCAGTGGAGGATAGGGTTTCTGATGGCTGATGGGAATAGCTTCTATGTTGGAATCGATGTCGGCTCAGTCAGCGTTGACATAGCAGTCCTCGACAGCAATGGGGATGTTGTTGAGACGGAGTATATCCGACACAACGGGCGTCCGATCCAGACGGCGGGCACTGCCCTGCGCGAGACAGTCGAGGGTCTCGGAGAGGAGAACGTGCTCGGCGTGGCCGCCACGGGCAACGCCGGGCGACTCGTTGCCGATCGCATTTACGCGTCATTCGTCAACGAGGGCGTCGCCCAGGGCACGGGCACCGGCCGGCTCTATCCGGAGGTCCGCACGATCATTGAGATCGGCGGCGAGGACTCGAAGCTGATGTTCGTGCGGCCCGGCGAGGGGGACAGCGATGTCGAGGTGTCGGACTTCAACATGAACGCCATGTGCGCCGCCGGGACCGGCTCGTTCCTCGATCAGCAGGCAGTGCGCATGAACCTCTCGATCGACGAGTTCGGCGAGATCTCCCTCGAAAGCGAGAACCCGCCGCGCGTGGCAGGTCGCTGCTCAGTGTTTGCCAAGTCCGACATGATCCACCTCCAGCAGATGGCCACACCGGTCAAGGACATCGTTGCGGGGCTGTGCTATGCGCTGGTTCGCAACTTCAAGTCCACGGTCGGCTCGGCCAAAGATCTGGAAGTCCCCGTCGCATTCCAGGGCGGCGTGGCAGCGAATCCAGGTATCATCCGAGCTATCCACGACGTGTACGAGATTCCCGAAGAAGAGCTGGTCATCCCCGAGCACTTCGGTTCGATGGGCGCGATCGGCGCGGCCATGCGGGCAATCGATGACGGCTTCCCCGAGGTCAATTTCGACGCCATCAGCGAGCTTGAGGGCCACCAACTCGTCGCCGACGATCGCGAGCGCCTCGAGCCGCTGGCACTCGAAGACAGCGAGATATATCCCTCGGAGGTAATTCCGCCCGAAGAGGGCGAAGTCGTGGACGCCTACCTCGGCGTGGACGTCGGCTCGATCTCCACGAACCTCGTGGTCATGGCCGCAGACGGGACGGTGCTGCACAAGGAATACCTTATGACCGCCAGCCGCCCCATCGAGGCAGTCCGTAAGGGCCTGAAGGCCGCCGGCGACGCCATCGGCGACCGCGTGAACATCCGCAAGGCCTGCACCACCGGCTCGGGTCGCTACCTGATCGCCGATTTCATCGGCGCGGACGTGGTGAAGAACGAGATCACCGCACAGGCACGCGGAGCGGTGCAGCTTGACCCGACGGTCGATACGATCTTCGAGATCGGCGGGCAGGACTCGAAGTACATCAGCATCGACAACGGCGTCGTCGTGGACTTCACGATGAACAAGGTCTGCGCCGCAGGAACCGGCTCGTTTCTGGAGGAGCAGGCGGAGAAGCTCGGCATCTCCATCAAGAACGAGTTCGCCGAAGAGGCGCTGTCGGCCGAAGCGCCGGCGAACCTCGGTGAGCGTTGCACCGTGTTCATGGAGTCAGAGCTTCTCAAGCACCAGCAGGCCGGTGTTGACACGCCGGATCTGGCCGCTGGATTGAGCTACTCGATCGTTGCGAACTATCTCAACCGCGTGGTGGAAGACCGCCGCGTCGGAGACAACATCTTCTTCCAGGGCGGCACGGCATTCAATAAGGCCACGGTGGCCGCGTTCGAGATGGTGACCGGCAAGCCGATCACCGTTCCGCCGCACAACGAGAACACCGGCGCTCTGGGCTGTGCGGTCATCGCCATGGAGGCCGACGACGGTGAGGGCAGTAGCTTCAAGGGCTTCGATCTGTCCGATGTCGAGTACACCATCGAGAGCTTCGAATGCACCGATTGCCCGAATCGCTGTGAGATCAACAAGGTCATCATCGAGGGCGAGCAGCCGCTGTTCTACGGCGACCGCTGCGGGAAGTACGATGTCCGCGAATCCGACGAGGACTTCTCCCACATCCCGGACCTGTTTACAGAGCGCGAGCGCATGCTCCGCGACGCGTACACCAGCGACGAAGAGCTGCCGGAGGATGCACCGCGAGTCGGCATGCCTCGGGCACTGCTGTACTTCGAGCTGTTCCCGTTCTGGAACGCATTCCTGACCGAACTGGGCGCTGAGGTCGTGCTCTCGTCGAAGACCAACAAGCGCATCGCCCACACCGGAGCGGAACGCTCAGTGGCCGAAACCTGCTTCCCGAACAAAGTCAACCTCGGGCACGTGCTCGACCTGTTGGAGAATAAGGAGATCGACTATCTCTTCCTGCCCAGCGTGATCAACCTCCCCTGCCCGGATGACCGGATGACCGACAGCTTCGTCTGCCCGTACATCCAGAGCGTGCCCTACCACCTCAAGTCGGCGATCGACTTCGAAGACTACGACGTTGAACTGCTCGAACCGCACCTGTGGATGGCACAGGGCGAAAAGCACTCAGCGAAGCAACTCAACGACATCGCCGAGCAGCTTGGTGTCAGCTCTCGCG
>CAZAHB010000065.1:0-24110 GCA_964484945.1 uncultured Armatimonadia bacterium | reverse complement strand
CGTGCTGCAGACGCGCGGGGACCCCGGCGTGATGCTCAAGGCCGTGGCGTCCGCCGCGCGCCACGCCGACGACCCGGCGCCGTATCGGGAGTATCTGGAGGCGTACTCGGAGCGCGATGCGATCAACTGGCAGGTAGTCGCGCATAACCGACAGTTCTACGGGGGCGCGCGCGGGCTGCTGCGCGGATCGGTCGCCGGCTCGCTCTTCGCCATGAACGATCAACTCTAACTGATGACGGTGCTGGACGGAGATCCGGAGTTGGGCGAGGAGGCCTGGGAGCGAATTCGGCGAACCGATGCCGAGGGCGGCGCGCCATATACGCCGCCGCTGCTGAGCTGGCAGTCCGAATACGACCGACTGGACCTTGAGGAGTACCTGCGGATCAAGCATCCGCAGCCGTAAGCAAAGCATAGACAGTGCAGGAGAATCCATGCATGATCACTGCTGAAAAGGTCAAACAATGTGCGCTCGCATCCGGCGCGGATATCGTCGGCATCGGCGATATCGAGCGCTTTGAGGCCGCGCCACTGCAGAACGACCCACGCTACATCTTCCCCGAAGCGAAATCCGTGATCGGGCTGGGCTTCCGCGTGCACCGGGGCCTGCTGCGCGGGATTGAGGAGGGCACGTACTTCTCCGGCTACCCGGCGCTGGGCTATGCGAACATCAACGACGTGTATGCGCCGATCGCCCTCCGCGAGGTCGGCGACTTCCTCGAAGATAACCGCTACGAAGCGGTGCTCTACCAGAACACCTCGATCCGCATGGGCTGCGGCGTGGGCGAGCCGGTGCGCGACGGCTACCCGAAACCCGACGTCTTCCTGCACTTCCGGATCGCCGCATACCTGTGCGGCATGGGTGAGATCGGCTGGAGCAAGGTGTTCCTGACCCCGCGTTTCGGCCCGCGACAGCGCTTCGCGTTCATCATCACCGATGCGCCGCTGGACCCTGACCCGATCGTCGAACCCGGCACCCTGTGCGACCGGTGCATGCGATGCGTGGAGGAGTGTCCGGGGGATGCGCTCAGTGCCGAGGAATCGGTGAAGGTGACGCTCGCGGGCCACGAGGTCGAGTGGGGCGCGCTGGATGAAGAGCGCTGCGCGGCTGTCTACCAGGTTGGCACCCGGGAGTACTCGCCATTTCTGCCGGAGCACGTGGCGGAGTACATCGACACGCTCACGGGAGAGGAGAAGGGCGCGGCGCGCAGCGAGATGCTCTCATACGCCGGATCGGGGGCGTTCAGCTTCGCGAACACGGAGGTCCCCTACTCCGCAAATGCCTGGGAGAGCTACCACCACCCCTCTGCTGTCTGCGGCAGTCGGGGCTGCATGCGCGCCTGCATGATCCATCTCGAGGAGCGAGAGGCTATAGAGAACACGTTCGAGAATCGCTTCCGTATCCGAAAGCCGTGGAAGATGGACGGAGATACGTAAGAACCAACCAGGAGATGATGGTGCAGCATGGAACCGCTGAAGGCGGAAAGAGTACTCATAGTTGAAGGCGTCATGGACGAGCCACGGGCAGCCGCGCGCGTCGAGCGCATGGTGCCCGAATTGAATCCCGACAGCGTCGAGCATGTCGATGAAGACCGCCTGTGCGAGGTCATGACCGACCCGGAGATCGTCGGATCCAGTCGCCACGGCATGCACATGGACATCGACCCCGTGGTGGTGTTCAACCGCGAGCACCTCGGCGAGACACAGCATCAGCGCGAGGCGCGCATCGAGGCGAACCCGTGCCTCAAAAGGGGTGGGTACCCCCTGGGCGGGTATGACGGCTTCCACGGGCGCTGCGGGGGAACCGCTGAGCCCCCCCCTCAGCGGGGGATGCTCTGCTCGCCCGCGTGGCAACTGCACACCATCTGGGGCTGCCACTACCGCTGCTCGTACTGCGGCCTGGGGCATTACGTCAATATCATGACCAACATCGAGGAGTACGTCGAGGCCCTGCCCGGTTTGATCGCCGAACACGCGCCGAACCAGGGGCTCTTCCAGTACGACAATGGCACCGACACGGTCGCATTTGAGCCGGAATACGGTGGCTCGAAGCTCATGATCGAGTTCTTCGCGGGTCGCGAGGACCAGTTCCTCGAGCTTTACGTTGGTAAGTCAGGCAACGTAGACTTCATGCTTGACTACGATCACCGCGGGCACACGGTCTGCTGCTGGAGCCTCTCAACGCGGACACAGGCCCGCGATTTCGAGTGGCGCTCGGCACCGATGGAGGAGCGCATCGAGGCCTCGCGCAAGTGCGAGGAGGCCGGCTATCACGTCCGGCACCGCTTCTCCCCCATGATCCCGGTGAAGAACTGGCGCGAGGAGATGCGCGAGATGATCGAGCTTCTCTTCAAAAAATGCAACCCGGACGTGATCACCTTCGAGACACTGCGGTACGTCACCTGGGAGCAGCTTCAGAGGGACTTTGACCTGGATCTGCTGGACCCTGAGTTCGTCGAGGTCATGCGTACCGACGACCGCGAGGAGTTCCCGCGCGGCGACGAAATCCCCGACGAGTTCCGGCACACGATCTACCGCTTTGTCTTCGATGAGCTTCAGCGCGTAAGCCCAGAGACACCCTACGCGTTTTGCCGCGAGCAGCGGAACACGTGGCAGCTTTTCGAGGATGAGTTTAACCGCCACGACCAGCAGCCGGATCGCTACGTGTGCAACTGCGGCGGCTACTCACAGCCGGGCCATGAGCTGCTGCGGACCACGCAGGCGATCGGATAGGGCAAGCGGCGGCAGGCCGGAAGGGATACCTGGCCACACGAAACGCATGATTGTGCCGGGGGATGCAGGTGTGTGGCGCCGCCTTCGAGTCTGGCAATATTTGCCCTCTGATGCGGAACTGCCGCTCAACACGAGCGTTCTGAAGTGTAGTTGCCATCAGTCATATCGGCGGGGTGAGTGTCGTGACCGTTGCGAAGATGGGGATTATCGCAGGGATTGCTGTATTCGGACTGGGCCTGCTTGCAGGGCCCGCCGCGGCGCAGGGGCAGAGGCTCTTACTGCGGGTGCATGACAGCGGCCGCTACCTGACCGACGCTGACGGGGCACCGTTCTTCTGGCTGGGCGACACGGCGTGGGGGCTGTTCACGGGTTTGACCGAGAGCGAGACCGCGGAGTACCTCGACAACAGGGCCGCGAAAGGCTTCAACGTGGTTCAGGCGGTCCTGAAGTGGCGCTCTGACCCGGATGAGAACGGTGAGATGCCATGGCTCGACGGCGATCCCACCACTCCCAACCCCGCGTACTTCGACCGCGTCGCCCGCATTGTGGAGATGGCCGCCGAGCGTGGAATCGTCATGGCTCTCCTCCCCGCGTGGGGTGACTTCGTCACCGTCAATGAGACGATCAATGCCGATAATGCGTACGCATACGGCAACTGGCTCGGAGTTCGACTCGGCGGCTACCCGAATATCGTCTGGGTGCTGGGCGGCGACCGCCTCCCCGACGGCCACGAGGACGTTTTCCGGCAGATTGCGGCCGGGATCGCCGATGGCGAAGAGCTTCCGCACCTGATGACCTATCACCCGCGCGGTGGCGGGCACTCGTCGGCCCAATTCTTCCACGAGGACGAGTGGCTGGACCTCAACATGATCCAGACCGCGCACTCGATCGGCTACCCCGAGCACCGGCGCGTACTGACAGACTACGCCCTGGAGCCGGTCAAGCCCACGCTGATCGGGGAGCCGCGCTACGAGAACATCATCCACGGCCTGCGCGACTCCGGCCCGCGCGTGGATGACCACGAGGTGCGCAAGGCCGCCTGGACCGGCGTACTCTCCGGCGCCTGCGGCCACACCTACGGCGCAAACGGCATCTTCCAGTTCTCCCGCGAGGGCGAAGCGGCACGCTATCAGCCGCACGTGGGGTGGCGCACCGCGATGGACTTCCCCGGCGCGAGGCACGTGGGGCACGTCCGCGAGTTCATGGAATCGATCGACTGGACGCGCCTGCGGCCGATGCCGGAGCTTATCCCCGACAACCCAGATGACGGCTATCATATACCCGCGGCGATCACGGACGCGGGCGATCTCGCGGTGGCGTACTTCCCCGCGTACACCGCGACGTCGGTCGATCTGCGACGGATCGGCGGCGAAGGCGTCCGCGCGGAGTGGCTGAACCCGCGCTCGGGTGCGCAACAGGAGGCGGGCGAGTTCGAGCAGGATGACCCGCGCCTTTTCATGCCCCCGACCGGAGACGAGGACCCGGACTGGGTGTTGGTGCTGCGCAGCGCCCGGCCGGACACCACCGCACCGAAGGTCGCCTCCATCTCCGCCGGAGGCGACCCCGAGCAGGTCCACGTGCGTTTCTCTGAGCCGCTCGATCCGGTCCCCGCCGAGCGCGCCGAGAACTATGCCGTGCAGCCGGACGTGATGGTGCGCGACGCGAACCTGTCCGCAACCGGCACGCTGGTCACACTGAAGACGACCCCGATGACGCCTCGGGAGTATACGCTCTCCGTCAGCGACGTGACGGACCGATGGGTAACACCGAACACGATCCCGCCCGGAACCACCGCCACGTTCACGTGGACCGAGCACGCCCCGCGGGTCAGCGAAGGGATCGTGGCGCTTTACGACTTCGAGGCCCTTGATGAGGGAGTGATCGCAGATGGCAGCGAGGTGGAACAGCCGCTGCCGCTGGCAATCGAGGAGGGAAGCGGGGCCGACGCGCTCGGTGGCGAACTCGTGGTCAGCCAGAGTTCGCTGATCGCCTCCCAGCGCCCGGCAACGGAGCTTTCCGGGGCCATCGTGCAGAGCGGTGCGGCGACAATCGAGGCGTGGGTGAAGCCGGCGCGCCTCGATCAGGCGGGCCCCGCGCGGATCGTAACGCTGTCGAAGGACCCGGGCGAGCGCAACTTCACACTCGGCCAGGAGGGCGACCGCTACATCGTGCGCTTCCGCACCACGCGGACATCCGCGAACGGAACGCCGCCGCTGGAGGGGCCGAAGGGCTCACTGACGACGGACCTGGCTCACGTTGTGTACACCCGCAGCGCGGATGGCACGGCGCGGCTCTATATCGACGGTCAGCAGGTGGCCGAGCGCGAGGTGCCCGGCGACCTGTCGGTCTGGAGCGATCAGTACCGCCTGGGGCTGGCGAACGAACTCACGCGCGATCGAACGTGGCTGGGCACAATCCGCCTGGTGGCGATCTACGATCGCGCGCTGTCCGCTGAGGAGGTCGC
The DNA here is from genome assembly GCA_964484945.1 of uncultured Armatimonadia bacterium. GTDB lineage: Bacteria > Armatimonadota > Zipacnadia > Zipacnadales > UBA5352 > UBA5352. Next base: position 18,916 of record CAZAHB010000065.1, on the reverse strand, counting down.
AGAGAACTTCGCGGCGGGGCCGTGACCTACTCCGCCACGAACAGCTCCACCTCGCGCACCCACATGAGGTTCGCGCGGCCGGCCGGGCCCTTCCCGGCCGGCTGGTATATCCGGAAGCGATCGGCGGTCACGGGCTCGTCGAGCTGAATCTGCGTGCGCTCGACCGGCTCATCGGGCCGCGCCGTCGCCACATTCCGCCAGCCCTCATCCACACCCATCTGCAGCGTTACCTCCTGCGAGGTGCGGGCGATGCCCCCGTCGAGGCTCCACCAGATCGCGGCACCGCCAATCGTGCGCGGCTCGTCGAAGCGAAGCTCGATCCAGTGCGCCCCCTCCGTCTCCGCCGAGGCCCACGCTTTGTCCGTCCAGTGCGCGTCCTCGGCGGGCTGACAGATCCCGTCATTGATCGGTTCTGCGTCATAGCTCGTATACGACGAATCCACCTCGATGGCCGCTTCCCGCGCGAGGTTCCCCTTGCGGCGCGGGTCCTCCATCACCGCGACATCGTCGAACCACACCGTCCCCGCCCGGTCGCGGAGGAGCAGATAGACGTTCACATTGCGGATCGGCTTCTCCGGCTCGATCACCAACTCGCCGATCTGCCAGTGCTCGTCTCCCGGGTCGAAGTCGAAGGTCTGCCCGTACAGGGGCGTGCCATCCGTGTAGTAGATATCCACATACAGCGACCAGCTCCGGCTCGGCGCTCCCGATATCCCCTCGCAACGGCTCGCCGCCCGCACGAAGATCGGGCACGGGCGCTCCTGGTTGAGCGTCACCGTCTGGGAGATGCCGGACCGCTGACCGCCTGTATCGTTACGCAGCCGCGCCGAGGCTTCGCCACCGTGCGCGACCTCCGTGTCCACGACTGCCTCCCGATCGGTATTCTGACTCCAGCCCGTGAGCCCGTCCTCGAACCCGGGGTTGCGCATCAGATTCGCCTCCGCCGGGATGTAGAGCATCCTCGAACTGTCCCGGGCCCGATTCTCGCCCGCGACTGCGGTCGCCGCGATCTGCACCGCCCCGGCCTCGGCGCCCTCCTGCGGCTGCACCAGCAGGCTGAGGCGCTCCTCGCCGCCTCCTGCAAGCGATACGTTGCGGGCGTCCGGCGCCGCCCAGCCCTCGGGCGCCTCGAGCGTCACGCGCGCATCCACCGCCGCCACGCGGTTGTTCCGGAGCGTGGCCGCGACGCGGAAGGCGCCTGTCTCGTGGTCTGTGCCCTCCGGGGCGAGTTGGAGGTCGAGAGGCGCGACGACCTCCACCTGTCTGGTCGCGCGGATCGGCGCCGCACGATCTTCGGGCCCGACCAGCGCCTCGCCGACCAGCGCGAGCCTCTCCCCTACCTCCGCATCCGCCGGCACGTGCAGGGCCTGCCCGCCATCGGCGTTTTCCACCGTAGCGTCACCGTCCACGCGCACTGACGTGCTCACGGGCAGGCCCGCGGTGTCACCGATCTCGAAGGCCACCGGCACCGTGTCGCCCGCCGCGACCGTGGACGGGGCGTCCAGCGTCGGCGCGGGGATGCCGAGGACGCTCAGCAGAGTCTGCGCGAGGTGCCGCTCCACCGTCTCCACGTCGCGCAGCATTCGGCGGCACGCGTTCGCGGCGCCACTCTCGACGATCCAGTCCCGCACACCGGTAGTAAGCGCGCCGATCGCCAGCAGCGAATCGCGGTCGAGGTCGGTCTGCGCCCGCTCGATGGCTGACAGGAGCGCCTCACTGTCGGCGCTCAGTCGCTCTCGCTGGCTGTCTGTCAGTGGCTCGTACCATCGATCGAAGTCCGGATTCACCACGTAGTCATCACCGAACTCGTCCTCGATGGTGACCGAGGCTATCCTCAACTTGCCTGCCACGTTCCCGTGCATCTCGGGCCGGAGGTAGATCGCGCGAAGCGGGTGGTCGATGTCGATGGTCAGTTCCAGTTCCCGCCAGTCATACGTGCCCTTCGGGAAGTCAATATACTCCGTTTCGTAGTGCGAGAAGCTGGGGCTGACCCATGCGTGCCTCACCATCAGGCGGCAGAATCCGTCCCCCTCGGCTCCTTCCCCCGCCACACGCACGCGGATCGTCGCGGGCGCCGCCTCCTCCTGGAAGAGCATCGCCCATTGCCACGCGCCCTGCGTGCCGCGGTCGGTGCCATCGAGCACGAGTGCGGTGCCGTCGTCGGTCTCCTCACGCGTGTAGCCCTGGTGGTCTCGGTGCCAGCCGAATGCAATCGCCGGGCGCTCGGTCTCCGCGTCCACCGCACGCATTCGCTGCCCGAGTTCCACTGTCTCCGCGGCTTCCGCCAGGCGCCAGCGGGCGGCCTGCTCGGGGCTCGTGATCTGCAGCATCATCACCCCGTCGGCCTCCATGTCGATCTGTGCGGACAGTGTGTCGCCGTCGCGCTCAAGCTCGATGGCGCGGCCGGACAGCACGTCCATGCACTCCACGTCGCCGCCGAGGTCGAACCCGAGCCATCGCGCATCGACGGTCAGTTCGGTGGTGTGAGGACCACTGTCCTCGTTCAGCAGCGTGAGCCACAGGATGCCGTCCTCCCCCGGACCGTAGCGCTCGACGAACACGTTCTCGTTCGACGAGCGCGCGCCGGTCAGCGGCTCCCACCCGGCCTCCGCGAGGGTCTGCACCAGGGGCTGGTACTTCCGGAAGATCCCGCGGTCGCGCTCGTAGTACTCCGGGTGTGCCCAGTATCGGCTTCCCGGCCCAAGACCGCTCGGCGACCAGTCGAAGAAGCCGGGGAAGATGCCGTAGGCGAGGCAGCGCCTGTGGAAAAGCTCGATCTGCTCGTGGTCGCGGACCTGTTCGTAGTTGCCTTTCAGCAGCGTCAGAATCGGCTTGTGGTGGGCAACCGCGCGCAGATAATTCATCTCTTCGCGAGAGATGCGCAGACCGGTCTCGCCCCCGAACACGTCCAGCCACGGCGCCACGTAGAAGCTGGAGCCGAACGCCCCGTTCATCATGGTGATCTGGCCCTGTTCGCGCAGCTTCTCGGCGGCAGCCCGCGCGAACTCGCATGACGAGAAGAAGTTATTCAGCACCGGCTTCTCGGCCACCGGATCCCACATCGGCGGGGCTGCGGAGGTGGCGAAGTGCTCGGTGCGATAGTTCAGGCCGCTGGAGAGCCCATCGTAGTAGAACCCGTCGAGCACCCCGCCGGACCTTTCGAGGATCCTCGCGGTGCGCCGGTCGGCCTCCTCCAGCGTCCACGCACCGTAGGCGAGTTCGGGGTCGAGGTTGAATTGCGCGATTATGTGCCCGTAGACGCGCGCCTGCATGATGTTGTATGTTCCCTCGGCGTCGAAGAGCCCGACCGCCTCGTACACGCCCTCCTCCCCCGTGCGCTGCTCGAACTTGTCGCTCATGACCTCCAGTTGACGCTCGTAGGGTGGCAGCGGGTCGCTCTCGGGGTCATGATCGGGGATATTCGCGAACATCCCCGCGTGTGTAAGGTAGATCGTATCCTTCACATCAATCTTATCGTCGTAGGCGACCTCCCGCGCGCCCTCCTGCAGCCCAAAGCGGAACTCATTGACGTTGTCGATCTGCGACAACGGGCTGAAGGCCATCCACATCCCGGGGTCCTCGAAGTGGACCTGGAAATACTCGGGGTGAAGCTCGTAGTAGCGCTGCACAGCGCTGCGGAAGCCCCAATCCGGGTCGCACTCATATAGTTCGAACTCGAACGTCCACTCGTTCGGAGGCACGGTATCAGGCGACAGCGCGAGGTCGTAGACAAGCTGCAGCCGCTGCGCCTCCGCATCGTAGGCGGTGCGGAAGATGCACGGTCGGTCCATCGGCGCCGCCAGGCACAAGCCCACCGGGCCGGTCAGGACCGTCCACGGGTTGCGATTCGCCGCGCCGATGCGCAGCGAGGATTTGTCGGTCCACTCCGGAAGGTCCGGCCACGCGCGCAGGGCCCGCACGTTCTCGTAGACTTCGCCGGCGCCGATCTCGCGCGTGGTCTGCATGTCGTCATGCCACTGCCACCCGACCGCCCCCACGGGGAAGTTCAGCCGCAGCAGCACGCCCCTGGCGGGGCCGCCCGGCCTCCCCTGAAGCCGAACCTGCACGCGCAACCGCCCACCGATCTGCTCACGGGTGACGGTCGCGGAGGCGTCGAGCCCTTCGAAGTCGTAGCGCCCATCACCGGCGCTGGTTCCCGCGACGAACTCCCGCTCGCGCGTGACGTCTGCAAGCTCCACCAGCGGACAACCTGCCGCCTCGCCGGCGACATCGGTCCCGCCGACTGTCAGGCCGCCGACAGTCGCCGAGTCGGTGATGGACAGGTTAACGCCGGATTGCTGCGCACCACAGACGGAGACTGAGAGAAACGTGAGGCTCACCAGGATCAGGCTGACTCTGCACATGACGCCACCTCGCCGCGTCGGGTTGCCGGTCGAGGGCAGGTTCGCCGTGTGGGCTGGGATACCTTGAGGTCGCACGGCATAGCAAATGACACCTCTGCAGATCTCGGCAGGTCCCACCGCTGCGCGAGGCGAAACTGCAGGCCGTCTGCACATACTAAGACTGAGCGGGAAGTGGCAACAGAGATGGTACCGAATACGCCGCTGGAGAAGGTCCGCGCGGGACAGCCGACGTTCGGTCTCGCGATTTCACTGGGCAACACGATCGTGGCGGAGATGTTCGCGCGCTGCGGGATCGACTGGGTCTGGATCGACGAACAGCACGGAGCCTGGGGCCGCGAGAAGATGTACCAGGCAATTCAGGTGGTCGGCATGGCCGGCTGCGCGCCGATCGTGCGCGCGGGGTCGAACGAATTCTTCCGCATCGGGCGAGCGCTGGACGCCGGGGCGCTGGGCGTGATCGTCCCGATGGTAAACTCCGTCGAGGAGGCCGAGGCGGCGGTTCACGCCGCGAAGTATCCGCCACGTGGCGGGCGATCCTCCGGAGGTGCGCGGCTGCGCTTTCTCGGCGATGACTACAGGGACGCGGCGAATGACAATACGCTCGTCGCGCTGATGATCGAGACGGTCGAGGCGGTTGATGCGGTTCCGGGGATCGCAGCCGTCGAGGGCGTTGACTGCCTCTTCCTCGGCCCGGGCGATTTGAGCGTCTCCATGGGCGTGGAGCCGGGCTGTGACGAACACGAGGATATGATCCAGCGGGTATTCCGGGAGTCGAATGAGGTCGGCACACCCGTGGGCATCCCGTGTGGCACACCCGAGGACGCTAAGATGCGCGCAGAGCAGGGCTTCACACTCATCCACGCGGGCTCTGAGAACGGGATGATCCTGTCCGGGATCGAGCATGCGCTCGGGCTTCTCTCACTGGAGCCCGGAGGCGACGGGTAGTGCGCATCACGGTCATCATCAGCACCTACAACATGCCGCAGTGGCTCGAGAAGGCATTCTGGGGATGGGAGGAGCAGACGGACAGGGACTTCGACATCGTGATCGCCGATGACGGCTCGGGCCCGGAAACCCGCGCGGTCATCGAGCGCGCGCAGGAGCAGACTGGTCTGTCGATCAGGCACGTCTGGCATGAGGACAAAGGGTATCGAAAATGCCGCGTTTTGAACCGCGCGACGGTCGAGGCGGAGGGTGACTACCTGATCTTCTCGGACGGAGACTGTATTCCCCGCGACGACATGGTCGCCATCCACCGGGAGTACGCCCGGCCGGGCTGTTACGTGACGGGCAGCATCTTCCGGCTGCCGAAGGACCTCAGTGAGGCACTGACGCGTGAGGACGTGCGCACCGGGCGGTGCTTTGAGGTCGGCTGGCTGCGCGAGCGCGGCGTGCCCCTCACCAAGCGCCTGCTCAAGCTGGGGCTTGAGGGCTTCTGGGCGAGGCTGGCGAACACCATCTCCCCCACCGACAAAACCTGGCATGGCGGGAACTCGTCCGCCTGGAAAGCCGACATCATGGCGGTCAATGGGCACGACGAGCGCATGAAATGGGGGCTGGAGGACCGGGAGCTTGGCTACCGCCTGGTCAACAACGGGGTGCGGCCCATCCAGATACGCTACACCATAGCACCACTGCACCTGCATCACGGTCGCCCGTGGTCCAGCGGAGGCCCATCGGAAAAGGACCAGCAGATTACTCGCGAGACGAAGCGCTCGGGGCGAACGCGGACGGAGTACGGGATCGACCAAATCTCCAGCGATTGAGTCGGGCACCGATCAGCGGCCCCGCCATCTCTTTTGGAGGCGCCGACGGGGGAAGCCCACACCAGGAGGCACTGAATGACCGCACGCCCGAACATACTGCTTGTCGTGCTTGACTCAGCCCGCGCCGACCGGTTCTCGTGCTACGGGTACGGGAAGCCGACTACTCCGAACATTGACCGCATCGCCGAAGAGGGCACCGTCTTCGAGAGGTGCTACGCCGAGTCGACGTGGACGCTCCCGTCCTGCTACTCGCTGATGACCGGTCTGGCAACACAGGAGCACCAGTCGGAGGTCTATCGCGAGATCCCCGGCGATCTCCCCACCATCGGCGATGCCCTGGCAGATACGCCCTATGCCACCGGCATGGTGTCGGCCAACCTGTTTTTGGGGCCTAAGACCGGGCTCAACCGGTCATTTGATCACTTTCGCATGCCCCTCTACGAGCACCCCGTGGCGAAGCCCATTCTGAAGTACCTCGGCATTCGCCTGGGCCTGGCCGACAAGGGCGGCGCCCAGCTCAACAGGCTGGCGATGAAATTCCTCCAGAACGCCGACACGCCATGGTTCTGCCTGCTGTGGAATCAGGGATGCCACCCCCCCTTCTTTACACGGCGCGAGCACATGCGGCGCCTCACTGACACCCCACTGTCGTTCAGCGAACGCTGGGAGATGATGGGGAAGATGCGCGCGTTGAGTCAGCTTGTAGCGACCGGCACCGAACGTGATGTCGAGAGACTCAACGTTTTCTACGACAGTGCCCTCGCGTATACCGACTCGACCATCGGCAACCTGCGCGACCGACTTATCGCACAGGGGAAGTGGGAGGATACCGCTGTCATCATCAGCGCCGATCATGGCGAGATGCTCGGGGAGCACGGCCTCGCCGGTCACGGGCGGCCGTCCGGCATGTACCGCCAGCTCATCCGCGTGCCGATGATCGTGCGCTGGCCGGGCGCGGTGGCGGCGGGTGAGCGCAGCGAGGCTCTTGTGCAGCTTGGAGATATCGCCGAGACGATCGCGCGTGCCGCGGGCGCGCCGGCCTCCCTGCATCCGAGCGCGGCCGATCGCGTGGACCTGCGTGAGGCAGCGGCGGGAGATGGGCGCGACTTCGCCATCTGCCAGCGCCTCGAGTGGCCCCAGGACAGGTTCGAGCGGGCCCGGGAGGCGAATCCGGATGTCAACTTGTCGAAGGCCAAAGGGGAGATCATCTCCTGTATCCGCGGAGACTGGCAATACATCGACGCCGGGACCGGGGACACGGAACTCTACAACGTGGTGCGGGATCCCGAGGAGACCACCAGCCTCCTCGATGCCAGACCTGCCGTCGCCGACGAAATGCGCCAGATCATCGACCGATGGCGCGAGAAGGCCGTGCCACATTCATCAACCCGCGGCCGCACCGAGAGTGAAGACCCGGCGCTGCGCCGCAGGCTTGAGGGAATGGGCTACTACTGATCGACGGCTCTCCGGCCAGGGCGCCCCGCACATGCCACAGATAATCTTCCGCAGCGAAATCTGAAAGCCTCAGGAGCTGGCACAGTCGCGTATGTCTGAGACCGGGCTCTACCATCAACCGCGCAGCTTCCGGCTCAAAGCACTGCTGGCCATCGTGCTGTACTGTGGCTTTCACCTCGCCCTAAGGCTCATGCTCCCGGCGCGACTGGGCTGGGACGATGCGGAGCAGATACTCTGGGCGCAGAATTTCTCCTGGGCCTACGGCCTCGAACAGCCGCCCATGTACACCTGGCTGGTCTACGCGGCCTCGCGGCTGTTCGGCCCGGGGCCGCTCGCCGCGGGAGTTGTCCGCTACATCCTGCTCGCGATCATGTACGCCGCAACCCTTGGCGTCGCCTGCGCCGTGCTCAAACGCAAGTGGCAGATCATCCTGGCGGTTGGAAGCTACCTGCTGGTCTACCAGTTCGCATTCTACTCCCACCAGAACCTGACCCACAGCACCCTCGCCTCGGCCGCGGTCATGGTCACGCTCTTCGCCTTCATTGCGGCTGTTCGCAGCAATGCGTGGTGGGCCTATGCGCTGCTGGGAGTCAGCATCGGCTGTGGGATGATGGCCAAGTATAACTTCGCGATCTTCCCGCTCTCCCTGGGCGCCGCCGCCCTGATTGTCAGGCGCTATCGCCCGACCATCAACCGCCGACTGATCCTGACCATCCTGCTGGCGGTCGTGATCTGCGTGCCCTACTACTCACAACTGCTCGCGCAGCCCCGTCCGGATATGACGGTCGGGCAGTCCGTGGCCGATGGGGAATGTCCTGACGGCCTCGTGCAGCGATTGATCGTAATCCCCCGCGCGGCTGTGGCGACTGTTGCCTTCCCGCAACCACTGGCCCTCGCCGCACTCGTGATATTTCCGTTCCTGTTCGGGGCCGGGCGCTTTCTGAAGCCGGAAAGTGATGGCCGGAAGCTCATCGGCCTGCAGATGGTCCTGGGCGTGCTGCTGGCTGCGCTTGGCTCGGTCGCCCTTGGAGTGTGCAGTATCAAAGCCCGTTGGATGGCCCCGGCGGTCCTCGCGTTCCCCATCTACCTCTTCGGGGGCCTGAAGGCCGAAGATGAGCACGGGAGACGGGTGCGGGTGTTCCTTGGTCTGCTCGTGGCCGCATTCGTGGCGGCGGTCCTGTTCCGTGTGGCCGAACTGAACAAGACTCCGGACTTCGATGGCGAGCCGCCCCGGCGAATCCCGGTCGAAGCACTCCGCCAGACGACTCGAGAGATGGATTTTGCTTCGGGGCCGATCGTCGGCAGCTCAAATCACCTGGCCGGGAACCTGGTCATGGTGTTTCCCGAACGAGAGGTATACAGCATCGGTCGCGATCAGGGGCCGGATCGAACGCCCGACCAGTTCCCGGTGCTGTACGTGTGGGCAACACAGCCGCGCCCCATTCCAGAAGGGGTGCAGGCTCACGCAGACAGACTGGGCCTGGTGTTCGAGGAAACCGGGCAACGGATGCAGTATTTGAAGCTGTCATTCCCCGAGCGCCCCCAGCGAAATGCGCGCTTCACGCTGTGGGTGGCGGTGCGAAGAAGCGAGGCCGGTGGCAGGTGACAGCCTCCGGCTGCAGGCCGTCATTTCGCCGCCATCGACCCATCCTCCGCCTCGCCCTCGGGATCGGCGTGAGCGATCGGGCGCACGTAGAGCCCGATCAGCAGGGCGCAGACCAGTTGCAGCACGCCCATCACCACGAACGGCCAGCGCAGGCCCATCGCCGAGGACATCGCCCCGCCCGCCAGCGGCCCGAGCGCGAACCCAAGGCACATCGCCGAGGTCGTGATGCCGAACGAGCGGCCGAAGGTGTCCGAGGAGACGTTCGCCCCGATCATCGCGCTCATCGCCGGGCGCGCTCCGCCTGAGATCAGCCCCCAGCCGATGCGAAGCCCGAAGAGCTGCCCGACCGTCTGCGCGATCGCGTGCGGGATGCTGAACACCGCCGACCCGGCGCTGCTGACGATCAGCACGCGCCGGTGGCCCAGTCGATCCGCAAGCCGCCCCACGACGATGCAGGCGATCCCCGCCGCCAGCCCGCCCACGCCCATAAGCTGGCCGGTGATCGTCGCCGCGCGCGTGCTCTCTGCGATCTTCTCCACGAACAGCGGGAAGATCGGCCCCACGAATGTCACCGCGAAGGCCGAGAGGAAGAATGAGGTCAGCAGCGCCCACAGTCCGCGTGTCCCGAAGACCTGGCGGAGCCCGTGATTACCGTTGGTCGGGCATTCCGCTGGGGCCACGAACTCCTCGTGCGCGAACAGCAGCACCACAATCCCGGCTACCGCCCAGAGCGCCCCGCAGATGTAGAACGGGAGGCGATAGCCGTAGGCATCCGCGACAACTCCACCCGCCCAGGGCCCAACGGAGTTGCCGACGATCACCGCCGTCTGCAGCAGGCCCATCGCGAAGCCGAGATGCTTGCGCGGGGTGACCGAAGCCACGAGGGTGTTGCACGCAGCGCCGGTTCCGGTCAGCGCGCCCTGAATAAAGCGGAAGATCACAAGCTGCCAGACTGTCTGCGACAGCCCCATGATCGCGATCATGACAGCGCCGCCGAACATCGCGCGCTGCAACATGAGCTTGCGGCCGTACCTGTCCGCGAGGCTCCCCCAGATCGGCTGGAAGATGGTCAGGCTCAGGCCGGCCGCGAACATGGCCACACCGGCCCAGAAGCCGACGAGCCGTTCCTCGGTCACGCCAAGCTCGCGGACGAAAAACGGAAGGAAGGGCATCACGAAGGAGAAACCCGCAGCCGCCAGAAGATGTGCGAACCACACCGCCCACACGGTGCGCCGCCAGTGGGGGTCGTGCTGCTCCTCTGTCTGCTCAGGGGACTCAGGGGCGGGCTCGGGTTGCACTGCCTGCGGCGCCGGTTCGGTCGCCATCACGCCTCAACTGCCGGTGGAAGACCGACCGCGCGGTCTCGGGGCCGGGTGGTCGCGTAACGCGCGCAATGATACACCTCAGACCGATTGAGGGCAAGGATCGGGCCAATTCGGGGAGGGGGGCCGGGAGAGCAGAGGAGGCTGCGCGTCGTTCGTCGCTATGTCGGGCGTCTTCTCAGATCACGTGGCAGGACTCAATCCCGATCTTACCCGGGACAATCAGCGCTCTGTCACTCAAGCGCTACCATCGCTCAGCAGCGCCTTCACTCCGTGTCTAATCCATCAGCAATTCCGGCGAGAAACTCCAACTCTGTCTCGCCGAGAGCGTCCGCGTTTCTGATGCACACTCCGTCGGCGCCCGACTTCAGGCTCAACCTGATCTGCCGCTCGAAGGCGTCGAAGTCCAGTCGCGTCTCCTCTCCGGCCAGCCCAATCCCCTCCAGCCATCTCACGGGGGTATCCAGGGCAAGACGCCGATGCTGCGCCACCAGCCGGGCGAAGGTTCCGAACGAGAGCGTGAATGTCAGCGGATAGACCTCGTCGAGGAGTCCGTCGGCGCACCACTCCGGCCAATCCTGGCCCTCGTCCAGCGCGTCCTCGCAGTAGCGCGGTCGCACTGCCGCCGACAGGTGCGCACCGTGGTGGTCGGTTATCCCGCGCATCGACTCCACGAATGAGCGCACGAACTCCATGCGCATCTGCATTTCCTTGAACAGCACTCCGGGCTTGCGCATATCCTCCGGCTCCGGGCAGGGCTTGCCCAGCCACCGCAGCCGCACCTGCTGGCAGCGCTCGCACGTGCAGGGGTTGCCGCGGACGATGTTCGCGTCGGGGTAGCGCACGTAGTCGAGGTGAATCCCGGCCGGACCGTAGTTCGTCAGAAGCTCATCGGCCACACGCACGAGGCGCTCGTGATTCTCTCCCCACGCGGCACAGGCCCAGTTGAGCACCCGTTCGGGCACATCGCCGAACTCCAGTGGCGGCTGGTAGAGGTTTCTGCACATATTGATGGGCCCGCCGAGCCCCAGGACAGGATGGATCTGCACATTCGCGCGCTTTCCGGCCTCCATCAGCGGCCCGAGCAGATCCGCTCGGGGCGTACCGAGGGTTGCGGATTCGAAACAATGCTTCCCGTTGAGCACGAGATACGCGAAATATCGTTCGACCCCGCTCTCGCGGAGGGTCTCCAGTCTATCCTGCATGCGCCCAGCCTGGACATCCGCGTCGGGAGATTGCGAAAGCGAATCTCCCCAGACGGCGATTGTCACCGGACCTCACCCCTTTGCGAACAATATGACAGCGGGGCGGACCGATCGGCCCGCCCCGTCATTTCCACATCATGAGACGGACACTGCGGCCCGTCGGTGTTGTCATCCATCACCCGGGATCGTCCCCGGCGCGATGTCGGCACTAGCTGCCGGCCATCTCGCGAATCCTGTCGGCGATCTTCTCCACCGACGGGATGTTCTCGTTCTCGAGAGGCGCGGCCATCGGCGGCGGGACGTCATGTGCCGCGACGATGCCGACCGGCGCTTCAAGCGCGTCCCAGCAGCTTTCGGTGACCCGGTGCGCGATGTGCTCGCCAAAGCAGCCGGTGTACGGCGCCTGCTGGACCACGAGCGCTTTGCCGGTCTTGCTGACGGACGCGGCGATCGTTTCCTCGTCGAGCGGGATCAGCGTGCGCGGATCGACGACCTCCACACTGATGCCCTCCTCCTCGAGAGCCTCGCAGGCCTCCAGCGTGCGCAGCAGCATGTAGCTGTAGGCGATGACCGTCACATCCGAGCCCTCGCGCACGACATTCGCCTCGCCCAGCGGAACGGTGTAGTCGTCCTCGGACACCTCGCCCTTGTCGGTGTAGCAGTGCTGGTGCTCGATGAAGATGACGGGGTTGTCGTCGCGGATCGACGACTTGAGCAGGCCCTTGACATCGCAGGGCGTCGCGGGAGCGACGACCTTCAGCCCGGGAATCTGCGTTACGATGGCCTCCAGCGACTGCGAGTGCTGGCCGGCGTAACCCTTGCCGCCACCGATCGTGGTGCGGATGACGGCCGGCAGCGTGGCCTTGCCGCCGAACATGTAGCGGTTCTTGGCAAGCTGATTGCCGGTCTGGTCCATCGTCATAAGGATGAAGTCGATGTACATGATCTCCGCAACAGGGCGCATGCCGACCATCGACGCGCCCGCGGCAGTGCCGACGATCGCGGCCTCGGAGATCGGTGCGTTGAAGACGCGGTCGCGACCGAAGATGCCCATCAGACCGCGGGTTGCGCCGAATGCGCCACCGTAGTCCGCCACGTCCTCGCCGTAGAGAATCACGCGGCGATCGCGGACCATCTCCTCCATCAGCGCTTCGGCGACCGCGTGGCGGTAGAGGATCCGGCCCTGACGGTCGCGGCGCTGGTGTGAGGGCTCGTCGAGCAGTTCGTCTTCGGGCGTGGCCCACTCGTCGCCGATACCCTCGGAGGTGCTGTCGGTGAACAGGCCGACGTAGATGTCCGACGGGTCCGGATCGGTTGCGTCAACGGCCCACAGCGTGGCGTCCTCGATCCGCTGGTTCATGCGCTGGCAGTGCTCCACGACCTCGTCATCTGTCAGCACATCGTGCTTGACCAGCTCCCGCTTGAGATAGTCAACCGGGTCGATGTCCTCCCACGCCTCCTCCTCAGTTTCGGAGCGGTAGGCGGTGCAGTCATCCGACAGCGAATGGCCCATGTAGCGGTAGGTCTTGCTTTCCAGCAGCACCGGCCCCTCACCGCTGCGGCACATCTCCCCGGCGCGGGCCACCGCATCACCGACCGCGAACGGATCCATGCCGTTCACGACCTCCGCGTGCATGTTGACCTCATTGTAGCCGGCGCCGCGCTGCGCGAGGTCCTCGATACCGGTCACTTCGCCGACCTGCTGGCCGGTCATTCCGTACTGGTTGTTCTCGACCAGGAAGATCACGGGAACGCCCTCGTCGAACTGGTCCTGGCAGGCCCAGTTGTAGGCCTCATGAGCGATGCCGTTATTGGTGGCACCGTCGCCGACGAAGCAGAGCACCACGCGCCCGAGGTCCAGCATATCCGCGCCCATCGCGGCACCGGCGGCGATGGCGTAGCTGCCGCCGACAATCGCGTTCGCGCCAAGGTGGCCGGCGTGGAAGTCCGCGATGTGCATTCCGCCGCCGCGACCGTGGCAGTAGCCCTCCTCCTTGCCCATAAGCTCCGCCATCGTGCGGTTCAGATGCACCTGAAGCGCGCACTCCGCCAGGCTGTCGTAATCGTCGGGATCGGCGTAATCATCGATAAAGTTCAGCAGGTCTTCGTCACTCTGCCGGCCGAGCAGCCAGTAGAAGCCCTTGGCGATCGAGTGGCCGTGGCCGCGGTGGGTGCTTGTGATGTAGTCATCGGGCGCTATTGCCGAGACGGCGCCCACCGCTGTCGCCTCCTGACCGATCGAGAGGTGGCTGGCGCCGATGAACTTGAAGCCGGGAACGGGCTTGTACCGGCCCTTCTTCATCTTCGCCACGGTCTCTTCGAAGGTGCGGATGGCGAGGACGCAGTCGAGCATATTCGTGGCGTCCTCCGGTGTGAGGCTGCCGGACTCAAGCTCCGTCCCCAGATTGCCATCGTAGATGAACCGGGGGATCGATGGGAACGTGATCTCACTCTTCTCAAAAAGCGGAAGTACATCAATGTCCTTGGGCATATGCAGGACTCCCAACAGGGGTTGAAGTATTGATACGTCGGTGCTGCTGTGCGAGATTTCTCCATGCGGGGCCGGGTATCCTTCATTGCGCAGGAAAGATGGGAGTTGTTTCCGCAGACAACAGGACCTGCCCCGCCCCTGCCGACAATGGGTGAGAGAGGAAAGATCGAGGCGGGAGGTCGCCGTTGTTGCCGTCCCCCGCAGCTTGACTCCCTGAACATCCCGGCTATCATCATCGTATGAGTAACTGGAGACTATTCCTCACCGCACAGGTGAGTTATGAGCAGTGACGCCGACACGCAGACAATCGTCCGCCGACGCGTGTCCGTCGAGGGCATCGTGCAGGGCGTGGGGTTTCGCCCCCACGTGCATCGTCTTGCGCGAGATCTCAGCCTGACGGGCACCGCGCTCAACGAGGCCGGCGGCCTCGAAGTGGAAATCGAGGGGCCCGAGGCTGCCGTGGCTGAGTTCGTGCGCCGGATCGAGACCGACGCGCCCCCCATCGCGGTCATCGAGAGCGTCGAGGTCGAGGAGCGTGAGCCCACCGGCGAGGACGATTTCCGGATCCTGCACAGCCGCGACGGCTCGGAGGGAGAGATCTACATCTCCCCCGACGTGGCGATCTGCGAGGACTGCGTGCGCGAACTGCGCGACCCTGCTGACCGGCGCCACGCCCATCCATTCATCAACTGCACCAACTGCGGCCCGCGTTTCACGATCGTCGAGGGCGTGCCGTATGACCGTCCGAAGACCTCGATGGGCGAGTTTCCGATGTGCGAGGCGTGCCGGGCCGAGTACGAGGACATCGAAGACCGGCGCTACCACGCACAGCCGGTCTGCTGCCCGGACTGCGGGCCGACGGTGTGGTTCGTCAGCGGCGACGTCCGCGCGGAGCGAGGCGCCGCCCTAGCCGCCCCGGAGGACCTGCTCCGCGAGGGACAGATCGTTGCCGTTAAGGGCCTGGGTGGCTTTCACCTCGCCTGCGACGCCGATGACGGCGCGGCAGTACGCCGACTCCGTCAGCGAAAGCACCGCGAAGCGAAGCCCCTGGCGGTCATGGCTCCCGACATGGAGACGATCCGCAGCTTCGCGCAGGTCTCCGAAACTGCTCAGACGCTCCTTACGGGCCCGGAAGCGCCGATCGTGCTCGTGCACAAGCGAGAGGACGCGCCCCTGGACCATTCGGTTGCACCGGATACGGCCACATACGGCGTCATGCTGCCCTACACGCCGCTGCACATCCTCCTGCTGGACGCACTGGACGTGCGCGCGCTGGTGATGACCTCGGGGAACCTGACTGATGAGCCGCTCGCGACGGACAATGAGGACGCCATGGAGCGCCTCGGCGAGATCGCGGACGGCTTCCTGCTGCACGACCGCGACATCTTCATCGGCTGCGACGATTCGGTTGTCCGCCCCACGGATCGGGGGCCGGTGATGATGCGCAGAAGCAGGGGGTATGTTCCGTTTCCGGTGAGACTTCAGGCCGTCCGCCGTGGCAGTTGTGGCCCCGGCGCCCTCGCCGGGGGGCGTTGTCGGTCGGACGAGCGAGACAAAGGGCTCGGGCCGGGACGGAGACCGGCCCCTCCAAACGAAACGGAAACGGCGAAAGCCGACGACAAACGGCGCACGGGCGAGACGCCCGTGCCACGGGACAGCAACGACAAACTCCCCACCATCCTCGCCGTCGGCGGGCATCTGAAAAACACATTCTGCATCACGCGCGGGGAGAACGCGTTCCTGAGCCAGCATATCGGCGACCTGGAGGACCTGCAGACGCTCGAATGCTTCGAGCGGTCCGTCGATCACTTCAAGATGCTGCTTCAGGTCGAGCCGGAGGCCCTCGCATGCGATCTGCACCCTGACTTCCTCTCCACGCGCTACGCCGAGGACCTCGCCGAGGAGAGCGGCATGCCGCTCGAACGCGTCCAGCACCACCACGCGCACCTCGCGGCCGTGCTCGCGGAGAACCGGATGCCCGGCCCGGCGGTCGGGCTGATCTGCGATGGGACGGGCTTCGGCGCGGACGGCACGATCTGGGGCTGCGAGGTGCTGGTGGGCGACGCCGCCGACTACGAGCGCGCCGGGCACCTGCGCACGATCAGGCTGCCGGGGGGCGAGGCGGCGATTCACGAGCCGTGGCGCGTAGCGGCCGCGTGGCTGCAGGAGACCTACGGACCGAGTTTTCACCATGAACTCGCGATCCCGTTCGTCGAGGAGATGGATGCTGAGGCCTGGCACACTCTCGCGGAGATGATCGAGCGCGGCGTGAACGCGCCGGTCGCTTCCTCGGCGGGGCGGCTTTTCGACGCAGCGGCGGCGCTGATCGGCCTCTACCACCGCGTGGAGTACGAGGCACAGGCGCCGATGAAGCTGGAGGCCATTGCCGGTCGCGGGTTGCGCCCGTACGCATACGACGTGCGCGAGGAACCCGACGGCCTCATCCTCGACCCGACACTGACCTTCCGCGATATGGTCGAGGATCTGGAAACCGGTGTCGAGCAACCGCACATTGCCGGGCGCTTCCACGCGACCTTCGTGGCAATGCTCGCTGACGCGGCGCATGTGGTCGCGGACGCGCGCGAGATCGACCTCATCGCACTGTCGGGCGGAACTTTCCAGAACCGCATCGTGCTGGAGGACCTGATGGAGGAGCTTGAACGCAGAAACCTGAGACCGATCATGCATACGGCCACCCCGCCGGGCGATGGATGCGTAGCGCTGGGGCAGGCCGCGGTGGCACAGGCGAGGTGGACGTGATGTGCGTCGCAATTCCGTCGAAAGTCGTGGAAATTGAAGACGATACAGCGACCGTGGAGCTTGGCGGAAACAGGTCAACGGCGCGTATCGATCTGATCGATGATGTGGAGGTCGGCGATTACGTGCTGGTCCATGCCGGCTTCGCAATCAACAAAGTGGACGAGGACTACGCGAAAGAGACCCTCGCGATGCTCACGGAGGTCGGGATGCTGTGAGTCGCCGCGAGGAGATGGTCGCGAAAGTACGTGCGCTGGCCGAACAGATCGGCGAGGTCGCCGAGCACCCCGCGACGCTCATGGAGGTCTGCGGCACCCACGCGCATCAGTTCGCCCGCTACGGCCTCGCGCAGATGATCCCGACGCACGTGCAGCTTCTCAGCGGCCCCGGGTGCCCGGTCTGCGTCACATCGGCCGGGGAGATCGACGCGGCGCTGGAGCTTGCGCGCACGCCCGATGTCACCATCGCGACCTTCGGCGACATGATCGCGGTACCCGGCAGCGAGTCGTCCCTGGCACATGAGCGGGCGCAGGGGGCGCAGGTACGCGTACTGGCCTCCCCCATCGAGGCGGTGCATCTCGCCGAGGAGACCGACGGCGAGGTCGTGCTGCTGGGCGTGGGCTTCGAGACGACCGTTCCGGGCGTGGCCGTCGCCGTGCGCGAGGCGGACCGCAGGGGCCTGTCGAACTTCAGCATCATGAGCGCGCACAAGCGCCTGGTGCCGGCACTGGACGCCCTCATGGCCGCGGAGGACGTCTCGATCCACGGCCTGCTGGCACCGGGTCACGTCAGCACGATCATCGGCACCCGGGCCTACCGGGAGTTCGTCGAGCAACACCAGGTCCCGTGCGTGGTCGCGGGCTTCGAGCCGGACCAGATCCTCAGGGGCATCCTCGCGCTCGTGCGGCAACTCGCCGAGGGACGCGCGGAGGTCGAGAACGAGTACGCGGATGCGGTCAGCGAGGACGGCAACACGAAAGCGCTCGCGGCCATTGACGAGGTCTTCGAGCCCACGGATTCGGAGTGGCGGGGCCTGGGCGTAATCCCGGGGGGCGGTCTGGCGCTGCGCGAGGAGTACGCGGGCCTCGACGCCCTGGCGCGCTTCGAGGTCGAACTGCCGGAAAGCCGCGAGCATCCCGCCTGCCGCTGCGGGGAAGTCCTGCGCGGGGCGATACACCCGACGGAGTGCGGGGCGTTCGGCGCCGCGTGCACTCCCGAGCACCCGCTGGGCCCGTGCATGGTAAGCTCGGAGGGCGCCTGCGCAGCGGTGTACAAGTACGAAGGGTGAGCGGGGCGAAGAAAGCGAAGAGGGCGCCGTCGGGAACCGGGCGAGATGCTCTGCATCTCCACGGGAATGGGGAACCGGGAACGGCGAAAGACACGCCCCTTTCAACAGCCTGGCAACGGCAGCGCATATGACTGTCCGCGACGCACCGCACGAGACCTCAAGATCTGAAGGGACTACCCATGCCGAAAGACTCCAACGACATCATCACCCTCAGCCATGGCGGTGGGGGCCGGCTCATGCACAACCTGATCGTGGATGAGCTGCTGGCCGCCTCCGATATCATGACCGAGACCGACCTCGAGGACGCCGCGCTCATCGACGACGGCCGCCTCGCCATCTCCACCGACGGCTTCACCGTCAAACCCCTGTTCTTCCCCGGCGGGGATATCGGGAAGCTCGCCGCCTGCGGCACCATCAACGACGTCGCCATGCGCGGCGCGCGGCCCCGCTGGATGTCCGTGAGCATGATCATCCAGGAGGGCTTCGCCCTTCAGGACCTGCGAAAGATCGTGCGCTCGATCAGAGATGCCTGCGAGGCCGACGGCGTGCACGTGGTCACCGGCGACACCAAGGTCGTCGGGCGTTCGGCCGCCGACGGCATCTTCATCACCACCACCGGCGTCGGCGAGCGCTTCGCCGACCCGGCTCCGAGCGCCACTGCC
>CAZAHB010000064.1:0-24180 GCA_964484945.1 uncultured Armatimonadia bacterium | reverse complement strand
GACGACTACCCGAACGCGCAGCACTTCGTCGCCTTACACGCGTATCTTCGGGGCGTCCACCCGCCGAACGGGATGGAACTGATGGAGCGCTACGTGGAGGCGTTGGAGAAGGTACTCTCGCAGATCGAGAGCGTGTTGTGATCCCTCAGGATAGTGCTGCCGATGGGGGACTGGGAGACGACACTCAGATTCTTCGAATCGACAGGCCCACCGGCGTCGTGGCCGTGAACTGTGCTGTTGTTTGGCGTAAACACCGGCAGAGTGGAGCTGCGTAAGCGCTACGCGAATGTATACGACCAACACACGGGGATCGAACTCTGCATCTGAGGCGCACTGAAGCGGTACAGTGTCCTGCCCGCGCCATCGGCGGAGTGTGTGGCTGGAGATCGGGGCAGTCTACGGTACTGTTCGCAAGACCTTCCTTACATCGGCGAGGATCTTATTCGCGACGAGCACCCGCTCCCGCGGAGCCCCGCCTGTAGACATGATGTTGATGCTCCGACTCATTCGCTGCTCAATGTCACGCAGTTCATCGACCTTCTGTCTGTAGTCGGTGACACAAGCCCGAAACTCCCCCACAGCGTCCGGTGTCGCCGCACCTCGATCTGTCGCCATTACATACTCCTGTTTCGGTCAGTGCCCCTCTTATTGATTTCATACCCTATCGCGTCAGCCTGCCAAACATCGGCCGAGGCACGGTAGTCTCATCAACAAGCCTCAAGAAAAGGCGCCCGCCGATTGCAGATGGCGGGCGCCTCAGTGGTCGTCCTCAAGACTGCGCTTCAGGGTTCGATAGGCACCATCGGTGGATGCAACTCGCCCCACATGCCCTTCGCAATCCACTTCACGTGGCCGTCCATGAACAGGAAGTTCGAACCCTTGTTGTGCGGCGGCTCATCGTAGGGTTCCGGATCATTGTAGAGGCCGTTGTCAGCCATCAGATTTTGCTCTGAGGGATGCCCACGCACAATGTCGGTGGGCGCTGTGGGATCCGGGCACATCGGGTCTTCCGCGCCTCCATACGTATCCCACTGGGTGCAGAAGATGTAGCTGATCCGGCCCGCGTTTACATCGTCCGGAGTTCCCCACCCCCCATTTGCGGCGGCGTACGGACGCCGCACATCGTCCTCACAAAGCCAGATACCAGGGTTCTTCGTATACGGCTCCAACCGTGCAACCGTCTTCGACATGTATCCACGGATGACTGGATTCGTGTACCATCCATAAGTCCAGTTAAGCTGGCTCGGCCCCAGGGGGGGAAGCAGGTCGTCGTAGTCGCCTGCGTACATGTGGAAAGCCAGACCGAGCTGCTTCAGATTGGACATGCATGCGGCCTGCCTGGCCTTGGCCCGGGCCTGGGCGAAGACCGGAAACAGGATCGCAGCCAGTATCGCGATGATGGCGATGACGACCAGTAGTTCAATAAGCGTGAAACCGCGCAATGCGCTGCGTCTCATATGAAACCTCCTCTGACAGCCACGGTCTATATCAGGCAGATGGACGAGGTCTATTTCAGATCGGTATGCACAGCTTACGGCTCCATTCTCTTCCGTCGCCAGGCGCCGACGCCCGCCAGCGCAAGACCCACGAGCACCAAACTGGCGGGTTCAGGAGTGGCGGACCATTCGGTGCCACCGCCGGAGGTCGAAGTGTCTAAACCTACCGCTTCCCATGTGGCTAACCGCGGGCTGTGGGGGGACTGAAAATGGAAGTTACCAGTCGTGCCGGGATTGCTTTCCCCCGCCCAATCCCAGACAATCCCGGGGCTATCGTCGAGCGTAGTCCCCGCAATAGGATCTCCGTAATCGCCCATATCCTCGTACCACGCCGCGCTCCAGTTGTCTGGGTTGAAGATATCCGTGGGATTGGCAGGCGTCACTATGCCCCATTGATAGGGACCGAAGTCACCGACGTCAGACAACTCATACACATAATCCCACAGTTCGCCGCTTGCGTTGTCCCCGGTGTAGCCGGTAATCCCATCGTTCGGCCCGCCGAAGTCATCAGGCGTCTCACCCAGGTAATCCAGCGTCACCTGGGCGAATGCCACAGTCGAGGTCGCGACGAGGAATGCGATACAGACGAGGACTGGGATGTGGCGCGTGATTCGGAACACGATTGCTGCCCCTCCCGGCACGTTAAAGGTCCGTACGCGATGGATAGCGCACCCTTATACTACGCATCACCGCGAGCCGTGTCAACCGGCTCGGGCATGTTCTTTGACATGTGGTTTCGTAAAACTCACAGACCACGAGAGCCGACTGCTTTCCGGCGACGCTATCGTCGTAAATGAATCAATTGTTGACAGAAGATGGCATGCCCGGACGGTGAGAGCTTCATACCCAAATCGCGAAGTGCATTTCGGCGCCGAGCACGCGGCACCTCCTCGTCGAGAAGAATAATCGTGAAGCGTTTCTTGTCACCGCTCGCGGTCCCGCCTATAATGCGGCCGGGTCATTCGCGCCCCCGCCGTCCTACCGGGATGAGAGCGGTCCAGCTATGCGGGCGGTCTGGACACGCCAGAAGCGTTTGAGACCCGCGCAGCGCCGAACGACCGGGAGGTCTGGATGAAGAAGAAACCGCGCATCGCCGGGATACAGAGGCTCCTCGCGCACGTGATCTTTGTCGGCTTCGTGCTTGCGCTGCTGCTGATTATCTTCGTGGCGAAGTTCGAGTACCTGCAGGCGCCGTCCGCGCTGGATCACGCTCAGATTGCGCGGAACCTCGCGTCCGGCAACGGTCTCACCACGTCGCTGATGCGCCCGCTGGGCATCGCGCTCGGCGGCGCCGACGCGGAGAAGGTCCTCTTCTCGGGCCCTCTGTATCCCACCGTCCTCTCTCTCCCCATGCGAGTCTTCGGCGCCACCGGGCGGGTCGTGGCGCTGATGTCTATGCTCTTCGCCGTCCTCACCGCGGCCACCGTCTACCTGTTGTCTACGCGCGCGTTTTCAGAGCGGATCGCGGTGGCGTCGGTCGCCATCGTGGTGCTGACCGTGTCTTTCGCCGTGCACGCGGTGTCGGGGACGGACATCGCCTGTCTCACCTTCCTGGTGACCTGCCTGTTCGGCCTGCTGCTTGTGTGGAGCCGGTCGTCCAGCCGGGGCTCGGTGTGGTGGCCGATCGGGGCATCACTCATCGTGGCACTGTGCTGGCTGATTCGCTACGAGATGGTCGTACTGCTGCCGGCCATCATCATCTTCTGGCTGCTCTCCGACCCGGGGCGTTTCTGGAAGCGGCTGCTGTGGACCCTCGTTCCATTCGCACTCATTGCCCTCCCGTGGATCGTGCGAAACAGCCTCCTGATGGATCGACCTATCGTGTCCGCATCCTCATACATGCTCCTGTCATCGACGAATCTCTATCCTGGCGAGGGGATTCTGCGGATGTACAGGAGCGTTCCGTATCATCCCTGGCAGGTTGCCCTGGCGCATCCGGGGATGATGCTCATGAAGGTCCACTCGCACGCACTCCAGACCTACTCGACGCTGACGCTGGTGGGGAATCCGTACATCACGAGCTTCTTTCTGTTTGGCGTGCTGCTTGCGACCGTCCGCCATCGCCTCGCGGCGCTGCACTGGACGGTGCTGCTTTCACTGCTGTTGACGGCGGGGGTGCTGTGCCTCTACGAGCAGGCTTCCGCGCTGCTGGTTGTGTTCGTGCCGATCATGGTAATGTTGACGGTCAAGGACGTCGCGGACACAGTGGCCGACCTGAAGTGGCCCGAGTCATCGGACGGGGAGGGAAAGAGCACCTCTCTGATTCGGCGCCTGCGCGGCAAGTTCAAGAGCATGCAGAAGACGGGAGCGACCGACCGCCTCGTGACGGTGGCGCTGGTGATACTGGTGCTGATCGTCGCCTATCCGATGGTCGACTACCTCTTCGTGAAGCCGCCGGCCCGACCAAGCCCGACGGTGGCCGGCCTGCAGTCGCTGCAGGACCGCGGCTACGATGTCGTTCTCTCTGACGCCCCGTCCGCCGTCACGTGGCACGCGCGCACCCCGGCATTGCTGCTGCCGGCGGATCGATATGCCCTGGCGGCGCTGGAGGAGGCGGGCATCCGCCCTGGCGCTGTCTACCTCAGCCCCTCCCAGCGCGCTGAGCGCGCGGTTTTCCCCGGCTACGAGCGTGTGGAGAACTGGGAGTACCCTGGCGTCCTGCTCGAACGCGTGGTCGAAGGGCCCATACAGGCCGAGCAATAGTGGCTTCGATGAGACGTTCCGATCCTGTCTTTACTCCGAGACGAAGATCGGCGCCAGCAGCGCCCCCGCGCTCACGCCGCGCGCCGAAGGCCGGTCTCAGTGTCGGCTGAGAACCGGCTAACCTGCAGCGCGTGGCGGACGTCACCCACGATCACGCTCGCGGCAAGCAGACGCTCCCGTGGCGCGCCCGCGGTACGCATCGCCTTCACGCACCCCGTCATCCGGCGCTCGATCTCGCGCAGCTCCGCCATCGCCTCCCGGTAGTCCGCCACACAGGCCTCGAACTCGTTTGTTCGGTCTGAGATGCGTGTCCTGTCGGCTGTCGCCATGACGCGCTCCTCCCTGCGTCGTATCCAACCTCTGTTGTTCGTAATGTTATCGGCGCTATGGAACGGCACTTGAGTCGGCGCGGCCGCGGTGCGGTTTTTGCCCGCCTGTGACCGCATCGTTGCGCGGACGCATTTAGCCGGGCCCCTCTTTTCCCGATGTCCTCGGTGAGTATCCACCCGACGATCGGGGAGATCAGGGGTCAAATGCGAATGATCACATGTGAACGATGGCGCCTGCGCGGCGCCGTTATGATGGGTGTCGTATTGTTGGCGGGAGCGTATCTGGCGGGCTGCAGCGGAGCAAGCGGGCCAGTCAAGGAGAACAGCGAACCCGCCCCCGACGACGCGTCGAGGGCCCGGGACACCATGTCGCCAACAGCAGTGGTCGTAAATGAGTGGATCGAGATGATTGACGAGGCAGAGATGACAGAATACGCCCAGTTGGGACGCGACCTGGCGGCGCAGGACAGGGTGCGATTCGTTTCGCCGCCCACCCTCGATGCCAACTTCAATGCCTTCGCCCACATAGATACGCGAGAAATCTGGATAAACGAGCCCATGTTTGAGCGCTACCCGGATGTACTTGACCAGGCGACGATCTTTCTCCACGAGTTGATACACATCTATTCGGGAGAGTGTACCCACAGCGGCCCGTGGTGGTCTGCGCAGAGCGAGTTCCGCGCGTACTACGCGGATCTCGAAACGAGTGCGGTCGCGCTCAACGCACCGACATTCCATGATGCATCGATCGGGGTGGGGCCGTAGCGAACAGCCGTCCACAATTGGTCGCAGCATCAGCGGCCGCCGGCGGAAGCGTTCCGGCGGCCGTATTGTCAGTTTCCACGATTCACGCTATACTGTTCGCGCCCGCCTCATCTGTGCCCCGCCCTATCGCCCCTCCTGAGCGCGGGAGCATGAAAGGAAAACGTTCATGAGTCCGGCGCCGCCAGAAAACCAGGCTGCACTCATCCAGCGTCTGCTCGGATACACGATCTTCGTTGGGGCCGTGCTCGCGCTCATACTTATCATCTTTGTCGCCAAATTCGAGTTCCTGAGTAATAACACCGGACTCGTTCAGGCCGAGATCGCTCGGAATGTAGCCCGGGGTGACGGGCTCACTACCGACACCATACGCCCACTTGCCATATCGCTGGCGGGCGATAAAGCCGAGCGGGTCCTCTTCTCCGGACCGCTGTACCCTCTCTTGCTGTCGCTACCCATGCGCGTCCTGGGTACAGACGGCAACGCTGTCGCGCTTACTTCAATGGCCTTCATCGTGCTCACGCTGGTTCTCGTGGGCATTATCGCCGCGCGTCTGTTCAATGCCCGGGTGGCCATCGGCAGCGTCGCTCTGCTGATCCTCAGCGTTCCGTTTGTTCAACAGGGAGTCGTCGGCGATCAACTGGCGTTCCTCTCGTTCATCCTGACCCTGCTGTTTTCCGTGCTCCTGCTCTGGCGCGAATCTCCGCGAGCAGAATCGCAATGGTGGACAGTAGGGGTGGGCGCTTTGGTGGGCCTCGCCTGGCTGACACGACATGAGATGATTGCGCTTCTGCCCACAGTCCTCGTCTTCTGGTTGATCGCGGATCGTCAACGCTTCTGGCGCCGCACGCTCTGGACGCTGGTTCCCGTGGTTGTCCTTGCGGGCCCCTGGAGCGCCTACAACAGCATCCTCCTCGAACGCCCCGTTTCCTCCCCCGAATGCTATATGCTGCTGAGCGACACGACCCTGTACCCTGATGATACCCTTGTGCGCAAAGCGGCGCCCGCTCCTGAGCATCCCCTGGTATTGGCAGCAAGGCATCCCGGGATGATCTACTTGAAGGTCCGTGAGCGCCTGGTCCGAATCTACCACCGGATACCCATGCTGGGGAACCCGTTCGTCACCGCATTCTTCCTGGTCGGCGCGGTCCTCGCTACAGCAAAGCGGCGTCTTTCGCTCATTCACTGGACTGTGCTTCTTGCCGTTGCACTTACCGGGTTCATGATTGCGCTGTACACCAACAATGTGACGATTCTCATCTGCTTCGCGCCATTCGTCACGATGCTCGCGGTCTTCAGCTTCACGGACCTGCTTGAGCCTCTCGATGAGAACCCGCCGACTGGCGAAGCGCCGTCGGCATCGACATTCGGCAGGAAGTTTCGGTACTGGATCGGTCTCGCCTCGGCAACGCGCGGGACTGGCCGAGTGATCTCGTTCGGCCTGGTACTGCTTGCGCTCGTGGTGGCCTGCCCGATGGTGGACTACCTTTTCGCCCGACCACCCGCGCGATCGAGTCCGGTCGTGAGGGCGACGGAGCTACTAGGTGAGGAGCCGTACGACCTGATCATGACCGACGTCCCCTCAGCGGTCACCTGGCACGCGGACACCCGAACCTTGATCCTGCCGGACAACCAGCGGCAGATGGAGGCCATCGAGCAGGCGGGCTTCCGGCCTGATGCGGTCTATCTGCGGGCGCGCCCCGGACTGCGACGCGACATGTTCCCCGGCTTCGAGTGGGTTGAGCGACGGGATCTTCCCGGACTGCTGTGGGTGCGCGCCGAGGATACTTCCGAGGCAGATGGGGGGGATGGCGATGAGTGAGCGAACCGAACAGGAGACGCCGCCGAAGGGGGCGCATGAGCGCCCGGGCTGGTTCCGCGAGAATCGTGCCTACATCTATGCGGGCGTGCTCGCGGCGGGGGTAATTGCTGCCTACTGGCGCACCATGCAGTGGGTGACGAGCCTGTCCATCATGCACGTCGACACCGGCGGTGGTCTCTTCGCGCCCCTCGTCTCAGGCTACCTCGTGTGGTCGCAGCGCGATGAACTGAAGGGCCTCGACCCCGCCCGCTCGCGCTGGGGAACCCTCGCCCTTGTCTTCGGCCTGCTGCTTTTTGTAGGCGGCATCTGGGGGCGCTTCGCGAGCCTGCTCACGCTCTCGCTGGTGCTGGTGGTCTGGGGCCTGGTGGCCACCATGGGTGGCTTCGAACTTGCGAAGAAGCTGGCCTTCCCGATCGCCTACCTCGCATTCGTCTGCCCGGCGCCTACCGTTCTCGACAACCTCTCGCTGCCCCTGCGCCAGTTCGCGGCTATCGTCGCGTCTACTCTCCCGGACATGCTCGGCATGGAGACGCGAATTGAGGGCACCGAGGTGATCGTCAATGGCTTCCGCGCCATGGTGGACGCGCCCTGCAGCGGCCTGTCATACCTGCTGTCGCTCTTCGCGGTCTCCACCCTTGGAGCGTACCTGTCGAAATGCTCGATGACCCGCAAGATCATCTTCAGCCTTTCCGCGCTTCCCATCGCGCTCCTGGCGAATATTCTGCGTATCCAGGCCACATTCCTGTTGCACGAAGCCTTCGGGGACATATTTACCGACGGTGTCGGTCACTTTATGGTCGGTATCATCGTGCTTATCTTCGCGCTGATCTCACTTCTGGGAGTCTGGAGTGTGACATGTCAGGATTGGAACGACGCTTCCTCGTCTGCGCCGCCTTCATAGGCCTTTTGCTTGCCGTAGATGCGTTCTTCGCGAAATGGACTCCACAGGTGGCGGAGCCCACCTACGATGTGGTCCCGTACGAGATCGGCCGCTGGAGTGGAGAGGACGTCCCGGTCAGCGAGGAGATGCTCACCATGATCCTCGGCGGGGGGCGTAGTTCCTTCTTCGAGCGCATCTACAGCAATGATGAGGGCGACGATATCTCGGCCACGGTCATCTACATCGAAAGCCCCGAGGCCCTGCGGCACACTCCGGAGCGGTGCCTGAAGGGCAGCGGATGGGCCCTTGATCGGATCGCCAGCACCGAGATCCCGCTCGACAACGGAGGTCAACCGGCAAACGCGAACCTCATCACCGCCGTGAAGCAGGACGCACGCATCGTCCTGCTCTACATCTACGTCACGGCCGAGGGCTACCAGCGCACTGCGCTCGCGACTCTGATGGACTACTCGTCAAAGCGCCTCACCAGCCGCGATCAGATGATGGGGCATGTCATGTTCAGCACGGTCATCCCCTTCGATGACAACCCGCTTGATGCCGTGACCATGCTCTCCCAGTTCGCCGCGTTCTATCTTCCTCACGTCCGGGAGAGCCTTCGCGAAATGCCGGAATGAGTGCGTTTTTTCGCCCGCAGCGGAGGATAGACACATCCGTCCTCCCGACTTCCCAGTGCTTCCCCATGGGGCGCTGCTAAAGCGACAACACACGAATGGCACCCGATCATGAGACGAACCATACGCGAGAATCTGAGCTTTTTCCGAATCTACCTTGACATTCTACACGGTGCAACTATACTATGGGATGGAAGCAAGTAGGTTTGCCCGGGGAGAGAGCAAACATGAAGCGGTGGACGATGTTCATAGCGATCATCAGCTTGGTCGTCGTTGGAAGTCTCGGCGTTGCCACATCCGCGCACGCCGGACTGATTGACTGGAGCACCATCGACATTACTTCCAGCTACGATGATCCGTTCAATGATGCTGACCCAAACCTCGATATCGATGAAACGTTATTCCATTGGGATCAGCCTAACGATCGCTTCTATTTCGCGGCTACGATGTATGATCCATGGGCGGATGGATACAACGATAACCAATACAATGGCTCCGACCCGTGGTATCCCGAAAACGGATACGTCTACATAGATTCGAAGCCTGGAGGCATGTCCTCCTCCAACAGAACAGTAGAACCGGATTACAGGTTGTCGTATGATTACCCAAATGACAGCGCGGCATTCCAGACATGGAACGGCACTGGCTGGATTTCGTCCAGCCCGACCTATTTTGCAACAGACGTGAGCCGCCTTAGCTCAAATACCGATGTGATAGAACGCACTGAGTGGGGCGTGAACAGCGACGCAATAGACGGATCGGAATATTTTGTCTGGGGTGCACGTATGGACGACGGAAGTGATGGCAAAGATGATTCATCGCCGGCCGACTGGGACCAGATAGGCACCCCCGAACCTGCCTCCATGGCGCTGATGGGTCTTGCGCTTGCGGGTGTGGCAGCCCTCCGCCGCCGAAAGAGCGATTGACGCACGCTTGAGAAAACGAGCACTCTCCCCCACGGGGCCGCCTTCATCGGCGGCCTCGTTTCGCATATCCAAGAACTCGTGCCCCTCTTTCAAGTGCTGCCCCGCGGTCGCCTGACCACGGCGGGTGTGTATCTTGGCCGGTTTGGCCTGATGCAGGTACAGCCACTGGCGCGACGGCCTACCAGCAAAGAGCCTGCATTCCATGTTTGCTCCCGACACGGACCGTGCATCGGCTGACGCGAACGACGTGCGCGCAGCGGCGGCCTTTCCGGCCGTGGTCTCGTATCCTACTCCTGCTCTAGCTCCAGGCTGCCCTGTTGGGCGAGGCGCACAAATGCCTCATCGTTGCTGTCCACATCCAGCCGCTTGCGCAGCTTGGTCATGTGACTGCGGATGGTCGACACTTCGGTGTTGAGGCGCTCAGCGATATCTGTATACGAGAGGCCACGGGCCAGCAGGCTGGCCACTTCAAGTTGGCGCTCGGTGGGCTCCAGCCCGGCCCGGCTTGTGGCCCTGGCGGAGGGGCGGTCGGTGGGCAGAAACTGTCTGTACTCATCGACAAGCGGCCGGGCCAGACGCGCGATCTCGTCCAGATCATCCAGGTCCGTGCGCTTTCGGATGCGATATGGGGTGCTGTAAATCGCCGTCGGCTTTACGCCGCGCCTGGCGGCGATCTCACTGGCGCTCAAGCCCTCATCGTGCAAAGCCAGAAAGGCCAGATCCGTCAGCGTGAGGTCGGCAAGGCGGGTGTCGTCGGCCCCAACGCCCTCCCGCAGGTGCGGGATATGCTGGGTCATCTCCGGGACATAGAACGCCTTGAAGTGAACCGTCAGCGCACTGTCGTCCTCCGGCGTGAGGGTCAGCTTTTCCACCATCGACAGCAACAGTTGACGGATGGAGGGGGCCTCCAGCTGCTCCCACGTGTCGGAGAAGCTGTCCAGCGCCCGCATCACCTGCTCTACGCGCGCCTCTTCGGCGGCTCCATGCCGCAGCCGCGTCTCCACCTCGGCGAGTTGCTCCTGTGCCTCCTCCCGTTCCCTCTGCCATCGATTGGAGATACGGGCGAATGCCTCTTCGCCCACGACACCATCGGTGAGCTTGACTGCCCATTCTTCGAGGCGGTCGTCCAGGCTTTCGATCTGTTTGTTCAGTTCATCGCGACGCAACTCAAGCTGCTCCCTGCCCTCGCCGATCTGCTCTGCGGCCTCGTTTCGTATCATCTCCCGCAGGCGCGGCGCATCCGCTATATGGCGAATGAAGTCGGCCACGACGGTCTCCACAGCGTCGGCACGCTTGCTGAATCCGTCGCATGTGCGCGGCTCTCCCTCCTGGGGCTTCGGGCACGCATACAGCGGCTGACCGCGCTGATCGCGCTGAAGCTGCACGTGTTGGCCGCACATACCACACCTCGCCACCCCCAGCAGCGGCGCGTCTCGCTGCGACAGCGCACGAGGGCCGCGCGTGCTGCGCTTGGACCTCAGATCTTGCACCGCGTACCACACATCGGGATCGACGATGCGCTGGTCGAAGTGCGCTCCCGGTTTCAGTTCATCATCGTTGTCTTTTGTCAGTCCAGCGTGACGAGGCTTGTCGAAGATGGCTCTGATGTGGCGGGCCTGCCAGGGGATATCGCTGTCGCCACGGGACACCCCCCGTTCGTTCAGCTCGGCACAGATGTCCAGCATCACCCGGCCGCGCCGCAGGTACTGATCGAAGATCCAGCGCACCCACCTGGCCTCGTCATCGACGCGAACCATGCTTTTGAATGGCTGTGCAGAGGCGCTAAACTCCTCATCCGTCTCCCAACGCCAGCCATAAGAAAGCTGACCGGATGGCGGACATCCAGCAGTCCTTCTCTCCCTGTTCATCCGCAACGACCGCTGACGCTTCTTCGTCGATTCGGCCTCTGACAAAGCTGCCAAGAATGATGCGAGCATCTCATCATCAGAATCATCCATATCCAGGTTTCCAGCGATGATCCAGAAGTGCACCCCATTTGGCTTTAGAAATTGCTTTTGGACCGCGTGCCAGACAAGTTGATTTCGTCCAAAGCGATCAACATCGTCGACAACCAGGGCGTGCACGTCTTCGGACGTACATCGGTCAACAACATCAGACAGAGTGTCGCGAACCGGGACACCAGGAATGGGAACCTGTCTGATGGTCCATGTCCCAGATCTCCCCTCCTCGGGATAGAACTCGATCTCGTGCGGAATACCGTCCATGCGGTCGCGACAGTACTCCTGGACGCGCCGTCGCTGGTCATCAAGTGACTGCCCCTCCTCGACCTGTCGTGGGTCTGATACCCTCGTGTAGGCCACTATCGTTTTGGGTGTGCATTCGGTGCTCATTGATAGAGCCTCCCTGTCCAGCGTGTACTCGCGGATGGTACAGTGTCCATTATAGACATACACGTATCTTGCCATGATATATCCATCGATACACGAGTCTTATTCGGGCCTGATTCCGTGGACAGAAGCTGCTTATTGTTAGCGTAACGTCTTGCGGGAGCGTACACACGCCATGTACGCTCCCGCGGCCATCCGAAAGATCAACGCTCATCCCCATCGGCCTCCTCCGGGCTGTCGGCATCGCCACCGGCGTCGCCGAGCTTGTCGGTGGCCTCGATGAGCAGTCCGGCCATCTTGCCGGCAATTCGGCGTTCCCACGACTCTCGGTCGTGGTCGTCGTCGCCGGTCCGCGTCACCTCAGCCTTCATCGCCGGCCACCGCCTCGCCGGCGAAGTTCGGGAGGCTCTCGACGGCCTTGCGCTTCCGCGAGGAATCGGTAGCGAGATAGCGCCCGGTGACGGAGATATCCGAATGTCCCATGAGGTCCCGGATAGTCTCCAGGTCTACGCCCTCTCGCAGTAGATTCGTGGCATAGCTGTGGCGGAGGCAGTGCGGATGCAGGTCGCTGTGTTGCAGGCCGGCGCTCTTCAGCAGCCGATGGAACCAGCGGTGGAATGTGGTCGTGCCGACGCCGTTGTCAGCGTTGTTCACGAACAGGAATGACGACTCTGAATCACGCTCGTCGAGGTAGTCCTGCAGCGCCTCCTGGCACTGGTGGGGAATGGGCACGACACGCTCCCGCTCCCCTTTCCCGCGGATCTTCACCTCCGAGAGGTCGGCGGAGAGATCGCTGACCTTCATCCCCAGCAGCTCTCCGCGCCGAACTCCGGTGCATGCCAGCACCAGGATCATGGCCCGGTCGCGGATGGCCTCGGCGGCCGTGGTCAACTTCCGGCACTGATCCACGGTGGCCGCTCGAGGCAGTTTGCGAGAGCGCCTGGGGCGCTCCACTACCGACACCGGGTTTGTGTCGACGATTCCGGTGTCACAGAGGTGTCCGAAGAAGGAGGACAGAGCGTCCAAGTTGCGATTGATCGTGGGAGGAGCCTTGTCGCTGAGCGAGGCGGCGAAGGCCCGTACATGTTGCGGCTGGATTTGACGAACGTCCGTGGGGAGGTGATGCGTCTGGAGGAAGTCGAGGAGACGATCAATGTCCCGCCGATAGGCGCGGATGGTGCTCTCGGCGCAGTTGCGATAGTCCGACAGGTACCCAAGGAATTGCTTCGCGAACGAACGTAGTCCAAATCCTGTTTCCACTTGACCCACCAAATTTCGCCATCAGTTTCGATGTTGGTGGGCAGCCATTGTCTGTTTCCCGGCCTGACCCGGGACGGTCAGAACGTGCGTGGGTGTGCCCCGTCCTGCCGCGACGCGTCCGTGTCGCCTCGCCGAGTTCCGCTGGGCTCCGGAGTCGGCGATCAGTGTGTTCTCTATTCCTCCATTCCTCGTCCTTCTAAATTATGAACTTGCCTATAGCGTACAGCACACATCACTCGGGTGTCAAGAAAGATATTACCACAATCTCACTCGATTTTCTTCCCCGGGTCTTCGGTCAAAAGCCGGGCAGGTAGGCAACGGACATCCGTGGTACGCCAGACGCGCTCTGCCGGCACTGTTGCTGTGATGCGAATTCAAGAAGGGGCCAAGCGAAGTAGCCCCGAAGGTAGTCCACGGGCGGGTCCTGCGCACCCGGTCTCCCCCCGCCGGGTAGCGGGGACCCGCCCTTTCTCAGCTTACCCCATTCAGAGGCGCTGGGAGGGAAGCGCGCGTGGGAGCGCGTCCTCGGCCGATCGGCTCTCGGCGTCAATCGAGCCTCAGCTCATTCGGGCCGCCTGCTTTCACGACTGGTGTCCGGCTAGCGGATGGCCATCAACCGCCTCCCTCAATTGCTGCGGCGCCACGTGCAAGTAGATCGCCGTGGTGTCCAACCGGGAGTGCCCGAGGAGTTTCTGCAACGACGGCAGGTCGCAATCGCCGCTTCTCAGCAGTAACGTCGCGAAGGTATGCCGGAGCGTGTGCATCGTCACGTTGGGCTTGGTGATACCGCTGCGCTCCAGGATGCTCTTCCAGATCGTTTGCAACCGCGAGGCATAGATCCGATTCCCGTGGGTCGTCGTGAACAGATAGTTGTGACCGTTGTCGCGGCGGATCTGCAGCCACCGCTCGATTGCATCGGCCGCGTCCTCAAGCAGCGGTAGTACGCGCGTCTTTCCGCCCTTGCCATCCTCGATGCGAAGTGTGCCTTCAACCAGATCCAGGTCATCCAGCGTCAACCCCAATAGCTCACCACGCCTGACGCCGGTGAAGGCGAAGGTGGCGATGATGGCGTGGTTGCGCTTGCGACAGTACTCCACTCGGTGCTCAGCAGCCGCCGCGAGCAGTTGCGCAAGCTCATCTTGGTTCAGGTAGGTTGGAAGGCGCTCGGGTTGCTTGGGAGGCGAGATGGTGCGCAGCGGGTCGCTCTTCACGATCTCAAAGTCCAACAGGTAGTTCCAGAAGCTTTTGAGAGAGTAGATGCGGCGCCTGATGGTGCTGACGGCGAGATCCCTGTGGCGAAGGCTGACAATCCATTTTCTGACGATCCGAGTGGTCACCTGGTCGGGATTAAGCGTCGCTCCATTCTCTTGCATGAAGTCGAACAACTGGTGAAGGTCGCAGCCGTACGCGCTGACGGTTTGAGGGCTGTAGCCCCGTTCGGCCTCCAGGTACACCAAGAAATCCTGAGCCAGTGTGGTCAGAGTCTCCTGCACTTCTGTGCACACCCTTTCTTTGTGCGGGCGAGCACCGACGCGGAGACTGTGCTCAGGATAGCCAGATTCTGGCTGTTTTGGGCCCGACTGAAGAACGAAACCTTTCCGAAGCTTACATATTGCTCGTTCCCTGCCGCGGTTCACACTTCGGCAGAGATACCGTCACGGAGAGCGTGGCTGTAAGCCGAGTTGGATCCACACTATCGGGTCGATTCTGTCAACTGCAGGCGAACTCTCTGCCAACGAGTGTGTGCGTAACCGTGCGTTCTCGTACGCTCTGCTTACCGTCTGTTGAGTCGTTTCCAGACCAGGCCCGGAACACCTTCAACGCTTACTGCTCGCTACCTCATATCGAGCATCAAGTTTGCGTTCCTATTGCCACTTGGCTCACTGAGTCTGCTCACACCAGGCCTGCCTGTCTTCATCCGCCTCTGAGAATGGAATCTGTCTACGTTCCGCCTACGACCTGCTCGTCGTTCAGCGCACGCGCATCGTCGCCAGACCCCGGCACTGCTCGCCCGAGGGCGCCGCGGCGGTCACGCGCACCAGGTACATCCCGCCCGGGACACGCGTGCCGCGGTCGGAGACGCCGTTCCAGCTTACGGTCTGCGGACCGGCCTCGCACTCGCGGTCGGTCACGATCCGCTTCACCGTCCGCCCGGCGATGTTCAGCACATCTACGGTGGCGCTGCCGGCCGCCGAGAGCGTGAAGCTGACCTGCGCGCCGTCGCCTGCCGACTGTGTGCTCACGCCCATCACCTGCAGCAGGTCATCGCGCTTGCCGATCTCGATGCTGAACTCCCGCTGCCCCTCGCGGGCGGTGTAGCTGTAGCTGGGCGCGTGGCGAAGGTCGATCCGCTCGCCGCTGGCGCGATCCGTCAGCCACACCGCCATGTCGCCGGACAGCGCGGAGGTGTCCACAATGCGCAGCGAGGTCTCCTCCTCGCCAGGTGAGTTGACCGTCAGCGTCCACGACTGCTCGGCGCTCTGGGGCACAATCGACCGCGCATAGCCCATTCCGTCGGCCACATCCAGGTAGGCGCCGACCGCGTTGGGCGCCATGGGTGGCTTGGGGGTGCGGATGGCCTGGCCCGAGGTCCTACCGATCCACGTACTCACGTCGCGCCTGCCGCCCGCCTCCGCGGCAAGCTGGATGCAGGTGGCGTCATCGCCCACCTCCGGGGCGTCCGCGAGGCTCGTCACCGCATCCGCTTCAGTCGGCTGCATGCCTGCCGGGTCCAGCGTGGCCGTCCCTGCCGATGTGCACAGCACCCAGGAGCGACAGCCGGGCGGGATGACGTTGGGCTGGTCGTAGGCCATCTGTTGCGTGTTCCAGTGATAACCGGGCAGCTGCAGTTGCGCGCCATCGCCGGTGACGAGCCCGCCGCTTAGATCCAGGGGATTGGGGAACGGGTTCGCCAGCAGGTTCCACCCGCCTGAGACCGGCCTCTGCACCGCCTCGGATGCGCGCATCGGAATTTGCGCGGTCCCCTCGGCCCCGCACAGGCACCACGTCCCGCGCCCCTCGTAGTCGGCGGCGACCGCGTCGGGGCCGATGCGCTCGTAGCGGAACTGTGCCGGGTCCCACACCGCCACGGCCATCAGTTCGGCTCCAAGCAACTCCGCGAAGGTCGCCTGCCCGTCCGCCGGCAGCCCCGCGCAAAACATGCTCCACCCCGCGTGTAGTTCCAGCTCCACCTCGATGCCCGAGGCGGTAAAGGTGATCGGCCCCCAGACAGCCTCCTGACCAAGATTGTCTGTGGCCGTGATCTGCAGCGTATGCTCTCCCTGTGAGAGCGGAAGTGGTGGTGTGTGCGCGACGTGCAGGCCCCCGTCCGTGCTGGAGTGCAGGTCCACGCCCACGCTCTCGCCATCAATCGTCATGCTGATGCTGTCGTGGTTGACACCAACGTTGCGCGGAACCGGCTGATCGGCGATTGAGGCCGTGATGGTTCCGTTCGCAAGCATCTCACCGCCCCCGCCGGGTGTCACCTCGTCGATGACCGGTGGCTGCCCGTCAACCTGACTGGTGCCCAGTGCGGGCATGTACTCGCCGTCCCGGCTGAGTTCGGCGCTGAAGGCGTCCCCGTCGCGCGTGGTCGGGAGGGCGGTCCACTGATCGGTCTGCTCATCGAACCGGTAGATCTGTACCTGGTCCCGCAGGGATGTATCCAGCCCGCGATCGGTCAGGTCCTGCTGCGTCACCTTCACCCGCAGCGTCACATCCCCGGGGTCCCAGGTGTGGATGGGATTGCCGTCCGGGTCCTCCACCTCCACCACGCGCACCTCGCCGGCAGCGACAACCGTCTCGAATGCCATGTCGCCCTTGGCGGTCATCTGCGGCGATACGTGGCGATAGGGCCTGATGCGCTGTCCGCCCTTGGTCTGGGTGGACATGAACACTCCTGCGACGAATGAACCCAACTCTACCGCCGTGTCCACCACCATGCTTCCAGCCGACACCACCACCTGCTGCCCTTCGCCCAGCACACCAACAACCGCGTCCTGGGTGTCGTCCACGACCTCTCCGCCAACCTGGAAGATGAGGTTCCACAGTTCATCGGCGACCAGTTCCGGCAGCGGACCCAGCAGATCGCAGCAGACCTGACTGAAATCTCGGCTGTCGCGGGCAGGTACCGTGCTCTGGTCGTGCCGCTCGGTGATCACCAGGTCCCCTCCCGTTATCTCACCAGCCATCTGCCGGTAGCGGAACCCTCCGCCGTAGCTGCCTCGAAGCCCCGCACTGACTTCGAGCCCCAGGCCCAAGCCCACTTCGAATGCGAACTCATGTCCCTCGGATAGGTCCTTCTCACGTGTGAACAGACCCACCAGTTGCTCGGGGTGGTCCTCCGAATACTTCTCCAGCGCCGCGTACCATCGCGCGAAGTCCTGTCTGCAGGTTTTCGGCCCCATCAGGATCGGCGCGTTGGAAAGGGCCGAACTCACCGAAGCCGGCACCGCGTCGGAACCGTAGCTATCAAGCTTCGACAGCACGGAGACCGGCGCCTGCAGGCGTGCCGTCTCTGCGTCGCTTTGCGAGGAGAAGAGCGCGTTTGACGCCTGAGTGTCGGAGGTATACCGCGCCGCTACCCACTGTGGTTGCAGCGACGAGTTCAGTGCGATCTCCCGCCCTATGATGCCGGTCGTCCCCGCATGAGGAAGTACTGCGTTGGGATTGGCCGAGGCGCCCAACTCTCCCGCGGTCGTGTCCAATATCGCCTCCAGGGCTCCAACCTCCACCATCTGCGCCAGCTCCACAGAAAGCAGCCGGGCGGGATCATCCGCACCCGGGTGATGATACTCACGTGAACTCAGACCGATGGAGGCTCCGACGCCCGCCAGCGACCAGTCCGCAAGCTGCATCCCCACGCTCACGTCCGGACTGGTGTCCTTCCGTTCAAAAGCCCTCGTCAGCGATGCTGGCAGCACCAGCGGCCTTCGGCCCTTGGTCAGGTCGCCTCCCACCCTAACGCTCGCTCCCGCGCTGGCCTGGCTACCCACCTCGAACCGCTGCTGCGTGGTGTGCAGCCAGTCGTACCCGATATACTGGCCGAGGAAGCTGCTTAATGCGTTGATCAGCGGACCGACACCGGGTGTGGCACTTGATAGCCCGCCGCTGAGTTCATTCAGGAGTAGAAAGCCCGCCGCCATCCGCTGCTCGTCGGTGGCGTCCGGGCCGATGGCCCGGTCGAAGCGGTAGCAACGCCCGAAGGTGGTTCCTGTCGTCGCGCTGGCAGACAGCCCCGCATGCCCGGATACGCACCCGACCGCCACATCCGGGCCGACCTGCCCCGAACCGGTACCGTGGACCGAGGTGCCCGGCCGCACCAGCAGCGTTTGCGAGCCATCGGGCGCCTTCTTCAGCCCCATCTCAAACGTCCAGTCTGAGCCGACTGACGCTCCCACCTTGGCGGCGGAGACCGACAGCGGCCCCAGTGTGGCTCCGGCGCCGATCCCGACACCTCCACTGGTACCCATGCCGACGTTCCAGTAGGTCTCGGAGCAAGCAGCCGTCGCGGGAGGTACAGCGGTGAACATCAATCCCTCAACATCGCCGATCAGATCGAGGGAACGATACTGGGGCAGGAACATCCAAGCTGTATCTTGTGGCGCTATCTCGTAGCTTCCCGGTGGCAACTCCTCAAAGTTATAGCCGCCATCGCTTCCGACTGCAACAGTCCCAGTCACGGGCCCCGAGATCGTCATAGTTGTGCTCTGGAAATCGCAATCATGAGGGGCAGCAACAATGCCCGAGAGAGAATATCTCTCAGGATCATCCGCAAGGAATCTTACGTTATCGATGTAGCCGCTCGCGGTTACGCCGGGGTATCCGTCGTCTCCAATGGAGGACAGATAGAGGCGGTCCATGGGCGCGAAACCAGCCGAACTGGTGTGGCTGTACTCCCAAATCAAATCCGATGTCTCTTTGTCCGAAAAACGAACTGAGGCTGTATCCGTTGAATTGTCATAAGACAGCACCACATGGTACCAGTTACCATCTTCATATTCTGCGCCGGTATCGTCCACACTGAGCATGCGCCAAAACCCTTGGCCGAAATCAACGGCGTTGCGGTCGGCTACCATGAGCGCAAAACAATGACCAGCGTCTTGATAATCAAGGTCTGCATAGATCGTCGAACTTGCCTGGACGTCCATGTCTTCGTCCCCCAAGCCAAAGCGGAAATTGGCGGCCCAATCGGTCTCGAGGGGAAGCACATCGAAAGAAAGGGTAAATGAAGCTGTTCCTGAGTAGTTCGGTAAGAGTACATAGGCGTAGTCCTGTTCGGCGTCTGCGAGACTATAGTGATATGCTTCTTCTGACGCATCCCAGTAGCAACCAGCGGTTTCACTGACCCAATTGGGCTCAACCGAAAAGTCTTGTTGGTACACGACTTCTTGTACTTGAGCAGGCCCAATCTCCGCTAAAGTGTCATGCAGGTCGCCTTTCGCGCATGCAGGCATCATCGAAATGCAAATCAAAACGACTACGCTCACTACGTGCATTACGTCGTGCCCATTCCGCGTCAACGGTCTCCTACGCATGACGACACCTCCATGAGCAGGGCTGCTTTTAGTAGGCACAGCGCTGTTTACCATGTCTTGCATTCTTGCAAAGGCTCACGGCTCCGCGAGCTGAACAGCTTCCGGGCTTCTCATTGTTCTATTGACACATTGCCGTCAGGATACCTTCAATACATTCACACGCGGCCCGGGCGCCCGCCGTATGCAAGCCGGCCCCGGCCCTGGGGTTGGTGTGGTAATGGGCTCGGCGGCAGGGGGGGGCGGCCCTGCCGCTGTCCGCATCGATCTGCACCGTGCTCAACTCGCCCTCGGCGATAAGTTCCCCGTCGGGGCCGTAGACCGCCCCGAAAGAGCCGCTCACGGTGGTGGCCGCGCCCTCGGCGCTGAAGCTCACGCCCGAGGCGTCCGCCGCGGTCGGATAGGCCTCGTCCTGCAGCGACAGCACCGCGATGAGCTTGCCGCTGTCAGAGTTGAACATCAGCAGCGCCGCCTCCGCGTCGCCGCCCGCCAGATTCCACCTGGACGCGGCCTCGCCGGGCCCGTTGTCCTGCACCAGGTTGACCAGTCGCGAGGCGCTAACTTCCAGCGCCACCAGCTCATCGCCCACGTCGTCTCTGGGCGTAACCTCCAGCGTGTCCACGTCCGAGCCGAACAGGCCGATGCGAAGGAAGTTGCGGTAGCCGTTGCCGTCGAACGCCAGCACCGCGGCGAAAGCCAGGCGCGGCGTGATAGGCGGATCGAAGCCCCGGTCCGCGCCGTCGGGGCCGATCAGCACCCGGCTGGTCTGCAGCGTCGGCGAGCCCAGATCGGGGTAGGTGCCCCCGGCAGCGGTCGCCCGATACACCCGGTAGGGCGGACCGACCTCCTGCACGTACACCTCTGTGTCGCCGCTGCGGTCGCTGTGGAAGGCGATGTAGCGCCCGTCGGTGGACCATGACGGGAACTGATCGTCCGCCGACGTCTGGCTGAAGTTGGTCACATCGCCGGCCACGGGGATCTTCGCCACGCCGGCGGTGCCGGCTGTGGCCCGATCCGCGGTGTATACCTCATCCGGACCGCCAGGGGGCGACTCGTGGTAGGCGAACTCCGCGGTGGTGGGATTGTGGCACGGCGCATACTGATTGAGAATGCCGGAGGCCAGCGTCAGCACAGAACTTCCGTCCGGAGCCATGCCGTAGATCTGCTTGCCCGTATCATCCCGGTCGCTGGCGAACAGGATCATGTTGCTCGGCGAGCCCCACGCGGGGTGGATCTCGGTCGAGGTCGGCGCGTTGCTGACATTCGTCTGCGACCCGCCGTCGGCGTACATGGTGTAGATCTCCAGGTCGCCGTCGCGCCGCGACTGGAACGCGATCTGCCGGCCCGTATGCGACCACGACGGGCAGTTGTCGGCCGCACCGTTCGCCGTCAGCACCTGCGCTCCGGTCCCGTCCGGGCTGATGGTGGCGATCTCGTAATCGGTCCCATCATGCTGCCCGTAGGCGATGCGCTCGCCGCCCGGTGACCAGTCGGCGACCACGCTCGCCCCCCCCGTGTCGGTCACCTGCTGGACGGTCCCGCCGAACAGATCACACACGTACAGGTCCTTGCTGCCGTCCCGCGTGCTGCTGAACACGATGCGGTCCAGCATCTCCTGGGAGGACACATACGTCAGCGTCGCTCCGTGGATGGCCACGAAAGCCGCGCCGTCGTCGTTGGGGATCGACTCCACCACCAGGTTGGCGTTGGCGGCGGTCTGGATCATGAAAGGCCCGATCTGCTCGGACGGAGCCGGGGCTTGATCGCCTGATTGCGAGGGGGGCGCCGCCAGATCGCCCCCGCTGCCACCGCACCCTCCAAGGGCCACGATCATCACGCCGATACATATCACCGTCAGCATCCTGCGCATGACGACACCTCCATACGACAAACTGCGTTCGCTGAACAGGGAGCACTTGACTGGCCCCTGCGATTGCACTCGCTTCCAACGCAACTGACTCGTTTACGGCTGACCGCCCGCCCCGGCCGGATAGCTGGTCGCCTGCCCGAACGCCACACTGGACACCTCGCCGGTCTGCGCGTCGAGATAGATCGTGGCGGCGCTGGTTCCGTCCTCCGAGCCCTCCGGGGCCTCCCACCGGATCGGCTCCCGGCCGGCGCCGGCGTCCTGCGCGATCCCGTCGAGGTGGTCGGCGCTGATCGTCACGCCCACCAGATCGTCGCCGACATCCGGCAGCGGCGTGACCGTCAGTGTGGGCAGATCCGCCGTCGGGATATCGACCACCACCGAATTGAGGTAGCCGTTCCCATCGAAGGCCACGATGCCGGCCTGCCATGTCCCGAACGTGGGGTCGTAGCCGCGGTCCTCGCCGGCCGCGCCCACCAGCACCCGCCCCACCTGCAGCGCCCGCCCGCCGGGGTCCGGCTGCGTGCCTCCCGCGGTGGTCACCTGGTAGAGCCGGTGGGGGGCCGTGGTCTGCTGCAGCCACAGGTCCGTCGAACCTCCCCGGTCGCTGGCGAAGCAGATGTAGTCAGCGCCCGTGGAGTACGCCGGCCACGCATCGGTGTGGGACTGGTCGGTAAACCGCGTCGCGGAGCCGGAGGCGCGGGTGTAGATATCGCCGCCCAGCGCCCAGGCCAGCTCATCGGCCAGGGGATTGTCGCACACGCCCGACTCGTCCCCGGCGCTGTCGGTGAGCCGGGTCTGGCCCGATCCGCCGCTGTCCATGCGATAGACCTCGCGGTTGCCGTCCCGGGTGCTCACAAAGAGGATCCGCGACCCATCCGCCGCCCACTGCGCGCCGTAGTCCTGTGTCGCCAGGTCGGTCAGCTTCGCCTGGTTGCTTCCCGATCCGTCCATCACGTAGACGTCGCGCTGGGAGCCCCGGATCGAGTCGAACGCCAGCTCTCGTCCGTCCGGCGCCCACGACGGGTGGCGGTCCTCGGCGGTGTTGTCGGTCAGATAGCTCCAGTTCGACCCGTCGGGCTTCATCGCCACGATCTCGCTGTCGGGCGGAGGCGGCGGGCTGCCCTCGTTCGGCTCGGCGCGCTGCCACGCGATCCGCGCCCCGGTCGGCGACCAGTCCGGGAACCGGTCGTCCACGTCCGTCCCGTCCGTGGTCAGCCGCACCTCGTTGCCCCCGAACAGATCGCACAGCCACAGGTCGCCGCCGCGCACGAACACGATCCGATCCAGCATCTGCTGGATGCCCATCCAGGTGACGGTGGAGCCCGACAGGGCCACGAACCCCGCCCCGTCGTCGTTGGGGATGACCTGCATCTGCAGGCCGGACGCATCGGCGGGCTCGACCATCAGCGGCCCCACCTGCACGCGGGACCCATCCGCCTGCGCCGGAGGCGTCCGTTCGGGAGCATCAACTCCGCCCCCACACCCGGCCAACAGCAGCGTCAACACAGCGATGAACCCGCCAGCGATCGCCCGCCTGTCCATTGCGATCCCTCCACCGACCTGGTCCGGCCTCAACATGCGCCGAATTCTCTCCCGCCGGCCGGCACGCCCGGCCTGCCGCGGTTGGTATCTCCGCGCGCTCTCAACTGCTCGACATCTCCCGCTCAGGGCACGGTCCCGCCCCCAGCGCAAGCGCCTATTCAACATTCAGCAACGTATTTCCTCGGAAAAAGTACCGCAATTGCCACGTCCGTCCCACGCACCCGCACATCGCAGATGCCTCCGGGCTCACCGCATGCGCATCGTCGCAAGCCCCTGACACTGCTCGCCGGCGGGTGCCGCGGCGGTCACGCGCACCAGATACATCCCGCCCGGGACACGCGTGCCGCGGTCGGAGACGCCGTTCCAGCTTACGGTCTGCGGACCGGCCTCGCACTCGCGGTCGGTCACGATCCGCTTCACCGTCCGCCCGGCGATGTTCAGCACATCTACGGTGGCGCTGCCGGCCGCCGAGAGCGTGAAGCTGACCTGCGCGCCGTCGCCTGCCGACTGTGTGCTCACGCCCATCACCTGCAGCAGGTCATCGCGCTTGCCGATCTCGATGCTGAACTCCCGCTGCCCCTCGCGGGCGGTGTAGCTGTAGCTGGGCGCGTGGCGAAGGTCGATCCGCTCGCCGCTGGCGCGATCCGTCAGCCACACCGCCATGTCGCCGGACAGCGCGGAGGTGTCCACAATGCGCAGCGAGGTCTCCTCCTCGCCAGGTGAGTTGACCGTCAGCGTCCACGACTGCTCGGCGCTCTGGGGCACAATCGACCGCGCATAGCCCATTCCGTCGGCCACATCCAGGTAGGCGCCGACCGCGTTGGGCGCCATGGGTGGCTTGGGGGTGCGGATGGCCTGGCCCGAGGTCCTACCGATCCACGTACTCACGTCGCGCCTGCCGCCCGCCTCCGCGGCAAGCTGGATGCAGGTGGCGTCATCGCCCACCTCCGGGGCGTCCGCGAGGCTCGTCACCGCATCCGCTTCAGTCGGCTGCATGCCTGCCGGGTCCAGCGTGGCCGTCCCTGCCGATGTGCACAGCACCCAGGAGCGACAGCCGGGCGGGATGACGTTGGGCTG
>CAZAHB010000063.1:0-24418 GCA_964484945.1 uncultured Armatimonadia bacterium | reverse complement strand
GTTCGCCGTTAGCCGGCGACTGACGGCTGATGACCGGCGACTATCGTCACTCGTTGCACTCAGGCGTCATGATCGCGCCGGTGTTGGCGCTGGTGACGAGCTTCGCGTAGCGGGCCAGCCAGCCAGTCTGGATTTTCGCCTCCGGCCGCTTCCATGCATCCGCGCGGGCGGCAAGCTCATCCTCGTCCACGAGAAGCTCCAGT
Source organism: uncultured Armatimonadia bacterium (assembly GCA_964484945.1). Classification (GTDB taxonomy): domain Bacteria; phylum Armatimonadota; class Zipacnadia; order Zipacnadales; family UBA5352; genus UBA5352. The sequence continues at coordinate 24,215 of CAZAHB010000063.1, read as the reverse complement.
GTGCGCTCGTCGAGGTCGATGGCGATCTCGTCGCCACCCTCGATCAGCGCGATGGGGCCGCCGATGGCCGCCTCGGGGCTGCAGTGGCCCACACACGGGCCGCGCGTGCCGCCCGAGAAGCGCCCGTCGGTGAGCAGTGCGACCGATTCTTCTTTGTCCATACCGGTCAGCGCGGACGTCGGGTTGAGCATCTCGCGCATCCCCGGGCCGCCCTGCGGACCCTCGTAGCGGATGATCACCCACGAGCCGTCCGGGATCTCGTCGGCCAGGATCGCCTCCATCGCTTCCTCTTCGGAGTCGAAACACAGCGCGGTGCCTGTGAACTGGCGCATCGAGTCGGCGACCGCCGACTGCTTGATGACCGCGCCGTCGGGGCAGAGGTTACCGTTCAGCACCGCGATGCCGCCCGTCTCGCGGTAGCAGGTCTCGGGTGTGCGGATGACGTCATCGTCCCAGACCTCGGCCTCAGCGACGATCTCGGAGATCATCCGGCCGGAGACAGTCGTGTTGTCCTCGATGCGATCGCCGAGGACACCCAGCGCCGCGGCGACGCCGCCGGCGTTGTGGAAATCCTCCATCATGTAATCGCCCGCCGGGCGGAGCCTGGAGATCTGCGGCGTCTCCTGGGAGATCTCGTCGAACCACTCAAGCTCGATCGGGACCCCGGCCTCGTGGGCGATGGCGGTGATGTGCAGGCAGGAATTGGTAGACCCGCCCAGCGCCATGTCGATGCGGATGCCGTTGCGCACGGAATCCTCGGTGATGATCTGGCGGGCGCTGATGTCGTCCTCCACCATGCGGCAGATGGCCTCGCCGGAGTCGTAGGCAATGCGGCTGCGCTCGGCGGTGCCTGCCAGCGCCGAGCCTGCGCCGGGCAGTGACATGCCCATCGCCTCGGTCACGCACTGCATGGTGTTGGCTGTGTAGAGGCCCTGACAGGAGCCGGGGCCGGGGCAGGCGTTCAGTTCCAGATCCGCCATCTCCTCGCCGGAGATCTCGCCGCGCTGGTGGCGGCCGACTGCCTCGAACGTGTCGCGCACCAGCGAGAGGCGCTTGCCTTTGTAGTTGCCCGAGTGCATCGGCCCGGCCGTGACAAGGATGGCGGGGATGTCAAGTCGCCCGGCGGCCATAAGCATGCCCGGGGTGATCTTGTCACAGTCGGTGAGCAGTACGATGCCGTCCAAAGCGTGGGCCTCGGCCATCGACTCGACCGTATCCGCGATAAGTTCGCGGGAGGGCAGGGAGTAGAACATGCCCTTGTGGCCCATGGCGATACCGTCGCAGATGGCGGGGACGCCGAAGCTGAACGGTACGCCACCGCCTGCGGCGATTCCCTGCTCGACGGCCCGTGCCAGACGCTGAAGGCCGACGTGGCCGGGCACCATATCCGTGTATGAGTTGGCGATGCCTATGAACGGCTTGTTCATCTGGTCCTGCGTCAGTCCGCAGGCGTGCAGCAGCGCCCGTGACGCTGCGTTATCAAGTCCCGACTTCGCGCGATCGCTACGCATTTTCGTGTGCCCTCCCGTGTAACTGACTGCTGTGTCAACCGCAGGACCTTTCGCCGGTTCCTGCCGGCCGCTTCCGATTTCCCGGACCTTAAACTCAAAAACCCCTCGTCTCTGCCGCGGTGTAATCCGCACAGGGACGAGAGGCTGCTGGAAGACAACTCCCGTGGTACCACCCTGATTCCGGCGTCACCCAGTGCGTTGCGGTGGTGGCCGGCTCTCAGTGGACGGACTAACGGCCGTCAGTCGGCGGTACCTACTCGATTCGGCACCGCGGCTCGGGGGCGACACTTGGGCGGAGCGCGAACGCCGACTCTCAGCACGTCGCCGGCTCTCTGAGATCGCGCTAACCGCCTACTCCTCCCCGTCCAAGCCTGTTGGTTCGTCAACAAGTTTGAGTTGAGTATACCGCACCGGACAGTACGCGTCAAGTGACGCAGCACCGAAAGCGACGGCACGGGCAACGGCGGCGGACGAGTGTCGGCGCAATGCCGCAATCGAGGCTGCCGCTTCAGGCTTTGGCCCTCGATGCCAATGATAGGCCTGAAGAGTGCGACAGTTACATTTCGTGGAGGGTCGCCCGTGGACGACAGTATCACCATTCTCGTGGCCGAAGACGATCCCACGTCCCGGCAGATCATGGCGCACTTACTGCAACGCAGCGGGCACACAGTGTTGGTGGCCGAGGACGGCAGCGAGGCGGTGGAGATGATCGGACCGCAGATCGATATTGCGCTGATCGACTGGATGATGCCGGGCGTGGATGGTGTCGAGGTCTGTGAGCGGCTGAAAGCTGCCACCGACGGCCGCGCGTACGTGATCATGGTGACCGCGAAATCAGAGAAATCAGATATCGTCCACGCCCTCGACCACGGAGCGGACGACTACATGGCAAAGCCGGTTGACCACGAGGAACTGCTCGCCCGCATACGGGCGGGCAAGCGAGTGGCACAACGCGAGCGCCGACTGGCCCGGGCGTTTGTTCAGGCGCGCTCGGAGGCCGACCGGGACGGCCTGACCGGACTGTACAGCCGCCGGGTCTTCGACAAAGCGCTCGCCGAGTTGACGCAGCCCCCACGTCAGGAGCCGGTGGCCCTGCTGATGATCGACCTCGACCACTTCAAGCGGGTCAACGACACTCACGGCCATCGCGTCGGTGACGAGGTGCTTCGGCAGGTGGCCGAGCAGGTCGACTCGCAGGTCCGCGCGGACAGCGATATAGTGGCGCGGTACGGTGGCGAGGAGATCGCGGTGATCGCTCCCGATATCGGTCCGGCGGAGGCGGAAGACCTTGCCGAGCGCATCCGCGCGGAAGTCGAGCAGCTGCGGATGGTCGCGGGCGGGACCGTCATTTCGGTCACGGTCAGCCTCGGAGTGGCAATCCTCGAACCCTCCGCCGAGGAGGACGATCCGCCTCGCACATTGATCGAAGAGGCCGATGCCCGACTCTACGAAGCGAAGCAATCAGGGCGCAACTGCGTGGCCGCCTGATTGCGCAGCACTGTCACCATCCGACGGGAGTATGTCCGTATGGAGTCCAACCGAAGACCGCTGCTCACCTATATCGTCCTCCTCATCGGGATGATGATCCTGGATCTGCTGCTATTGTCGGGTGTGGCGCTGACTGCACTCGACCGCGTTCATGCCGCCGGCCCAGCCGGCGACGGCACCGGACAGATACGCATTCAGACATTCTGGATGCTTGCAGGCGCAACGCTCGTTATCAGCGTGGCTCTCATTCACCTGGGGATTCGTCTTTCGAACGAAACGCGGCGCAGGACGCGCTCTGGGCTAAGCGGTGATATCGACGCGCTGCGGTGTGCCCAGGAGGCGCTGCGGGTAAGCCGTGAGCGCTATCGCAGACTTGCCGATATGCTGCCGCAGGTCGTCGTTGAAACGGACACCGATGGACAGCTGACTTTCGTCAACCGCAATGCGCTCGATACCCTCGGCTACACTCAGGAGGAATTCGAAGCCGGATTCAACATCCTGGATGTGGTGGCTCCTGAGCACCGCGAGCGGGCGCGGCAAAACATGCAGCGTCGGCTCAGCGGCGGCGACTCGCCTACGAGCGTTGAATACACCGTGATGCGCAAGGACGGTACCCGCTTCCCCGTGCTGTTTTATGCCGCGCCGATGATCCGGGAAGATGAGATTGTCGGAATGCGCGGCATCGCCGAGGATATCACCGAGCGGAAGCGATGGGACGAGCGCCTTCGCACACTCACTGCAATCGTGGAACAGTCCGATGATGCCATCACCGCAACCGACAATCAGCTTCGCGTCAGCTACATGAACCCCGCCGCCGAGTGGCTCTTTGGCTGGGAACTGGAGGAAGTGCAGGGCAAAAGTCTGTCGATGTTCCGCGCTCTCGGCGAGGGCGACGACCTTTGCGATGACATCGCACAGGCGCTCGACGGCGGTGAGGTATACGCCCGTGAGGTGCTGAACCGCCGGAAGGACGGCAGCACATTCTGGTGTGAGATGCGCGTGTCACCGATCATCGACGGTGAGGGCCATGTGACAGGCTATGCGGTCCATGAGAGAGACATCAGCCAGCAGCGAGAGGCCGAAAAAGCACTCCGTCAGTCCCAAGAGCGGCTGAGGGCGATCTTCGATGGCGTCCAGGACGGACTGCTGATCGCCGATGCATATACCGGCGAACTCGTGCAGGCAAACGCCTGCATGTGTGAGATGCTCGGCTACCATATGGACCACCTGTTGACCCTTGAGGTGAGCGACATTCACCCCGAGGACCATCTGCGGCGCGCGCTGGAGATCTTCCAGGAGCAGGCCTGCGGTGAGCGTGAAATGGCATCCGACGTACCGTTCCAGACAGAAGACGGCGCAGTTGTATGGTGTGACGTCAACGCACGCCCGATCTTGCTCGACGGGCGCCGGTGCGTGCTCGGCGTGATCCGGGATGTGACCGCGCGGCGGCAGAGCGAGGATCGGCTGCGGCGGGTGAACGAGTGCTTCCTGGGCTTCTCAGCGGACCCGAAGCAGAACATTGAGGACCTGATTGAACTGTGTGGCGAGGTCCTGGAAGCCGACTGGGCGGCATATCTGCGCATGGATGATCGCAGGCTGGAAGTTGTCAGCGAGTGGGGCGTGCCGGAGGCCCTCGATATGCCCGAGGACCCCTCAGGTTGCATCTGCGATGATGTCATGAAGGCCGATGCGATGGACACAGTGGCGCTCACCCGCCTGCAACAATCAAGCTACGCACAGACCGACCCGAACATACGCGACTGCGGCGCCACAAGCTACCTGGGAAAGGCTGTACGCGGACACGACGGTACTCTCGGCTCAATCTGCGCCTTCTACCGAGGTCACTGTGACCCCACGGAAGAGGATGAGCGCCTGATCGGTATCATCGCTTCGGCGATCAGGGTGGAGGAAGATCGCCTGCGTGTCAGCGAGGAGCGGGAGAAGGCTCTCACGGAATTGAAGGTGGCCAATCGCAACCTGGAGATGGCCCGGAGCGAGGCGGAGGAGGCAAACCGCCTCAAGACAGAGTTCCTCGCGAACACCTCCCACGAGGTCCGCACACCATTGAACGGGATCATCGGCTACCTGCAGCTTGTACTCAACGGGCTGTGCGATTCGCGTGAAGAGGAGATGGAGTTTCTGGAGGGGGCCACGGAAAGTGCGAAACATCTCCTCGCTCTGATCAACGATGTGCTGGACATCGCAAAGATCGAAGCGGGCAAGCTGCGCATCGAACCCGAACCGGTGAACGTCGCCTCGGTTCTGGCGGACATTCACTCCCTGATGCGCGTGCAGGCCGACCAGAAGCAGCTGGAGCTTGTCTTTCACCCGACGGACGAGGAGCTGACCGCCTGGTGTGACGAGGAACGCCTCAAACAGGTCCTGGTGAATCTCCTCGGGAATGCAATCAAGTTCACACCGGAGGGAGGGCGCGTCACGGTCTCAGCGGAGTGCCTCGAGGCCGAGGGGGCGATTCGAATCAACGTGGAGGATACCGGAATAGGGATCCCGCGCGAGAAGATCGGGCGCGTCTTCGACAAGTTCGTGCAGGGGGACGGATCAACCACCCGCCAGCAGGGCGGAACGGGCCTGGGGCTCACTATCAGTCAGCACCTCGTGGAGCTGATGGGCGGCGCACTGGGCGGCGAATCGGCCGGCGAAGGCCAGGGCTCGACCTTCTTCTTTACAATTCCGCTTCAACGCGACCAGGAGGAGCGAATCGCCCCGGCGACTCCTCCCGAGATGAAGCCGGATCCGGATGACGACCGTCCGCTCGTAGCCGTGGTGGAGGATGATCCAAGCTGCCGCGACTACCTGCTGCGGCTTCTGGATACCTATGGCTGTGCGACCATGTGGGCAGGCACGGCCGACGACGCGCTGAAGCTGCTGGAGCACCACGTTCCGTGCGCGGTCACGATCGACTACTCGCTGCCCGCCCGCGAGGGAGCGCGGCTCGTCACCGGCTGGGACCTGCTGGTTGAGCTTCAGAAGGACGAGCGCTTCGACGAGACCGCGCTGATCCTCGTCACCGGCGATACCGAGGTGCTGCTGCGGCGTGTCGAGTCAGAGCAACTGCCGGCGCGCGTACAGGTCATCGACAAGTTGGGTGTGCCTGAAGAGCTTCCCGAAGCGGTCGAGCAGGCGGTCATACCGGGTCCCGATCCGCGCTCGGCTCGTATCCTGCTGGCCGACGATGATCCGACGTTCTGCCATGTGATTGAGCGAATGCTCGGAGAGTGCGAGTGGGATATCGAGCAGGTGGATAACGGCCGCGAGTGTCTGGACCGTCTTCGAGACGGTCCAGAGGATGTCGATCTGCTGCTGCTCGATCTTCGGATGCCTGAACTGGACGGATACGAGGTGCTCGAGCGCTTGCGAACGGACGTCGGGCGGACCGACCTGCCGGTCGTGGTGGTGACCGCGTATCCAGAGCCTGACACGGTCGATCAGCGAATGCTGCTGGCAGGCGGCGGGCTTACCCGACTGCTCACCAAGCACGAGGTGCTGACCGATCCGTCGCGGCTGTGCAAACTGATCGAGCAGTTTACGAACGTGCGCGCCCGACCGGAAGACCGAAATGACAGCGGGGGAATGGAGGATCAGGATACATCGTCGGCCCGTGCCGCCTGACCGGGCACAACCGTGCTCGTGGTTGTTGGCAGGCAGCCGGCCCAAGGGGTGAACAGGAATATGGCCCGAGTCGTAATCGTTGAGGACGACCCGACCAATGCTCGCGTGGCCGAGCGCGTCCTTTCCCGCATGGGAGGACATTCCGTGGTGGTCACAGAGGATGGCGATGAAGTACTGGAGCGCTGCGAGAATAGCGAGGTGGACCTGGTGGTTATGGACATCTCGCTCGCCAACACCCGGGTTGACGGAGAACCGGTCGATGGCGTGCGTCTTACAAGAATGGTGCGCGAGCGCTCACCGAACGGGGGGCCACCCGTTCTCGTAGTGACCGCGCACGCGATGCACGGAGACCGCGCTCGGCTGCTCGCCCTGAGCGGGGCCGACGCATACATCGCAAAACCCATCATTGATCACGACGAGCTGGTCAGCCGCGTGCAAAAGCTGCTTGCGGCGTGAGGGCAGGACCTCCGGGGGCCTCCGGCGAACTGGCGCTGCAGATCAGTAGCACGCGTGAGGAGGCCTCGCGATGTCAGGACATCTGACGCCGTTGCTCATCATCGTCGCAATGCTGCTTGCCATCGCCGCTGAAGCCGCCGGTGGCTGGTGGAACGACGGCTGGCGCTTCCGCACTCGCGTCGAACGTCCCGGGCCGTGGCGTGGCAACGGGGAGCGGGTCATCGAGACCATGCCCGACCTGCAGGCATTGCTGGACCGTGCGGGCATCGCGGGGGAGGTGGATCCGCAGTCGGTGCGGGTCGTGGACCCCATGATCGGCCGGCAGAGGCCGTCGGCGGTTCGCACCGAGTACGAGCCGCGCACCCGCCAGTTGCGGGAGTACCTTACCTGGCGGGGCGAGGCGCGGGCGGGGGAGAGAGGAGCGTACCACCTCTACTTCGATACGACAGACCGCGGCCTCGGCGCAGCGGATTACCGCGAGTTGCCCCCGGCCGATCTGGTCAATAACGGCGGCTTTGAGCGAGTTGACGGCGATCTGCCCGCGGATTGGGCGATCAGCGATGAGGCCGTCGCGTCGGTCGCCAGATTCAAGCACACGGTCGGAGAGCGCTCCCTGCGTTTGCACATCGACGCTGATACGCCCGATGATGTGGAGCGCACCGTCGCAATCTCGCAGACCGTGGATGTGTCGGACTACGCAGGGCAGCACGTACGCTTCGCGTGCAGCCTCTTCCCTGAGCGAGGCACCTTCGGCACCCCCGTCACCTGCGAGCTTGCGCAGTTCCGCGCGGACGGCTCGCGGATTCCCGAATTCGTGGTCCAGCCGCGCTGGCTGACTGTGGAGATGGCGGAGGGCCAGCGGGTGGAGTTTGCCGAACGAGGGCGGCTCAACCCTGAGGCCGTTACGGTCAATGTCACAGTTCGCGTGCGCCTGTACGCGCGAGACGCATGGGATGGTACTGAGCGGACCGCCGAGGAGAAGAATTACACCTGCTGGATCGATCGCATCTCTCTCCGACCCGGTGAGCGATGGCCGTGGCCCGGTGCAAGCGGAGGATGCTTCGTTGACGGTGCGCTGGAGAGCGCGCCGATGAACCGAGGCATCGATTTCCGCGGGCAGCGGCGGCTGGTCTTCAACGGCGCGTCCGAGGGCACGAAGACGTCCCGCTCATACAACCCCGACCCGCGCTCCGTCCACTGGGGGCCGCAGCGGGGGACGCTGGAGATGCGCGTCCGGCCGCACTGGGGCACCAGTGACGACGGGGCCTGGACCCTGTTCGCCGCGAAATCCTACATGCACAAGATCCAGTCGCAGCTTCGCGTGGTCGGCGGCGACGATCCGGCCCTGGAGTTCACGATCGCCGATTCTGATGGCAAGCTGCACACAGTACGCGGAGCGGTGCAGATGGAGCGCGACCGCTGGTACCACGTGGCCGCGACCTGGGGCCTGCCCCGCGCGCATCTGCAGGTCTTCCTGGACGGAAAGCCGGTCGCGGCGGAAGGGCCCGGCGATGAACCGTGGCCCTCGACGATGGACCCGCATGACCCGGACCTTGAGCCCAGCCGCGGGATCTACCGCGACGACTGCCGGACCATGCCGATGCAGGCCTTTGTCGGCGGAGACAACAACTGGCGCGAGGATCGCTCGGCCGAGGCGGTCATCGACGAAGTGCGCGTGTCCGATGAAGTGCGCTATGCTGAGGCCTTCGAGCCGCCTCAGTCTGAGCATGCGATCGATGGCGCCACACGCGCTCTTTTTCACCTTGAGGGCCGCCCCGACGGCATCCACTCGGGCGATGATCGCTTTGTGGGCGGCTATCTCGCATGTGACGAGCATCCGCTCGCTGAGGACGCTCCGGTGGAGATCCTGCGCGACGGGCAGATTGAGCGGAAGATGGTGACGGTCGCTCCGCACGCGCCGGATTCGCTGTATGAGCGCAACGAGGCCCACGCGAAGCTGCAGGTGCTGCGGCCTCAGCCGGACCTGCCCGACCCGCGCTTCATCGAGCATCGCCTGCGAACGGTCACGCGCAGTGTCTCCGGTGACGAGAGGCCCTTCAACCTGACGGTCGGGGGCGACCTGCCGCCGTTGATGGCGTGGTCGCGCTTCACACGGGCGGACTCTGCCGGAGAGGCAACCACGCTCATCCCCCGCTGGCGGGCGAATGACAACGTCGTCCCCTTCAGCTTCTACACTCTGCGCGACACCCTCGCGCCGAACGCGCAGACCGATGAGGAGCGCGCGCTGGCGATCTTTCGCTATGCGCTGAAGACTACGAACTACTACGACGCGCATTACTGCGAGGACCTCGGGAAGCTTCACCGCGACCGGATTTCCTACACACTCATCCGCGCGCTGAACATATACCCGTTCGACCAGTGCGGGCCGCTCAATCACACGCTGCGCTACATATTCATCGCCGGCGGGATTTCGAGCAACAACGCGCCCGGCACACACCATCAGTTCGAGCAGGGATTCTACGATGGCAGCCTGCGGCTCTTCGACCTCTCGCCACGACAGTACTGGCTCGCGCGCGACAACGAGACGGTCATCAGCCTGCGCGAGTTGATAGATGATCCGTGGCTGAAGCTGCGCCAGGAGGGCACCCCGAACGCGTGGCTTCCGGGGATGATCAGCAGCGCGACCTTCGGCAGCGTGCGGAAGGCGCATTCGATCGATGTGCCGTTGCGCCCCGGTGAGCGGATCAGCTTCGGCTGGCATAACGAAGGACGGTGGATGGCGCTGACGAAAGACCGTGAGCCGATCCATCCCGCGAAAATCCCGCCCAGCTACGGGAACGGGACGCTGATCTGGGAGGCCACGGGCGAGGGTGCGGCGACTGAACTGCAGAACGCGACCATCGCAAACGGGCAACTCACCGCCGACGATCCCGCGCAGGATGCCTCAGTGACCTACCGGGTGCTGCTGCCCTACGTGCTGGCAGATGCGCGGGTGACCGGCACCGCCTCTGACGAGGTCACGGTGGCAATCTCCACTGATGAGGAGGAAACCTGGCAGGAGGTCTGGCGGGGTGAGGGCTCGCTGGAGGTGGATCTGCGCGGGCACGTGATGAACCGCTACGATTACGCGTTGCGTCTGACGATCCCGGCCGGGTCCGATGCGGAGGTCGCCGACCTGCAGGTGCGCAGCGTGCTGATCGTGTCGCCGCTGTCGCTGCCGGGCGAGCTTGACCCGGGAGAGAACGAGATGACGTTCGTGGCGGGGCCGGTCACTGAACCGGTGACCGCGGAGCTTGCGTGGATCGAGCGCCACCGCTCCGACCTCGGTGTCTCGCTCAATGCGCTGAGCTTCTACCTGATGGATGACACCAATCACAGGAACCTGTACATCGCGCGATCCGGTGAGGACCTTGCGGTCGAGGTGACCGTCGAAGGGCGCGCCTTCAACGGGACGGTGACGCTGGAGGGCCTGCCGGAGGGGTGGCTGGCCGGTCCTGCGGCGGCCGAGGCGTCCACCGATGGCAGGCCCGCAGCGGTCGCTTTCACGCTCCGGCCGGACGGGCCGGAGGGGCGGATCGAGGCCTTCGAGGTGATGCTTCGCGAGGGCGACCGCGAGCGACGCGTCCCCGCGCAGGTGCTGGTGGCGGATGCAGCGCTGGTGGCCGAGGCGGAGCACGCGAAACTGTCGGGGGACGCACAGGTCTCCGAGGACCCCGCGAAGAGCGCGGGCGCGCAGGTGGACATCGCCGAAGAGGGCGCGATGGCCTTCACCGCTCGCGTCCCGCACTCCGGTGCCCATGCGCTGTGGCTGCGTATGAAGCTGAGCGAAGGTGAAAGCCCGTGGCTGACGCTGCGCATGGACGGCGAGGAACGGCGGGTGCGCGCGGTGTCGATGATCGGCTTCTCCGACTGGGAGCCTGCGAACCGCGCCTCCACGAAGGTCTTCGCGCACTACGGCGAGTACCGCGGGCACTGGAACTGGTGGCGCATACCCAGGATCGATCTGACGGCCGGCGAGCACACCCTGGAGATCATCGGCGAGGACGGGCAGAGCTACGACGCGCTGGCGCTGCTGCCCCAGACCGAGGCCGTCGAGCGCGCCGCGATGAACCTGCTGCAGACGTGGAACTTCGCACCGTGGCAGTTACCGATGTGAGCCAGCGGCAACGGCAACCTCCCCCGCCTGCGCACACGACGCGCAGGCACCCCCTCCCTGCGAGATAGACGACATCTCTGGTGAGGGGGGCGGGGGATGAGTTTGTCGTTGCCCTCAGTACGTGCTGATGTCCTCCAGCGAGTTGCGCATCCTCCGGTAGACGTTGCCGTCGTAGAAGTTGCTGACGAACTGGCCCGGCGGCACAAGCTCGTCCACCTTCGCCAGTTCCTCCTCGGTCAGTTCGAGGTCGTAGCTGCTGAGCGTCGAGCGCAGGTGCTCGACGGTGCGCGGGCCAATCAGCACCGATGTCAGCCCCGGCCGCGTGAGCAGCCACGCGTGCGCGAACTCCGCCAGTGATACCCCGCGGGCCTCCGCCATCGGGATCAGCGCCTCGACCACATCCAGCGCCTCTTCGGTGAACCGGTCGCTCTCCTCGGTATCTGCACGCACCCAGCGGCCCTCGTCTGGCATCGGCTGGTCCTTGCGATACTTGCCCGACAGCAGCCCGTACGCCAGCGGGCCCCAGCAGCAGACGCCGATGCCCTGCCGCTGTGCCATCCACAGAAGCTCGTTCTCGACCCCGCGATCGAGGATGTTGTAGGGCGGCTGCTCTGCGACGAATCGCGGCAGCCCGCGCGCCTCGGAGATCCCCAGACCCTCCATGATAAGGCTCGGCGGCCACTTGGAGGTGCCCACGTAGAGTATCTTTCCCTGCTGCACGAGAGTGTCGAGCGTCTCGAGGATCTCGTCCAGCGGCGTGGTGATGTCCACGATGTGCAGGTAGAACAGGTCGATCCGATCGGTCTGCAGCCGCTCGAGGCTGTCCTCTACCGCGCGGGTGAGGTGGTAGCGGCTGGCACCGCGATCGTTCGGGCCGTCTCCCATCGGTGCCACCGCCTTCGTGGCGAGCACAACATCATCTCGGCGGCCGCTGTCGGCGAGGATGTTGCCGACTACGCTCTCAGAGATCCCGCGGCTGTAGACGTTCGCGGTGTCGATGAAGTTAATCCCGGCATCGAGGCTTTCGCCGACGATCTGCGCCCACGTCTCCTCGTCCTCCATGTTGCGGATGTTCATGGTCCCCAGGCAGAACCGCGACACGCGACATCCTGTCCGTCCAAGCTGTACGTAATCCATAGCTCTCGCTCCCTCCTCGGTTTGACTGGCTCAGAAGGCTTCGCGACAAATCTCCGGAGACCTTTCCGACGTCGGGACGGTTGGCTCCCTCCGGACGATAGAGACGCGCCTGTGAGTCGTTCGGAGGTCGGGCGAGCCTTCGCCCGACGCGGGCCGCAAGGCCCGCATTGGTTGCCGTGATGATTCCAATCCCAAGACTTTGATACGGAGCCGGGAAGGTGTGGCGGGTGTTTCGCGGAACTGCCCACCAGAACTCAGACGGCAGGAGGTACTCGGATGCAGCAGATTGCGCGGGACAGATCGGTCGCGAGAGACCTCGGCGATTACGACGCGCTTGTCTTCGGAGGCGGGCTGAGCGGCTGGGCGGCAGCGGTATCGCTCGGGCGCATCGGCCGCGACGTGCTGCTGGCGGCCCCGCGGACCTCGCTCGGGCATGAAGTGTGGGGCGCGTTGAGCACCTGGTGGCCGGCAGAGCTTGAGCAGCCGGACCTGTGGGCAGAGATCATCGGCGAGCTTGAGGAGGTCAACGCGACGCGCGGGACCATGGTGGACCACGTGGCCGCGCAGGTCGCGCTTGAGCGCACCGCCGAGGAGGCCGGCGTGGATCTGCTGATGCAGGTCAACGCCCATCCCGACGACGGCGCGGCCACGCTTCTAACGGGCCGCTGGGGTCTCATGGCGGCGCGCAGCAGCTTCGTGATCGACGCGAGCCAGCGCGGACGACTGGCGGCTGAATCCGGCGCGAAGACCCGCAAGCGCGAGACCGATGAGCCGGTGATCCGCCGCGCGCTGATGGTGAAGACAGGTCTGAGCGAACCCGAACGCATCGAGGTGGGGGAGGGGCTTCCGCTGGTCGATGACGCCGTCATGGCGTGGACCGGCGTCTGGCCCGGTGACGTGATTCTGGAAGCGGAGCTTGACCTGCCCACCGACGAGAGAACTGCACTGGAGACGCGCTCGCGCCGGACGCTGGCCGAGGTCGCTATCCGCCTGCGCCGGATGCGCGAGGACTTCGAGCAGGGAAGCCTCGTCCACATCGCCCATGATCCGGTCCTCCCGCGTGACCGCGTGCTGGAGCCGTCGGATCACGAGACGGTGGTGGCTCAGGTTCGCTGTGACACGGGCGCATGCGACGTCACGCGCGGGCTGATGATGCCGGACGGGGCCGACGGCGTAATCGCCGCCTCCCCGGCGCTGGATCTGGACGAGATCAATGCACAATCGTGCTATCACGCGCCGAATGCGGTCGCGCTGGGCGAGGCCGCGGCGGCGCTTGTCGATGAGATGCTTTGAGCGGAGGGCCAATAATGGGCGATCTTGAGATTAGGGATATGCTGGATGCGCCTGATGCGGTCGAGGTCGGCGGCGAGGCTCTGCCGGTCTCCGCGGAGGTGGACGTGGTCGTGGCGGGCGGCGGGCCGGCAGGAACGATGGCGGCCGTCGCGGCCGGCAGGCAGGGCGCTGACGTGATCCTCGTCGAGGCGCAGCCGTTCCTCGGCGGCATCGGCACCGGTGGACCGATCCATCACTACTACTGGGGCCTGTCGGGTGGCCTGCAGGATGAGCTTGACCGCCGCGACGCGGACCTCGACCCGATGCTCTGCGCCAGCAAGCGTGGCTGGCACCCCGAGGGACGCAAGCTGGCGCTTGATACAATGGTGGAGAACGCGGGCGTCGATGTCTGGCTGCGCACGACCGTTGTCGGCGCGGTCATGGAAGATAGCACGGCGCGCGGGGTAGTCGTAGACGGGCAGCGCGGACGGAGCGTGATCCTCGCGCATACGGTCATCGACGCCACAGGGGACGGGGACGTCGCGGCGCTCGCGGGTGCGGAGTGGATGATGGGCCGCGAGGTGGACGGCATGCCCATGGCCTACTCGCTGACGCCGGGTGTGAGCCACCCCACACGGGACGCGCAGGTCTCCCACGCGAACTTTGACGCCGGATGGGTCTATCCGAACGATCCGATCGACTACACCCGCGCGTTTACCATCGCCCGCCGCTACCTGTGGCGCGAGCCCTACGATGAGGACAATCGCCTGCAGTACTGTGGCCCGATCCTCGGCGTGCGCGAGAGCCGGACGGTCGTGGGGGAATACGTCCTGACGCTCGGCGACCTGTTCTTCGGGCAGTGCTTCCCGGACACGATCGGAAAGACGCGCAGCCACTACGACAATCACGCGCGCGATTACGCGCTCGAAGGCGAAGAGGCACGCGTGTACTGCGACGTGACCGGCAACTGGAAGACCGCGCTGGAGTGTGACGTGCCCTACGGGGCGCTCATCCCGCGGGACTTCGATGGGCTGCTCGTGGCCGGGCGGTGCATCTCCATGACCCACGACGCGGCCGCGGCTGTACGGATGATGAAGGACATGCACCGTATTGGTGAGGCCGCCGGGATCGCGGCGGCTCTGGCCGCGCTGGACGACGTGGGCGTGCGCGAGATTGACCTTGCGAAGCTGCAGCGCGAACTGGTGAAGAGCGGTATCCTGACCGATGAGGAGATCGAGGCCGGAAAGCGCGAAGAGCGGCGCGAGCCGGGAGAGATTGATGAACTGGTCGCGAAGCTCGCCGGCGATGGCCGCGATCGCGCGATGTGGGAGCTGTACTGCCATCGCGAGGATGCCCACGAGGCGCTGCTTGATGCGATGAACGCCGGGGACGAGCGCTCGGGCTGGGCCGCGCTGGTGCTGGGCGCGCAGGGCATGGAACAGGCGCGGCCGGTGCTGGTGGAGATGGTCGAGCAGCGCGATGAGACGCTGCCGAGCAACCACCCGTTCGTGCAGCCGCGCTGGGTGAGCGCGCTGGCCTGTCTCGCGGATGATCCGCGTGATAAGGAGCGCGAGCTTTACGAGGGTGCGCTGGAGGCCGAGGCGGACTTTGGCGAGCCGTGGCTGTATGCGCTGGAGGGGCTGGAGGGCCTCGGCGATCCGGAGGCCGCGGACGCTGTGCGGCAGTTCATGGAGCGACTTCGCGCCGATAAGCGCTACTGGAAGGATGACTACGATCCGAAGCGCCACCCGGGCTGGAAGTTCGAGATCGCGGCGGCCCGGGCGCTCCGGGCCATGGGACAGCCGCAGGGCGGGGATATCCTCCGGGGCTACGCTGAGGACCGCAGGCTGACGGTGCGCACGTACGCGCAGAAGGTCCTGGCCGAGTGAACTGCTCAGTCCGCCCCGCGCACGTCGAAGTCATCGATGAGGTCCGATAGCTCGCCGCGCAGCGCGTCCGGGACCTCTGCCGGCAGCGCGATCGATTCGCGCAGCCACTTCACCGGGCACCCCTCCGGCCGGAAAAGCTGCACCACCCATCGCTCGGCCCCCATCTGAGCCAGCGTGCCGGCGATCACACGCAGGTGATGGGGGGTGAGCAGTGCCGGGTGGCAGGTGGTCCGGAACTCGTACTCGATACCTGATGCGAGTACGATGGGGACGCAGTTGCGGGGGCCGTCACCGCTTGAGGGCACCTGCGTGATCAGTTCGTACTCCTCGAAGGGCGCCTTGATGTCCATGGCCACGAAATCGAGGTCGCCTGGTGCGAGGACCGCTTCCAGCGCCTCCGGCTCATAGCCATTGCTTTCGAGCGCCACCTCGAAGCCCATCTGCTTGACCTCGCGGATCGCCCCCGAGAGGCCGGACTGGAATGTGGGCTCTCCGCCGGAGAAGATAACCGCGTCGATGAAGCCGCGTCGGGCCTCGATCTTCTTCAGCGTACTGGCCCAGGACGTCATACCTGCGGTCGTCAGCGGCGTCAACTCCGCATTGTGGCAGTAGCGACAGCGCCATGGGCAGCCCTGAAGGGAGACGACCGCCGACAGGCGGCTTTCCCACTGGATGGTGGTCAGAGGCTCAAAACCCCCGACGCGCAGCCGGGGATGCCCCTCGTCTGCAGTCAGGGGTTCGAGAGTTCGGTCGTCCGTGGTCATGCGCTACAGCCCCAGCTTCTCCTGGCCCGAGGGGGTTCGATACGCGGAGGGGGGCTCGACGAACGCGCGCCGGTCGGCATACTCCGATTGCTTGCCCTCATTCCACATGGAAACGGGGCGATAGTAGCCCATGACCCGGGTCCAGACCTCGCACCGGGTGCGCTCGGACTCATCGAGTTGAACGTCGGCCGCGGTTGTCTTTTTATCGCGATCCATCACCGTCATCTCCTGTCAGTAGTTTGATAGTGGTGTGATGAAGTTCCGCTATTGTCCTGCCTGTGACGCACGCTTCTCGGCGAGCTTCTCCGCATCGCACCTGGGGCAGAATTCGTGCTCGCCGGCGATATAGCCGTGACGCGGACAGATCGAGAAAGTCGGTGTGATTGTCAGATACGGAATCTGGAAACGTTCGAGCGTGCGCTTCACCAGTTGCTTGCACGCCTCGCCGGAGGTGATCCGCTCGGACATGTACATATGGAAAACGGTGCCGCCGGTGTAGAGACGCTGCAGATCCTCCTGGTGCTCGAGGGCCTTGAACGGATCGTCCGTCCAGTCCACCGGAAGCTGGCTGGAATTCGTGTAGTATGGTGCGCTCTCAGGCCCCGACTGGATGATTCCCGGCCAGCGCTTCTTATCCTCCCGGGCGAAGCGATATGTCGCGCTCTCAGCCGGCGTCGCCTCGAGGTTGTACATGTGCCCGGTGTCTTCCTGGATCTCCACGAGCCGCTCGCGGACATGTTCGAGCATCTCGATCGCGAACTGCCTGCCCCACTGGTCTGTGATGTCGTGCTCCCCATCGGTGAAGTTCGCGATGCACTCGTGAATTCCGTTTACACCGATGGTGCTGAAGTGATTGCGCAGCGAGCCGAGGTAGCGGTGCGTATAGGGAAGCAGCCCGTTGTCGATACAGCGCTGGACGGTCTTGCGCTTCAGCTCGAGGCTCTCCATCGCCAGGTCCATCAGATCGTCCATTCGCTGATACAGCGCCTCGCGGTCGCCTTTCGCAAGGTAGCCCAGGCGGGCGCAGTTGAGCGTGACGACCCCGATCGACCCGGTCTGCTCCCCGGAGCCGAACAATCCGTTGCCGCGCTTGAGCAACTCGTGCAGGTCAAGCTGGAGCCGACAGCACATCGAGCGGACCATGCCCGGCTCCAGGTCGGAGTTCAGGAAGTTCTGGAAGTAGGGGATACCGTACTTCGCGGTCATCTCGAACAACCGCGTTGTGTTCGGCTCATCCCACGGGAAATCTCGCGTGATGTTGTAGGTCGGGATGGGGAAGGTGAAGACCCGGCCGCGCCAGTCGCCGGTGGTCATGACCTCCAGAAATGCCTGGTTGATCATGCCCATCTCTTCTTCGAGTTCCCCGTAGGTGAAGTTGACCTCTTCGCCACCGATGCGAGGGTTCTGGTTTCGCAGGTCTTCGGGGCAGGTCCAGTCGAGCGTGATGTTCGTGAACGGTGTCTGGGTGCCCCAGCGCGAGGGCACGTTGAGGTTATAGACGAACTCCTGGATGCACTGCTTGACCTCGCCGTAGCGCATGTGATCGGCGCGGATGTAGGGCGCGAGATAGGTGTCGAAGCTGCTGAACGCCTGCGCGCCAGCCCACTCGTTCTGCAGGGTGCCGAGGAAGTTGACCATCTGGCCGACCGCGGAGGACATGTGCTTCGCCGGCGCCGCCTCGACCTTGCCGGGCACGCCGTTGAAGCCCTGATAGAGCAGATCGCGCAGCGACCAGCCCGCGCAGTACCCCGAGAGCATATCGAGGTCATGAATATGCAGATCGCCGCGGCGGTGGGCCTGACCGACCTCCTGAGGGTAGACCTCGCTGAGCCAGTAGTTGGCGGTGACCTTCCCGGCCACGTTGAGGATCAACCCACCCAGCGAGTAGCCCTGGTTGGCGTTGGCGTGGACGCGCCAGTCCGCTTCCTGGAGGTACTCGTTCACCGAATCGATGGCATCGATGAGTACCTTCTGGTCGTCGCGGACACGCTTGCGCTGCTCCCGGTAGACGATGTACTTGCGGGCGGTGACGAAGTAGTCGGCTTCGATGAGCGTCTGTTCGACGATGTCCTGGATCTGCTCGACCGAGGGGCTGTCTGACCAGCTCCGGTGACTGATAACCTTGAGGACCTGCGCGGTGAGTTTCGCAGCCTCATCCTCACCGAACTCGCCGGACGCGTTGCCGGCTTTGCGGATAGCGCGTTCGATTCGCTCGGGATCAAAGGGTACGCGTTCGCCGTCCCGCTTGATGACCTCACGAACACCGAGGTTCGGATCAATATCCATGGACGCGTTTCCCCTCCCTGCCGCCCGCACCGGGGCGGGCGTGACAGTTAGTGCAGTGCAGTGCGATGTGCTCGTGTGCGTGCGCGCTGGTGCAAATCAGGGGTGCCAACTACCGCGCTTTAAGGACCACATCTGACCGTCTGATCGAACATGTCGGCCTGACATCGGAAGACACGTGGTCCTTCTCCGTCTGCGGAGATGGACCTGCATGTCGCAAAGATTATTTGGCGGGAAATCCGCTTATCGGGTTGAAGACTGTGTAAGTTTGCCCGGCCGAACGTGCATCCACTTATACCTGTGGACGGGAAGTGAGTCAAGGGCCAGAAGGGGATTGACGCTGAGGGTAATTCAGACCCGACTCCGGGCGATTCGGAATCGGTGATACCGCGACGTCACAGAGCCCGCTTCACTTTGCGGGTCTTCCATGTGTGTCTCTATCATCTGCAGCAGCATGCGGTGGTTCGGGCAGAGTACGCGTTCGGACCTGCGGAAGACGCTTTCGGATGCTTCATCGGCGTGCGTATCTTCCTCGCGCTTTTCCCTGACGGCGCCTGTCAGGCATCCATTGAACTGCGCCGTTGCTCTACCCGGAAGCAAGTGCAGGGAGCGGCGAGAGGGATACCGGAGAGGACAGTGGGGCTTAGAACGCGGACGGCCAGGGACATAGTTGCCCCTGGCCGCGGTGCCGTGGAGATAGTGATCTCAGGCCGCAGTGATCCAGATCGGTGCGGAGTAGAGGACATTGTCGTCCGCCTGCGTGACCTTCACGAAGTAGTAGTGAGAGCCGGAGGACGGCGTGATGGTGAACGCCCACTGCCGGCTGCTCGCACCCGGCTCGTCAGTGCGGATGACGTCTCCATCGGCGAATAGCTCGATGCGCTCAGTCACGTCGTCAAGATCCGGATCATCGACCGCGACGGTGATCGCCGCCTCTGACAGTGGCTTCTCCACGACATCGCCCATCACCGCGCCGTTGAGCGTGAAGGTCAACCGGCAGTTGCGGTCGCGGGTGGAGTAGCAGTGGCGGCGTTGCAGCGCGGCGATGATGCTGTCACGCGACAGGCCCGGCGCGAGCGCGACGGTCCACATGTGTGACGTCCCCCACTGCTCGATATGCGTATCGTCGGAGCCATCGGGGGCGATGTGCCAGCCGAGATCCAGGGCCTTGATCATCCAGCCCATCTCCGTATCGTTGCGGACCTCCATGAGCTGAATGGCGGCGTCGCCCTCTTCGCTGCAGGCGAACTTTTCGAAGTTCGTGTCGCGCCAGCCCGGGTGGTTGAACTTCGCCAGCGCGGCATTGTCGGGTGCGAACTCGTAGAATCCCGCGAGGTCCTGTGGCCAGACGAAGCCGGCCGGATCGTAGACGCACATGTGGCCGACCCCCCTGGTCCATTCCAGGGCCGGGAATGCGGCAAACACGCCGTCATCATTTGCCAGCGCGGCGGCGCGGACTGATTCGCGCCACTCAGCCGGATCGACCTTCTCAAGGTGGTCTGAGAGCGCGAAGAAGTCGAGCTTCGCGATGTCGCGGGCGTAGGCGTATGCTTCGTCCGGGCGCATGCGACCGTCAGAGACGCTTGTGTGGCTGTGAAGGTCGCCCCAATAATGCTGCAATGGGTTGTCCACGACTACCTCAACGGCAGCGGACGTGTTCGCGCCGGCGCGCCACTGCTGTACCCGGACGCTGGCGGGGCCGTTGGAGATGAGCGTGCTGTCGAGTGTGGCCCGCCAGGTTCCGTCATCAGCCTGCTGAAGCACAACCCACGGGCGGTGACCGACTCTGGCGTGGATGCCCCGCACGCCATTGGACGCGGTTCTCGCGATAACCTCGACCGAACCGCTGAGCGTCGCGCCCGGCTCTGGCATGAGGATCTCGACCTGCGCAGGGCACACGCCTGCGGAAAGAACGAGAGTGAGTGCCGCCACGAGCAGCACGTTACAGCGCATCCGACGGTATGTTGGCTTCATTGAGGGACCTTCCCGTGTCACTTCGGCTGGACGACCTCGCCGCTCTCCGCCGACTCGTATGCAGCTTCGAAGATCGCGACGTAGCGACGCGTCTGCTTGGGCTTGACGATCAGCTCGGCGCCATCGTTAAGATGGTCGGACACATTCTGATACAGTTCGGTGTGGTCGGTCTCCAGGCACGGGACCTCCGTGACGCAGGTCTGACCTGAAACCTGATGATGGTAGCGGACCGATCCGCCTCCGCCGGACTGCTTGAACAGACCGCCCTCGTTGCCCTGCACGAGCCAGCGGGGCTTGGGCGCCCACATGTTATTGCTGAATGTCGCCTCGGCTGTCAGGCCCGATTCGAACTCAACCGTCACCTGCGTATGCGTGGGCACGTCCATGATGTCGGTCCACATGAGGTGTTCGAAGTGCGCGTAGACGCTACGCGCGGGACTTCCGGCGATCAGGCACATCTGATCGAGCACGTGCGCTCCCCAGTCGCGGAGCATCCCGCCGCCGTGCTCCTCGTCGCGGCGCCAGCCGCTGAGCGGGCGAGCGCCGCCCACAGCGCACTCAGCCATGAAGACATCACCGACCGCTCCGTCGTCGATCAGCGTTTTCACCGTGACCCAGTCCGGGTCCCAGCGGCGGTTGTGGTACACAGTGAGCATGACGTCGTTTTCCTCCGAGGCCGCGATCATCTCGTCGGCCTCCTCGGTGTTGACGCACATGGGCTTCTCGGTCAGCACGTGCTTGCCCGCCTCCATCGCCTGAATCGCCAGGGGCGCGTGGAGGTCGTGCGGGATGATCAGCGAGACCATGTCCACGTCATCGTCGGCGCAGACCTCGTCGATGTCCTCGTAGGTGGGGACACCCTCGGTCGCGGCGGCGACGGCGCGCCGGGTATCATTTGGTTCACAGATGCCGACGAGGTTCAGCCCCTCGGCGCCGCTGATCTCCTCGGAATGGCGGTGGCCCATCCCAAATGCGCTTCCATATCCTACGACAACGACATTGACACTCATGAGTTGTTCTCTCCTTGCTGCGGTACGGCTTTTGCGTGGTTCTCACGGTGTGATCGGTCCATTGCGTCTCGTCCGGTAGAAACTGTCCCTGTGATGTTACCTCACGCGCACGGTAAGAGGGGCCTGGGGCTGCGCGGAGTCGCCCACGTCGATATCGTAATCATCGACAACCATGCGGTCAATTGGCAGCACGCCCTCCGTGGCAGTTACGGTGACAACGGTCCCGCCGTCGTGCCTCTCGTGGCGGATCGTTCCCCACGCATCCTCGACCGAGTAGAAGCATTGAAAGTCGTCGCTGAAGATGCGGGGAGCGAGCCGGAGGACATTGCTGCGCGCGTCGTAGCTGAACCCCGAGAGCGCCAGCAGGTACGCATAGTTCGCCATCGAGCGCGCGTAGTGGTTTCCACACTCGAATTCGTTGAATGGATTACGCTTGATCCCGTCGTGGCGATCGCGGACGGCCTTGCAGACGCTCAGCCCTTCGCGCAGCAGTCCCTCGTAGACCATGTGCGCGCCGACCTGGTATTCGAAGCCGCACATGCACTCGTGTGAGTAGCGAACCGGCACATCGGGCTTGCCGCCGCGTGGCCAGGTGCAGATGACCGTGCCCATGTCATCATTCAGCGCGTAGACACGACAGGCGTTCTGATGGCCGAAGAAGTCGGTCTGGAAGTTGTGCGCGAAGACGGATGCGAGCGCGCTGCGCACGTGCGCGGCATCGAGGATCCTCCCCAGACCGTACATCTCGGCATGCCATTGCCCGAGCACCTGGTCGATGATGCAGCCCGGGCCGAACTGGAACATTGCATCCTCGTCGGTTACGATCTGCTCGTAGTACTCTCCGTTGAAGAGCTTCTCGTCGCTGAGCCAGCGACCCGATTCGGCGATGCGCTCATATTCGTCCGCGGCCTCATCATCGCCGCAGTGTCGCGCCATCTCGGCTCCGGCGTGCAGGGCCGCGAGGTACATGCTCCCGCACATGGTATTTGGACCGTGGAACTCTATGTCCAGAGTATTGTGATGCGCGCCATCCAGCATCCCGTCGCGGTCGGTGTCCCACGCGTCCCACGCATACTCCAGCGCGCGTTTTACGTCCGGCCACAGCGACTGCATCCATGCGTCGTCGCCGGAGATTCGCCACTCGCGGAATGTGCGCAGCACCTCGCCCATCTGTCCGTCGATCGCCGCATGGAACTGATGATCGGCCTCGGCGCCCGGCGGCAGTGGCATGCGGAACTGCATGTGCCCATCCTCATCGCGCAGGCTGGAGCCGAATTCGATCTCGCGCATCCCGCGCTCCAGATCGGGGAAGATGCAGGCCATTGTCTGCGCGTAGGCCCACACATGCGAGCACGAGCCCTCGCAGCAGCCCTCGTTCGATCGGCAGCCCTCCCAGCCGTACAGCGTCCCGTCGGGAAGCCGCGTGACGGTCGGTGTCCGCAGGATCGACATCTGCGAGGAGATCGCGTCCAGCACGTGTGCGGGCAAACTTGAGGCGAAGAAATCGTCTTTGAAGCGCGCGGTGCGCTGACGCAGTTCGTCCAGTCGATCGATCGTCTCCCGGCCGACGTCCAGCGCGTCCTCCCAGCGGTTGCCGTGCCACGTGCGCCAGACCGAGCCCTGGTTCGAACCCCAGTACTTCTCGAAGTTCGGCATCAGCCACGCGATCACAAGCGGGACGGTTCGCTCCTCGCCCGGCTCAAGGCTGACCTTCAGCCCAAGCTTTCCGGTGGGGCCGAAATTCCCGTCTGAGGGCGGGCAGTCGGTGCCGCCGGGCAGTTCGCCGGTCTTCCCGAATCCGTCGAGCAGTTCCTCGAGCACCTGAAAGCGGTGGGCGACCGGGTGATGCAACTCCCAGGTGACCTCCGCGTGAGGAGTGAGCATGGCGATGCTGCCATGGCGCGGAGAGTCGGAGGCATGCTCGGGGTTGCGCATCACGATGCCCCGCAGGTCGTCCTCGTCCACCCACTTGTTGACCGCCCCCTCGATCTCCGGCCAGCCAACTACGTTCTCGGATGAGAGCAGCACGGTCGCCTCCACCGAGCGCTCTGACACGTTGCGCAGCGTCACTTCGAGGATCGCGACCGGCAGCGAGGAGGCGTCGCTGTCGCGCGGGATGAAGGGGCTCCAGGCATCGACTGAGACGTCAACAGGCACGGTGTCATCCGCGAGATTCACGCGCCCGAACGGGAACTCGCCGGTGAAACGGCAGTCGGCCATGCGCAGGAGGCCGGATGCGTACAACTGGCTCGGACCGGTGCCCTGGCTCCACGCCGGGAAGCGCGTATCTCGCGCCGAACCCTCACAGGGAGGCTGCAGTCGGCCCTCCAGCACGCGGAACAGCGGCTCGCCGCCCTCCTCGCGGGCGTACAGGCTCAGCAGCGCGTAGGCCGGGCGGAAGCCCTTGTTCGGCCGATTGAAGATCTCCCAATCCACCAGCGCACCGCGGCCAGCCAGGGAGATACAACCGGCGCCGATCCCGCCGAGCGGAAACCGGACCTGCTTCAAGCTCTCTCCGGCGTAGGTCGGTTGAGGCCCGCGGGCGAAAAGCTCCTCGTCCGTGAACGGAATCTGCGGGCTATCAGGCCCGGGCCTGTCGGAAGACATTCCTGTCACCTCTCACTCAATCTGTAACTACTCACGTTGCGGCTTGTCTCGTGGGTAGAGTATACCCCCCCCCGCAA
>CAZAHB010000062.1:0-24527 GCA_964484945.1 uncultured Armatimonadia bacterium | reverse complement strand
CTGGTGGTAGATCCGTTCGCCGGGATCGGAGGCATCGTCCAGGAAGGCCGCCGCCTGGGGCTCACGATGCTCTGCGGAGACAGAGACGAGTCGCTCGCCCCGGGTCTGTACGAGGTAAGCGCGGGCCTCGCCTGCATCTGGGACGCAACGCGCCTTCCGCTCCCCGGCTCTTGCGCGGACGCAGTCGTCACTGAGCCGCCCTATGCGGACGAGATGCGCGCGGACGTTCTGGCTGCTGTCAGCGAGATCGAGCGCATCCTCAAGCCTGGCGCTCCCGCAGTCGTGCTTATCGATGAAGAGATGGCCGGTGAGTTCACGGAGACAGTGCAGGAGACATCCCTGCGCTCCGAGGACGAATTCACCCTCTACCGCGCGGGAGGGATGCGGGCGCGGCTGTTGGTGCTGCGCTCAGACAGTTGACGAGGAATCCACCGGGCGGGTACAATTCGGTACGAGAGTGCGATACGTGGGGAGGCGGCCATGGAGACCACCCAGGTAACCGAGGAGCAAATCGTGGAGATCGCCCGGACGATCGGCGAGCAGCCGGGCGTGGTGCAGGTGTGGCTTTTCGGCTCCCACGCCACCGGCACCGCCGGCCCCGACAGTGACGTGGACCTGCTGGCGGTGTACGAGGAGGAGCCGGAGGATCGTGTCGAAAGGATGCGGGAACTGAGTGATCTGTTTCCGAGGCGCACCTTCGCCATGGACATCCTCGTCATGGGGCGGGACTGGTTCGTGGCCTCGCAGGATGTGCCGGGCGGGTTGGCGTATGTTGTCAAGAGGCAGGGACGCGTAGTATATGACCAGGCGTCATGAGGACGTTAGAGCGCAACTGGTCCAAAGCTGGCTGAGGAAGGCCGACGGGGATCTCGTCAGTGCACGCACGCTGCTTGAACACGCTCCGACTGTGACTGCATCGATTGGATTCCACCTCCAGCAGGCCGTCGAGAAGTCCCTCAAGGCTTTCCTGACATTCAGTGGTACCCAACCGCCGAGGACCCATGATATTACGGAATTACTCGTACTCGTCGAAGAGTACGACAGCCATCTGGCTGCAGCCGCCGCCGGTGCGGACGCTCTGAATGTTTATGCCGTGCTTACACGCTATCCTGAACTGGAGCCGATCCCCGACGAACCCGATATGGACCAAGCACTCGCCGTGGCGGAACGTGTCCGTCGGGCTGTCGGCATGCGAGTTGCGCCTGTAGATCACTTCGCCTACGCCATCACCACCTCTCGTCGGACCGATCCCGAGTTGACCGAGCGTGCCCGCGAGTGGGCGGAGCGGCTCGACAGGCCGTTCGTCCCGCGTGGGGGGCGGAGCCTCGCAGCGATCTGCGAGGACGAGGACGTCGAGGCGGTCCTGACTGTAACGTCAGAACGCGTCGGGCTGGTCTTCCCCGAAGACGATGTGGAGTACTTCTTCCATCCGAGCATGGCGCGGACGCGTATCCGCAACATCAAGGAGGGCCTCGGCGATCCGATGGTCCGCGCAATGGAGCTTGAGCCGGGCGACAGTGTGCTGGACTGTACGCTCGGGCGCGCCACGGATGCCACTGTCGCCTCGTGGGCCGTCGGGCGCGAGGGGCGCGTGGTCGGCTATGAGGCGCAGCCACTGCTGGCGGAACTGACCATCCACGGACTCGCGACCTACGAGATCGATGGCGCCGGCGTGCAGGAGGCCATGCGCCGGATCGACGCGCGCCGGGGCGACTGCCGCGAGATCCTGCCCGCCATCGATGCGAACTTTTTCGGGGTGGTCTACTTCGACCCGTTCTTCGAGGAGATGGTGGAGCGCTCGCCGGCCATGAAGCCGCTGCGCAGGATCGGCATCCATGAGCCGATTGGCCGCGAGACCTATCAGCAGGCGCAGCGTGTGGCATCGCGGGCGGTCGTGATCAAGCAGCGCCGCGACGAAAAGCTTCCACACGTGCCTGAGCCGGCTGATGTCGTGGCGGGTGGCAACAGCCGCGTGGAGTACCTGGTGCTCTCACCACGCTGAATGACTGCGCCCTCACGCGCCACTGTCCACGCGCGGGCAGGGGGCGGGGCGGCGCGCGGTGAATGGTCGGATCGAGACAAACCGTCGTAGCGGGAGGGCTACAAGATGAGCGCTGCAACCCAGGAGCACATCCCTGAAATCGGTGTCGGAATGGCCGGTTTCGGGTTCATCGGCAAAGTCCACGCGTATTCGTACACGAATCAATCTCTCTTTTATGATCCGCCTCCGGCAAAACCCCGTCTCGCAGGGGTCTGCACGTCTCAAGAGCGCACCGCTGAGAAGGCCCGCGAGGTCGGTGGTTTCGAGTTCGCCACAACCCGCTTCGAGGATCTCCTCGAACGCGATGACATCGACGTCATCGACATAGCCACGCCTAACAGCCTGCACCACGACGAAGTCATCGCCGCGCTTGAGGCCGGGAAGCATGTGTACTGTGACAAACCGCTGGCAGTCTCGCTGCCGGAGGCGCGCGCGATGTCACGGGCGGCCGCGGCACATCCTGACCTGACCACCGGCATGGCGTTCCACATGCGCTTTGCGCCGGCTCTCATGCGCGCCCGGGATTTGATCGCGGATGGTTTTCTCGGCGAGGTCTTCCACTTCCGCGCATCGTACCTCCACGCGGGCTACCAGAACCCGAACCGCCCGATGAGTTGGCGTCTGGGGCCGAACGGGGGCTGTCTGGCCGATCTGGGCTCCCACATGATTGACCTGATGCGCTACCTTCTGGGCGATTACGAGGCAGTTCGCGGGACCCTTGAACGCTGGATCGACGAGAGGCCGGCCGAACCGGGATCCAGCGAGATGGTGCCTGTCGAGGTGGATGACTACAGTTGCCTGCAGGCGAGGATGCAGTCAGGAGCGCTGGGATATATCGAGGCATCACGGTTTGCGACGGGGACGCAGGATGACGCAACCTTCGAGATCTACGGCTCCGATGGGGCACTGCGCTGGAGCATGATGGACCCCAACTATCTCGACGCCCATGACGCGTCGGCCCCCCGGCAGCGTGAGGGCTTCACGCGCATCCCCACCGTGCAGCAGTATCCTGAGCCGAGTGTCCTGCCCTCACCGAAGCTTCCGGTCGGCTGGATGCGCTTCCACATGCACGCGGTATACGACTTCCTCCAGGCAATCGCGGCAGGCCGGCAGGGGACGGTTACGATTCACGACGGGGCAGTCACCCAGGCGGTCGATGAAGCGGTGCGCATGTCGGATGCTTCGGGCGAATGGCAGGAAATCCCCGAGATCTGAGTGCGCTTAAACCAACGCGGCCGGTCCGATCCGGACCCGCCGCAGGTGCCCTTACCACGGGGTTTTGTTGGCCCAACAGTCTCGCGTGTCAGTCAACGTCCGCTCCCCACCACTCGAGGAGCCGCGCGGCCTCGGTCTTCAGCGCGGGACCGGCATTTTCGGCTCCATGCACCCGGCGCAGCATTGCGATACCCTCCGCCTCATCACCGCGCTGCAGCCACGCAAAGCCCAGCTTCAACTGCGCATCCAACCGCCAGTCGGCCTCCGGCGCCTGCGCCAGAGCGCTCTCCAGCGCCGAGGCAGCCTGAGACGGCTCGCCCATCTCCATAAGGGCGCAACCGAGCACGTAGCTTGCCTCGGCCACAGGCGCGTCATCAAGGGCAAGCGCCTCTCTCGCCCAATCGGCGGCTTGCTCGTACTGCCGGGCGGACAGAAAATCCCGAGCGGTCGCAACAGCTTCTTGCGCGTTCGTGGGATCGCCATCGGCGGCGGCTCGCGCCCGTTCGAGCGCCCTGTGGGCGTCGAGCGCGCTGCGCATCACTGCCATGAATTCGTCAGATGGGATATAACCCTGAGAATCATACACGGCGCTGCCATCCGCGTCAATGAATTTGACGGTCGGGTAGAAAGAGACCACGTACTTCGTGGCCAGTTCGCTCTGCTGCAGTGCATTCACGCGGACCGGCTCGAAGTGCTCGCCGATGAATGTCGCAACATCCGGATCGGCGAGCGTCTCCTGTTCCATGCGGGTACACGGCCCGCAGCCGTTGCCATAAAACTCCACCAGAATCGGCCGGCGGGTCTCCTCCGCGGCAGCCACCGCGCTCGCGAACCCTTCATGCCATAGCGATTCCTTCGCCGAAGCGGAGATCGCGAGCATCAGAAGCCCCGCGCTGAGCAGTGCAATGCATACGTGTCTGGGTCTCGGTATCACCATATCACTTGTCGAGACGCTTGCGCGGTGTGCGAAGTTCCCTACCGGTTGTGGCAAGGACTCGCGGGTACAGGAGGAGAAGGTCACGCATGCACGATTAACTCGCCTCGGGGGATACTGATATTGTGAAGCTGCTTCATACCGCCGATGTACACCTGGACGCTCCGAACAAAGCTCTTGGGGACCGGGCCGCGGATCTGCGGGAATGCACCTGGAGCGCCTGGGAGCGGGTTGTCGAGGTCGCGCTGGATACGGATGTGGAGATGGTCATCGTGGCCGGCGACCTTTTCGACACGCGTGAACCCGCGCCTGCCACCATCGATCGCGCATTCCACGATCTGCGCCGTCTGACTGATGCATCCATCGATGTGATCCTTCTGCCGGGAACCCACGACTGCTGGGCGCCCGATAAGCTATGGGATTCGCCCCGCGTGCGTGCACTCCCCGACCGCGTTCACGTGCTGCCCGGGCCCGATCCGGTGACCGTCCACCTCCCCCACCTCGACACGGCCGTCCACGGCTGTGCCCATCGCTGCGACGGACGCGATCAGCGCCCGCTGTGCGAGCTGCGGGCCGATCCGGACGTTGCGGTGAACCTCGGGGTCGCACACGCCTCACTTGAGCGTGGCGACGTTGAGGATGAGGCGCTGTTCGGCGAGGATGAGCTTCAGGCCACCGAAATGGACTACGTGGCCCTCGGCCACTGGCACACCTGGCAGGACGTCTCCGCGGGCGACGTGCCGGCGATCCTGCCCGGAAGCGTGGAGGTCCCGGGGTTCGGCGACTGGCAGACCGCCTCAGTGGCGCTGGTGACGGTCGGTGACGGCCCCGCGCGGGTCGAACGCGTGGAGGTCGGCTCGCTTCGGGGGCGCAAGATCACGATCGATGCCGGCGACCTGGCGGGCACCGAGGACCTGGTCGCCGAGGTGGAGCGCCACGCGGATGGCGATCTGCTGCTGTCGGTCCGCCTCGAAGGGCTGGCGCCCCCCGGAACCGTCATCGAGACAGACACTGCCATGGAGCGGCTGGAGGAGGCGTTCTTCGCCCTGCGAATCCGCGACCGCTCACATCCGGCCATGGACGAGATCGAGGACGAGCACCTGGATGATCGCCTGACACTCGGGCGCTTCGTGAAACTGGCGCGCGAGCGGATCGAGGCAGCCGAGGGTGAGGACGAGCGTCGCGTCGCAGAGCGCGCACTTCAGATCGGTGTCTCGATGCTGAGCCGCTCAGGGGGAAACCGATGATTCTTCGGACGCTGCACCTTCGGCGATTCGGGCGCTTCATCGACAGCGAGTGGGAGTTCGCAGCGGGGCTGACCGTCATCCGCGGGCCGAACGAGGCCGGCAAGTCCACCATGCGCGAGGCGATCGCGCGGCTGCTGCTGCCGGAGAACAGGGTCCACTATGATAATGACGAGATCCGGCGCTGGATAACCTGGGGGCGCGATCAGCGGTCCGTCCTCGAGTGCAGCTTCGACGCGCGCGGGGACCGCTACGAGCTGCTGCGCGACTTCGAGTCCGAGCGCGCCGAACTGCGGTGCCCGGGTTCGGGCGAGGTCATCACCGACGAGCCTGCGGTAGCCGAGCGGATGTTTGAGCTGCTGGGAATTGCTTCGCGCGACGTGTACGAAACGACGGCATGCCTGGCGCAGCAGGAGTTCGTGCGCCTGCAGGCCGGTGAGAAGGTCGCGCAACTGTTGCAGCAGACGGTCGTGGGCGCTGGTGGCGAGACCGGCGCACAGGAGGTCCTGGATGAGCTGGATTCGGAACTCGGCTCGCTCAATCGGGGCCTGACCCGCCACGCCAAGAACCCCGGGCCTGTCCGCAGCCTGCTCGATCGCATCGAAAAGCTTAGCCAGAAGATCGGGCACCTCCGACCGATTACCGAGGCCGCCGTGGAGGCGCAGGACGCCATTGAGCGCGCGCGAGACCGTATGACTGAAATCGATGAAGAACTCGCTCAGGCCCAGCGCATTCGCGAGCGGGCCGAGGAGCGGCGTGAACTGGAAGAGGAGCTTGCGGCAGTCTCGGAGGATTTTCAGGAACTGGACGCGCGAGCGCGGAAGGCGCGTGATCTGCAGCAACGGATCGCCGCGATCGATGAGCGCCTTTCGGATCTGCCGAAGATCACGCGCGAGCAGACTGAGAAGCTTGCGAAGCTGGTCGATGAGGCGAAACTGGCCGCCGAAGCAATTCCCGAGATGGCCGCGAAGGCCGAAGATGCGGCCAGCAAAGCACAGGAGGCGCTGGACGAGATCGAGGCTGCCGAGGGGCAGGTTCCCGACGAGGAACTGGTTGATCGGGCCCGAGATCTCGAACGCGATATTGAGGCTACGCGAAAGGACGTCGAGGAAGCACGAACCGGGCTGGAGCGGGCTGAAGAGGATCTGGAGGCAGCGCGCGCGGCCGGGCGAGCGCAACGGTCGTGGATCGCAGCAGCGGGGGCGCTTGTGGTGGCCGGCGCGGGGCTCGCACTGGGCCTCGGGCAGATGTGGCCGTGGATCATCGCGGCAGTCGGGTTAGTCGCGGGAGTGCTTGGCGCGACGCGTGGGCCGCGCATTGCCGTGGAGGAAGCGGAGCAGCGCCGGGACGATGCTGCTGCGAAACTCGAGAGGCTTCGGGAGGAGACGCAGCAGATCGAGGAGGAACTTGCGAAGCTGCTGCACACGGCGAATGCCGCCGATGTAGACGCGCTCGTCGAGTGCCGGCGAGATGCACGCGAGACCCTCGAGACCGCGCGCGAGGTTCACGCGGCTGCGAAGGCCGTTGCCGCCGACGCCGCCGAGCAGGCCGAGCGTGCCGAGCAGCAGGCGGAGATCGCACAGGCGCGATTGGAACATGAGCTTGAGGAACTCGGCGCCGACACGGAGGAGGAGTTCTTCCAGGCCGCTCGCGAGGTATTTGACCTGCGCGAGGAGCGCGAGAGGCTGGTCTCGGAGCTTGACGGCACGCTCGGAGATCGCGACCTGTCGGAGATAGAAGAGATGCTCAGCGAACTCAGTAGCGATCGGATGGGGCTGCGACAGAAGCTCGATTCCGAGGAGATGGCCTTTGCGGAACTGGACGCGGAGAGCTTCGAGGAGCTGATTTCGCGTATCGAGTCGCTGCAGGCCGAACGGGAGCAGCTGCAGAAGCGGATCCAGCAATCGCAGGGCGCGGCGAATCATCCGGACGCGGACCCCGAGCGCCTCCGGCGGCTCGAAGAGCAGCGCGCTGCAGCCGAGGAACGCCTCGAGCGCGTACGCGAGCGGCGCGACGCGATACAGCTCGCCCACGAACTGCTGACCGAGGCGCACGAGCAGACTCTGGAGGGCGCGATCGATGTTCTGGAGCCCCGCACGTCGGAACTGCTCGGCAGGATCACGGGCGGGCGCTACTGCCGGGTGCAGTTCGACCACTCGACACTTGCGCCTCGGGTACACAGTGACGAGAAGGGGCAACCGGTTGATCCCGACAGAGAGTTGAGCTGCGCCACACGCGAGCAGGTCTATCTGGCGGCCCGGCTGGCGCTGACGCACCTGCTCTGGCCCGATGAGTGCCCCCCGATCATGCTCGACGATCCGTTCGTGAACTTCGATCCTGTGCGTCGATGCGAGGCGGTGGAGATGGTGCAGGACGTGGCGCGGACGCACCAGGTCCTGTTGTTCACGTGCAATGACCTCTACGATGCGGCGGCTGACCGCGTGGTTGAGCTGCCATCGCCACAAACAATGTTGTCATGAGGCACCGATTCGTTGTATAATGACGATCCCCGCGGAGGGGTGACCGAGTGGCTTAAGGTGACGGTCTTGAAAACCGTTGTGGTCTCACGGCCACCGGGGGTTCGAATCCCTCCCCCTCCGCCAGTGCATTTCCCCGGTCACCACCGCAGAGTTCACAAAACCCTGAGCTTAAATTGACTGCGAGTTGAGGTATTCTCGAGTGCAGGGAAGTAATCTACTGCTTCAGAGCATTCCCATGCCTCAGTCCTGCTCAGGAGGTGTCCGTCTTTGCACCTGCGTCGGTTCCTGCACGCGATCATTGTCGGCCTTCTTGTTTGCTCAATTGCACACGCTGATATCCACCCACCCGGATGGGTGGACTACACCGGCGCAAGCTCCGTTAGCGTATGGGGAAACAGCCAGCAAGCGGTTACGCTGCCATTCAACTTCGACTTTTACGGTTCGTCCACCAGTCAGGCAACGCTGCAGTCCAATGGGTACCTGGGACTGACTTCCTCGCTTCAAAACTACGATTCGGCACCGTCCTGGCCCGATGACTCGTGGGGGAGTGAGGTCGTCGCCGCGATGTGGCATGACTTCAATCCGGCCAGCAGTTCGAACCTGATCTACCATCAGACCGTCGGCTCAACCGGTAATCGGCGTTTCGCAGCGACCTGGGACACCTGGGCCGATTCGGAGGGAACTCAGCGCAACATCTTCCAGATACAACTCCATGAGGCCGATGGCGACATCTCTTATCACTACTACGCCCTGGACGGTCCGGAGGATGGTTCGCGAGTTGGGATCAACAGGGGTGACGGGAGCGACTATACTGGCTTCTGGTACGATGGCGGGGCGAATTACGACGGCAGTGGCATACACAACGCCAATCAGGACGGTCCCGACGGATCGCTTGAGGGGTGGCGCATCACTTACACCTATGATGCGGATAGCGAGTCCTATCATGCCGATGCAGAACACGTCCCCGAGCCGGGGACGATGGCGCTGATGCTCGTGGGTATTGCCGGCGTCATCACCGCCCGGCGTCAACGCTCAGTCTGAGGTCGATTCCGGGCATTGTGAAACCACGCCCTCTCGCCCTCGGAGAGGGCCGTTGCATGTACTCGCGCCCCTCTCCCGCGGCCTCCAGGCAGGTCTGCGACCGCACGAGGCGAAACGACCGACTGGTTATGCATGGTGTCTCACGTCTGGATCATCCGCACCATCTGGAGGACGATTTCGCGGCCCGGATGAGTGGAGATTGAGAGGGAGGGCCGCTGGAATTATCCGCGAAGCACTACTGTCAGAGAAACCTCCGGGCTGCATGAGGCATCCGAGCAGATCTGCATCGGCACGAGGGAGGACGCGACCGTGAAGCACGCATTCTGGATCGCAATTGCAGCGATGGGCCTGGCTCTCATCGCAACACCGCAAACATGTGAGGCGGCTGATCGCATGACACCTGAAGAGATCCTGACTGAACTGATTGAGGCGATCCCACCGCTCGAGAACCCGCGCGACGGCGCGCTGCCGCTGCGGGGCTCGCGCCTTGAGGGCTGGCTGCCCGAGGACGATGAGCAGGCGAAGCAGTTCCTGCTGGACCTGGACGCGCGCGGGCTGGCGTTGTGCGCACATCCGCGGCCCGGTAACGAGAAGAACATGGAATTCTCACTGCGCCTCAGCCGCCTGCAGCAGGAGCTTGGGCTGGAGGTCGGCGTTCATGCGTCGCGGGCCATGTACTCGTTCTTCAACGGGGACGAGGACACGCTGCACGTGGCGGCCAACGACGTGCCTTTCTACGATGACAGCTTCCATCCACGCAAGAAGATGGGCTGCCCGTTCCGGCTTCAGCACCGCAAGGATGACATCAAGGCTCAGTTCCGCGCGCTGCTCGATCCGTACAGGGAAGCCGGCATCACCATCGACTTTGCCTATCTCGACTGGGAGATCGACGGGCCCATCGAGTGGAACGCTGCGTGGCGGCACTCGAAACGCTGCAGGGTCTGCCGCGAGCACGTTCCGGACATCGATAACTTCTCAGCATTCCAGGACGCGCTGCGCGAGATCCGGTCCGAACTGCAGCGGGAATGCTGCGTGGAGGTCATGCAGGAGTACTATCCTGATATCCTGGTCGGGAACTACTCGGTGTACCCTCAGAGCGGTGTGCGCTACTGGTATGACTACTACGAGGAGCTTCCGTCCGGCGCGCCATACTTCAAGGACCAGCTTGCGAAGTACCGCCCGTGGTATCACGAGTTCGACCCGGCCGGCTACACCTTCGCCAACCCGGTTGTCTACACGTGGTACGCGACCTGGTCATGGTACCCGCGCTGGGACAACGATGATTACCGATGGTTCTACAACCTGCTGAAGGTGGGCACGAACGCGGGTCGGCATACGCCTCAGGACATTCCGGTCATCACGTGGCTGCACTGGCACACCACGGCGCCGCCGGCCGATGCGCCGGAGGTCCCACAGATGTCCGAAGAGGCCTACCAGGAGCTGATCTGGCACCTGTATCTGCGCGGGACCGACGGGCCCATGATGTGGTGCCGCCGCGAGGAGACGACGAAGGAAGTCCGGCTTATCACCGAGGTGATGGACGGCATGCTGGCGCACCGCGAGTTTATCAGTGAGGGCGAGCCGGTGATGTTCAACGTACCCGATGAGCCCGGGACGGTCGTGTCCGGCCTGAAGCTCGGCGATCGCCTGCTGGTCCGCCGCACTGACTTCGGCGACAACATCGAACCCGTGAGAGGCGTAGTTGACGGCCGTATCGTGGAGATTCCGCGCCGCGAGGGAGAGACGTGGATGCTGGACGTGAGTGAGTGTCCGGTGGTGCCGGAGTAGACGAAGACGCATGGCAGGCTCAAGGCCCAACAACCGCAGGCTTCCCCCTATATTCCAGAAATTGCGAGGGCATCAACGGAAGTCGTCCGGAGGGGCAGCTTCCCGGCCAGCCCGTCGTTCGGCCTGCCACATACATAACGGACAACCACGGGCGGGCAAGGAAGCTGATCCCGCCTGCCAGGCGGGATCACCCTCACGTATCAAACGACGAGCCGTGAGGGCCGCCCCTCCTGACGACGCAACTCGCTCACTCATTGTCAACTCAGATTCGACTCACTTTGACCAGCAGCGAATTGCATGAATATATGGCCCTGCCTGCCGCCGTTGCTCCCGAGATAGGAGAGCCAGATCATCACGAGGTGCCGATATGAAGATCTACATGATGACAGACCTTGAAGGACCCGCGCTCATCAGCCGGTTCAACCAGACGCGCGATGTCACCCCCGAAGACAGGGTGCGCTGGATGCGACTGCTTACCGGCGAGATCAACGCATGCGTTGAGGGCATCTTTGACTTCGAGCCGGACGCGGAGGTGATCGTCTGGGACGGTCACGGCTCCGGCGGAGTCATCGAAGAGGAAATACATCGCGATGCAAAGCTGATCGCGCGGGGGCCCATCAGCGCTCCGTATTTCCTCGACGAGAGCTTCGACGCAGTGATGTTCGTCGGACAGCACGCCCGCATGGGCACGGGTGGCGTATTGTGTCACACCTACTCATCCAAGTCCATCGAGTACTACAAGATCAACGGCGTCGAACTCGGCGAGTTCGGCTGCCGCGCGCTGATGGCCGGGACGATAGGTGTCCCCACGATCTTCTGCGCGGGCGATGACGTGGCGGTCGAGGAAGCGCGGGACCTTATCCCCAATATTGTGGGCGCAGCAGTCAAAGAAGCGCTCGGGCGCGAGTTGGCCATTCATATGTCTCACGGCGCCGCCTGTGAGCTAATCCGCGAGCGAGCGCGCGAAGCCTGCGCGAAGATCGACGAGATCGAGCCCTACTTCTTCGAAGGTCCCTACACCCAGGAGATCCGGTATCTGGAGGGGGTCGGCATTCAGTCGTCGCTCGACCAGGGATGGGATTACGTGGATCCGCGCACCGTGCGGAAGACCGCCGACGACATCTGCGAGCTTCGAGTATAGGTGGGAGATCGGGACCGACGGGACGACGGGGGCAGCCGGGCCGGATGCTTCGCCCCGGCCATGGGCATGCTTGCACTTCTGAGCGGGCTCGTGCCCCTCGCGGTGTGGGTGCTGATGCAGGCGCCCGGTGAGGACTGGTGGCTCGGCGCGGCTCTGACGTACGCGCCGAAGATCCAGTGGATCGCGCTGCCGCTTGGCGGCATCATCGTCGCGGCGGCAGCGCGCTGCTGGCGCGTGGTACTTATCTGCGTCGGCTCTGCGGCCTTCGCGCTCTTTGTGATCGCGGGGTACCAGATCAACCGCCCCCCACCCGTGCCGACGGACCGTCCAGTCATCCGCGTAGCCACCTGGAACATTTACGGCTGGACTCGCGAGTACGAGGTGGTTCGCGATCGCATCCTGTCGTGGGACTGTGACGTCGTGTGTCTCCAGGAGGCCGGGAGGCCGCGTTTCTACAGGCTGCTGCCCGGCTACGACTCGGTCTACGTCGCCGACATGCGCATCTTCGTGCGCGGGACAGTTCTACACCACGAGGCGCCCTCCGACCCGATCACGAAGCGTCCCCGCATGCTGCTCGCCGAGGTTGAGACAGATGCCGGACGTTTCACCGTGGTCAACGTCCACATCCCGCGCGAGGAGCGACAGCAGCAAACGCCCAGGGAGCTTCGGCCCTTCATCGAGTATGTCCGCAAAAGTGTTGATATCCGCGACGCGAAGTTCGGCCAGCTTCTGGACACGATCCCGGCCACGGGACCGGTGGTCGTGGCCGGAGACATGAACACGCCGCCTGCTTCGCGTTATCACGGGCTTGTTGCGAACCGGCTCACCGACACCTTCACGGTGGCAGGCAGCGGGTTCGGCCACACATTCGCATGGCAGCGCAAGCTGCCGCTGCTGCGGATCGACTATGTGTGGACCGGCGGGGGCGTCACTCCCCTGCGCCACACGGTGCTGCCCCACGGGACCTCCGACCACCGGCCGATTGTGACCGAGTTGGCCCTGCCCGCGGGCGATCCTCCCGGTTGACAGGGGCTTCAGGGTGCCGTAGAATTCCGACAGACACTGCCGCCCTCATCCGACCGCTCGAGAGCGGTTGGCACGCGTTTACGGAGGGAGTCGCAGCAATGCATCGCAGCCATCGCAGCGGCCTTACACCGACTGAGACACTGATCATCGCAGCCATCGTCGCCGCTTTCGCGCTGATGCTTGCCCGACGCTTCGTGGGCGATCCGCAACACGAGGCACACGTGCGGACGGTCGAGCGCGTGCGGACGGTCATGCAGGCGCTGGAGCGATACGCCATCGACAATGCGGGCAACTTCCCCACTACCGATCAGGGCCTCGATGCGCTTGTGAGCAGGCCGACCGGCGAAGACGCGCCCATCCGATGGCAGGGCCCCTATGTCGAGGACGAGCAGATGCTTGTGGACGGATGGGACAAACCTCTGCACTACGTTTCACCAGTTGACGGAGATCAACCCTATCATCTGTGGTCCAGCGGGGCGGACTTTACGCAGGGAGGCGACGGCGCAAACGCCGACATCGAGTCATGGGATCGCTCCACCCTCGTGCCGTAATCGCGACACTGCTCGCAACTGTCCTCGCGCTGGCACCTGTACTCTCCTCCCACCCCCGTGCTGAAGCCGCAGCCGGTGATGACGCGGTCATCCTCTCATCGTGCGACGATGCGGCAGATTTCAGCCCCGCGCGCACTCCCGATCAACCGCACTTTGACTTCGCTGCGTGGGAGGCTCTGCCATTCAGCGGCGCCAGTCACAGAGGCGACAGCCTGCGCTGGCACCTGCATCCCTCCGGGGGGACCAGTTCGGCCCGACTTTCCATCACCCGCACTGTGCGCGGGTCCCTTAACGCCATCTCGGTGTGGGTGAAGAATCCCAATGCGCACGATGTCACTTTACGACTGGAGATCCTCGACGCCGACGGCGCTCGCTACACCAGCGAACCGGTCGCACTGGTTGACGAGAAAGGCTGGCGTGAAGTCGCCTTCAATCTGCAGGCCATGAGCACGTCCGCCAGCGACCCCTGCCCGGGCCTCGATGCACCATTCACGCGCACAGCATTCCTGCTCGAAGGACTCTCGGCAGACCGGCCCCACACAATCTACCTCGACGAGATGGCAGCGCGAGCCGGAGGTGTAGCCTCGGTCACGGTCAGCGACATGCGCTGTCAGACCAGCGTGGGGCGCGGTGAGCAATTGCCGGTCAGCGCCGACCTCTCCCCCGCCTCGCCAGCGCACAACGCCGGCATCTCCGCGAGGCTGACGACCACCGATGGCGGCGTGCTCGCCCAGGTGCCGCTGCGGATTACCGAGAGTGGCGCGGACACAGCGTCGGCACGCGCGAAGCTCCCGGTTCCGCGCTGGCTGCAGCCGGGGCGGTACGAGGTCCAACTGGCCTCGACCTTTGCCTCGCTCACCGGGACGAGCACCGTAAACGTCGCGGTCGGCGGCTCCCGGCGCGACCGTCGAACAGTTGCGATAGACGCCGATCTCAGCCCCCCGGCCATCCGAAGCGGCGGAGAGGCGCAGCCTCCCGTGATCGAGGAGTTGCGCGGTTCACTGCCGGCGGAACTGAGCGAAGAGGCCAATATCGTGGCCGTGCCGGCAACGACCGGTGCCCATCCCTTCTCATGGGCCGGCGATGCGCTCGATGCTGCCGGCTCGCTTGATTTCAGCAGCCTCAACCGCCGTGTGGCATCCGTGCTGAACGCGCGCCCCGAGTCGCTGGTGATACTGCAGGTCTTCCTCAATGCGCCCCCTGCATGGACGGACGCGCATCCTGAGCTGCTCCAGCATTTCACGGGCAATACGCTCGCGCCGCCGGGCGTCTTTGCGGTACGAAGACATCTTCCGGACGTCGCGTCCAGACGGTGGCGCGCTGACGCGCAGAAGCACCTGAGAGAGCTGCTGCGCCACGTGGCCAATGCGCCATGGGGCCATCGCGTGGTCGGGTACGAACTGCAGGCGGGCGACCTGGGAGCATGGAGGCCCTGGGGCGCGTCCCTCGGGCTGGGAGACGACACCACGCAGGCCCGGCACAGGGCATTTCTGCGCTGGATGCACGAGACGTATCCTGATGTCGAGGAACTCCGTCGCGCCTGGCTGGGGCGGCGCCGGGGCTTCGGGCGGCCCCGCGCCGGTTTCGCCTCCGTGGAGATTCCGCTGCCACTGGAGGATGCACCGGAGCCATCGCTGTACGATCCCGCGGCCGACCAACCGATGATCGACCTGCTACACTTCCGCGCCGAGGTAATGGCTGAGGCTGTAGTGGATATGGCGACCACCGTTCACGAGGAAGCCGGCTCCGACGTACTCGTGGGCGCCTGCTACGGTCACCTCCGCGCCCAGGCGCGGGGGAACGACTGGTCCTGGCCTCATACCGCGTTGACCGGGGTTGTCGAGTCAGGGAAACTCGACTTCCTCTCCGGACCACAGTGGCGTCTCGACGGTCCCTCGCACCCGTCCTCGCTCGGCGACTCGGTGCGGCGCGCAGGGCTGCTGTATCTCGAGCGACCGGGGATCGCGGCGACTGTTGCCGACGCGTGCGGGGTCATTGTCCCCGCAGGGGCCTCGCCATCGCGCGATGCGATGCCGCGTCCCGACACCCCCGGTGACGGCCCGGCGGTCATCGAGGTGATCGACGACCGCAGCGCGCGCTACCTGTCCGGCGACGGCCTGCTGCCTCGCGAACTGCTCGCCAGTCCCATGGCCGATGGGATCGCGCATCGCACGCACCTGCTCCGCGACCTGCTGGCGGGCGATCGTCCCTCCGCCGACGCATATATCTTTCGGAATCTCTTCACCATCACTCCCGAACGTGGCCGACGACTGGCGCGCAACACCTGCCGCGACGGGTCGCTATTGATATGGGTGTATGCTCCCGGCGCAATCGACCGGAATCTCATCACCGGACGCACCATGAAATACCTCACCGGCATTCGGCTTACCCCGTTGACGAAACGCGGGAAGCTCATCGTCGAACCTGAATCGGATCTGTTGGAACCGTTCGGATTTGCGCGTCCTGTCAGCCCGTGGTTCATCTCAGCCGATGAGGATGCTGAATGGCTTGGAACCGTTCGTGGCGGGAGCCGGGAGTCTTGCGGGTTCGCGCTGCGCGAGTTCGACGGCTGCACATCGGTGTTCACCGCCGCCCCGCCGACAGAGGATGTCATTCGCCATCTGGCTGATCGCGCCGGCATCGATTTTGCATCAACGTCATATTGACAGGACCCCGGTAAGTTCGTAGAATGGTCATGTTGAAACAGATGTTACATCTGGACTCCAGGTCCGTATTATGAATCTTCTTCATCACCTGCTCGTTGCCGAGAATATGCGCCAGAAGCTTCTCTGGCCGACCTCAGTGCGCGGTCCCGCGCTGCTTGGGGCTATTGCGCCGGATGCCCACTCCGAGGTCCCCGGCGTCGGTCGGGCGGGTGTTCATCCCCGTCCCAATTCCGACGTCGTCGCCGAGGTTTTCGATCGCATTGACACGAGCATGTGCAACAATTCGACGCACGGCCGGGCGTTTGCTGCCTCAGTTGTCAGCCATCTGGTTGCGGACCAACTCACGCGTCGCCACGATTATCATCTTCCCGCGCACGCTCCAACGGGGTTTCAGCCCGTGGAGGATGAGGGCTTCGAATCCCCCCACGTCATCGAGATCGCCGACTTTACGCGCGCTCTCCGACTGTGGCTTCGGTCCCGTCGGTCCGAATGCAATCGACACCAAGCGCTGGGAGGTGCTGGGACGCTGGCCACTGAGCGAAACCCGCGGACGATATCTGATCGTCGAACCCCTCGCGACACTGGTCCATCACTGCACAGGTGAGGCGCTGACACGGATGTACCGCTCCGAGCAGGGCGCATCGCTGCTGGGAAGCTGGCGCCCGTAAGAAGGCGTAAACTGACGCGTGGAGAATACTCCCTCATGTTCTCCGCATGAGACCACGATGACGGGAGTGTCCCGCGTGATCAGGATCGGCATGGTTGATCTGTGTACGTCCCACCCTGGAACCTGGCTCCCCCTTATCCGAGAGATGCCGGACGCGACGGTCGAGGCGGTTCATGATGCCGGTGGCGTGCGGCCACCCGGTTACGCCCGACAGTTTGCCGACGAGCACGACATCGACACGGTCACCGACTCCATCGACGAGATGGTCTACCTGGTCGATGCGGCGATCGTGCACAGCGCGAACTGGGACCTGCACCTGCCGCACGCCCGTCCCTTCATCGTCGCGGGGGTGCCGGTTCTCATCGACAAGCCGATGGTGGGCAACCTGACCGATCTGCACGAACTGCAGCGACTCCACGCGAAGCACGAGACACTCATCATGGGTGGCTCCAGTGTGCGATACGCGGCGGAGGTACAGGAGTTGGTCGCGCTGCGCGACGAGATGGGTGAACCGGGTGTCGGGTGGTGCCAGGGGCGCGGAGATTTCTTCAACTACGGCATCCACACGATCGAGATGTTCCAGGGCTTCTTCGGGGCAGGCGTGCGTGCGGTCGAGCACGTTGGCGACAACGGCCCGATGGACGTATTCCGCGCCGACTACGCCAGCGGCGTTCCCGTCTTCTTCGCACTCGGAGCAATCTCCAACCCGTGGTTCATCTCCATCGCCGCGGAACATGGTGTTTTCGAACGTACTCTCACGGCCGGAGACAACTACCGCCGCTTGATCGAGGCATTCGTTGGCGCGGTGCAGTCAGGGGAACCGCCACTGTCACTGGAGGACAATCTCGAAGCTGTGAAGGTAGCGCTGGCCGCGAAGGTAGCGCGTCGGGAGGGCACAGTCTGCTATCTCGAGGAACTGAGCAACGACGAACGGTTCGACGGCGACGCGTTCGCCGAGGACTACGCGAAGCGACGTCAGTAGCATGAGCAGAGAAACCGTTCAGGCAGCCGATCAGGACGAATCAGCGCTGGAGGCGACGCGCGGGGCACTGACACCGCGCGTGCTGGTCATCGGCACGGTGCTGTTGTTCGGTGCGGTGCTGTGGGTGAGGCATTCCGAGCTTCTTGTGCATACCATCAACCTCACCGAATCCACTCCCCCGGTCCCCGCGATTGCCGCTCTGCTTCTGATGGCGGTGCTGCAGCCGATCCTCGCGCGACTGGGGCCGCGTCTCAGCCTGTCGCGTCGCGAGATGGTCCTGATCTACTTCTTTGTAGCGATCGGATCGATGATGGCCAGTCTCGGCGTGATGAGGATGGTCATCCCCTGCGCGACCGTTCCGCACTACTTCGCAGCGCCCGATAACGATCTGGCGGTGCTGCAGCCCCACATGCCGCAGTGGCTCTTCCCTGACGACCCGGAGGTCGTGCGGCAGTTGTGGGAGGCCAAAGAGGGCCCGGTGCCGTGGCGCGCCTGGCTTGGGCCTATGGCCCACTGGACGTTCTTTCTCGCGCTGCTCTGGGCCACG
This sequence comes from uncultured Armatimonadia bacterium, assembly GCA_964484945.1. GTDB lineage: Bacteria > Armatimonadota > Zipacnadia > Zipacnadales > UBA5352 > UBA5352. Next base: position 6,204 of record CAZAHB010000062.1, on the reverse strand, counting down.
ACGCTGTGCCTGACAGCGACCGTGCGCAAGCCCTGGGTAGAAGACGAGCGGCTCGCCTTCCCCCTGCTGTATCTGCCGCTGGATCTGACCGAGGGTGTCAGCGGCCGAACCGAAGGCGTGCCGTTCTTCCGCGACCCGATTATGTGGATCGGCTTCTTGCTCGCGGTCGGGTTCAATGCACTCAACATCGCGCACAGCCTCAACCCCGCCCTTCCGGCTCCGGGACGTGCGTATGACATCGGCGCGCTTTTCACCGAGCGCCCGTGGAGCGCAATCCGGCCGTTGCGGCTTTCGTATCGCCCCGAGATCCTCGGCTTCGGGTATCTCGTGTCACTGGAAGTCGCATTTTCAGTCTGGGTCTTCGCGATTGCTGAGCGCCTGGCCAACGTCGCCGCAGTGGCGTTCGGCGCGGACCTCGGCGGCTTCCCTTTTCAGCAGGAGCAGGGCGCGGGCGCGTATCTGCTGATCGCGGCGATCCTGCTGTGGCGCGCCCGGCATCACATTGGGGGCGCAATCCGCTCACTTGTCGGACGCGGTGAACCCGTCCGCGGCACGTGGGACCCGTTCGCCCCTCGATGGGCTATCCTGGGATTCACAATCGGAGTGGCGGCGCTGCTGGCCTGGTTCGCCAGGATTGGCATGAATCTCGGAGCCGCTGCAATCTACCTGGTCTTCCTGCTGGGATTCGCGATCACGTACATGCGTGTCCGGTGTGAGACCGGGACACCGAGCACGTGGCTGTTTCCCTTCTATCAGGCGCGGAAGATGCCCGTGGCGGTGATGGGGGCGGACTGGTGGCTCAAGCACACCGGACCGCAAACGCTCACCGTCTGGTCGATGCTGTACTTCCTCTCCCGCGGCTTCTTCTTCAGCTCAACCGCCTACCCGCTGGAGGGCTACAAGGCTGCCGAAGAGTTAGGTGCAAAGGCGCGAGACTACGCGATTGTCGGAGTGATCGCGGTCGTATTCGGCCTGCTGATGGCGTGGTGGATGCACCTGGACACCTACTACGAATTCGGCGGCAATGTCGTTGAGAGTGGCGGTGTGGCGGGCGGCCCGCGCACGCGCATGACGGTACGGGAGTATCAGTCGACCGCCTCGGCCATCCTGCGCCCGACTGGGCCCGATCGACCGCGGACGGTCGCCATGATCGTCGGCGCCGCAATCGCGGGCGGGCTCTCGGTCCTGCGCACCTACTACCTGCGCTTCCCGCTGCACCCGCTCGGCTATGCGATGGCCGCGGCGTTTTCGACGCAGCTTTGGGGCGGCTTCCTGGCCGTGTGGCTGGTCAAGGGCGCGATCCTGCGCTTCGGCGGCGTACGGATGTACAAGCGCCTCACACCAATGTTCATCGGCCTGGCGCTGGGGCACTTCTTCACCATGGGCATCGCGTGGGCGGCAGTCGGCAGCTTCTTCGGCCGCGCCGCCGAGCGCGCTCGCGTGTGGTTCACCTGATCGCGTGGCAGGCGCCCTGTGGCTCCGGTTCGGCTCGCGAGCGCGCACGCCCGGGCGCCGGTTACGTGAGTGACTTCTCCCACTGCTGCCAGGCCGCGATAGTCCTGAAGCCCAGCTTCTCATACAATCGCACCGCGGGCACGCGGAAGGGCTGCGTCAGCAGGATGACCGGCAGGAAGTCTCGCTCGGCAGCGTGGTTCATACAGGCCACCACGAGTTTCTCGCCGAGGTGCTTGCCGCGATGCTCCTGCAGTACGCCCACCCACTCGATCTGTGCGCCTCGCGGGCGATGGGCGTCGCGATCTTCCTCGACACACACGACACCCGCCATGCCCACAATTCGTCCGCCATGCCGCGCGACGTACCAGCCGGAGAGGTCCCAATCCGACCGGCTCATGAAGCGCTCCCGGAACCACGAGGCCTCGCGCTCACCCGGGAATATCTCGTTCCGGACCTCCATCCACTCGCTCAGGTCGTCCTCAACGAGAGTGTCGAGCGCGTACTCTTCGGACAGGTCCAGCGCGCGGCGGCTCCAATCGCGGGCGAGCATGGTGATGTTGCGTTGCCCCGGATCGCGGAGGCTGTAGCCCCGCCCGGTCAGCATCTCTTTCGCGCCCTCCCAGCGGCTGTCCAGCATCTCCACCTGCGCAACAGCACCGTCCGCCACACGCCGAGCGGCTTCCTCGCCGGCAGCCATGCAGCGTGATGCGAGGCCGCGACCGCGGTGTTCCGGCGCCGTGGCTATGCGCCACCAGCGCAGACCGCTCTCAAAGCGCCGGGCGATTGCGGCGGACACGATCTGCCCGGACCGCACCGCCACGAAGCTGGCGTCGCTGAACACCTCGCTTCCGGCCAGAAAGCCCTCAAGCGCCTCGAAACGCTCGCGGGGTTTCGTGCGTGAGAGGAGTTGAAGCGGGAAGAGGGAGCGATACTGCGCGTATGCTCGGTCACAGAGCGTCGCGACCTCCTCCGCCATTTCCCGATTATAATTCCTCATGGTGTCGCTCATGGCCACTCCCGTACGCCGGATTGAGCGTAGAATGGCTTTTCGCGACGGCAGGCAAAGGGACCTCTCCCCCACCCGCCCTGTGGAGCACTCGGGCCGACCATGGTATACTGCGCTCACAGATCATCTCGCACCCGGAGGCTCGCCTATGCCCGAAACCCGCACGGTTCTGATAACCGGCGCCTCCATGGGCCTCGGCCACGCGACGGCCGAACTGCTTGCCGACGAGGACTGGACTGTTTTCGGCACATCGCGCGAACCTGAGAACTACTCCACCCGCGGGTGGGAGATGCTCGAGCTTGATGTTACTGACGACGAGTCGGTGCGCACGTGCGTCGGTGAGGTCATGGACCGCACCGGCCGCATCGACGCGCTGGTGAACAATGCGGGTTACGGGTTGAGCGCGATGGCTGAGGAGGCGACCATCGACGAGGTATGCGCGCTGTTCGAGACGAACTACTTCGGCGTTCACCGCATGAACCGCGCGGTGCTGCCGATCATGCGCGAGCAGGGCCACGGACGGATCGTGAACATCTCGTCACTGTCGGGCCTTATCGGCACCCCGCCGAGCGGGCACTACAGTGCGACCAAGCACGCACTTGAGGGCTACTCGCAGGCGATGTGCTTCGAGGTCGCCCGGTTCGGGATCCAGGTGATCCTCATCGAGCCGGGCCTGACGAAATCGCAGTTCCGCGCCAACGTGGACGAGCCCGATGAGCCGATCGAGGACTACGCCGAGATGCGCGAGCATCTGGCGGGGATGAGCGAGCGCGGCGAAGAGGAGGCGGCCCCGGCGATCACAGTAGCGCGGACGGTCCGGAAGGCGCTGAACGCCCGGAACCCACGGCTGCGCTACACGTGCACCGCCCGCGACTGGATCGGCGCTCACATCCGCTGCTGGCTGCCGCAGGGTGCGACGCACTGGATCGTGCGGAAGATCTTTGGGATATGACAGGGGCGTCGCGGCTGCATTTGCCTTTGCCGTTGCCGTTGCTGTTGCCTTTGCCGTCCGGAGGCCGGGCAGCCTTGCCCGGCGTCGTTTGTGCGTGCGAACGACAAACAGCGTCGGCGTGGGCACGCCGACCTCCGTACGGCAACGGCACTCGAAGTGTGGCGAGGGACGTCTGCACCAGGGAACGATATCTACTGCATTGACCCGAAAGGAGCCACACCATGCCACTTCGCTGCGCAGTTGCAGGGCTGAACCGGGGCGCGAATTTTGTTGAGAGACTGCGGACCAACGCCGACTGCGAGGTCGTCGCGGTCTGCGATCCTCGTGAGGAGAAGCTCGCTGAACACCCGGACGCCGAGGGCTTCGCTGAATTCGATGCGATGCTGGAGGGCGCCGAGCCGGATCTCGTTGCGATCGTGACGCCCGGGCCGCTGCATGCGCCGCAGTCGATCTCGGCCATGCAGGCAGGCGCGCATGTGCTGTGCGAGACGCCGAACGTGTACTCGGCCGACGAGGCGCGACATGTGGTTGAAGTTGCCCGCGAGCGCGACCGGCGCTACATGCTCGCGGAGGACTACATCTACATGGGCTGGTGCGGGCGGCTGGCCGAGAAGATCGCCGAGGGCGTGCTGGGCGAGATCATGGGCGGGATGGCCGAGTACACGCATGACTGCCGCCCTGTCCGGCCGCTCTCGGAGGCACAGGAGGAGCACACGCAGTCCTGGCGTTTCACCGATCTGCCGCCACTGGCCTACTCATCGCACACGCTCGGGCCGCTGCTGCAGCTGGTGGGCGAGCGCTGCACGACCGCGACCGGCATCGTCGGCGGGCGGCAGAAGGTCGCCGGAGTGGACGTCTTCCCGCTGGAGACCGCGGTGCTGGAGACCGAGGGCGGGCGCACCATCAACCTCACCAACGGCTTCATGCTCAGCCACCCGTTCATCTGGCTGGCGGCGCTCTACGGCACGGAGGGCTCAATCCGGGTCATCAACACCGACTACCGCGACCCGGAGGCCCTGCGCGTTCTGATCTCCACGGATGACGATCCGGGCTGGCGCGAATGGGACATGGAGTGGCACGCACGCGAGGACGGCCGCGATCACCTGCAGGTTATGGTGGACGAGTTCGTGGCGAGCATCATCGACGGGACGCCCGCGCCCTTCGACGAGGCACGCTCGATGGACTTCTGCCTGCCGGGCGTGCTGGCCCACGAATCAGCGAAGCAGGGAGGCCAGAAGATCGAGGTGCCGCTGTTCTGAGCGGCGGGAAACGGAACGGGTGCGGTAAACAGCAACGGCACGACGCCCTCGCGCCGTGCCGTTGCTGACGTGGGCCGTTGTTCGCTGCCGTACGCTGCCGTTAGCTGGCGTTCACCCACACCGGGCTGGACCACGCCGTCTCCTCGTCCTCCTGCACCACGCGCACGTAGTAGAAGTCCCCGTCCTCGGCCGGGTCGGTATCGTAGAACTCGAAGTACTCATCATCGCTGGAGCAATCCCGCACGATCAGATCCTCGTTGTTCTTGACGATCTTCATGTAGTCGATGGCGTCCTCGCCAGTCGCGTGAATGCGGATGATGCGCTCGGTCGTCGGGTCGTCGAGGTCAAGCTCGCCGCCCATCATCACGTCATTGACGCTGAACTCGAGGATCATCCGCATGCCGGTGGTCGCGTAGGTCCGCCGCGCCGCGAGAGCATCGTAGATCGCCTCGCGCGTGAGTTCCGGTGCGTAGACACCCGTGAAGCCGCTCTTGCGCATCACGCACCACTGCCGGTCCTGCGGATAGGAGCGTCCGGGCATCCCCGAGTGGCTGTCGCCACAGGCGATGAAGCCGAAGCGGTAGCCGCGGTCCAGCGCCGCGAAGACGCCCGATCCGGGCTTCTCGGACTTCTCCCACAGCGGATCCTGGTGCTCGACACCTGAACCCCAGCACGAGTAGACCTCCACCAGCGGCTCCATCTCCTGGTTGAAGGCGTCCCAGTCGGTCCATGACTTCGTGTGATGCGGGATGGCGAGGCAGTCGCCGCGCTCGCGCAGGTAGTCGAAGAACTCCTCGTAATCGACGCCGCGCAAGTCCTCCATCACCGGCTCGACATCCGCGCCGCGGAAGATCACATTGTGGTGACCACGCTGGGAGTGCCCGCCCCACTCGAAAGCCTTGAAAGTGACGAAATCGCCGGGGGCGTAGAAGTCGTTCGTGGCCTCCTGGGTCTCCTGCCAGCCACCCTCCTTGAGGTGGCCGCTGGAGTCGGTGATGCCCATGAAGTCCAGCAGCGCCACGTCGCGGCCGTATGCGTAGCCCTCAGCGGGGGTGCCGATCGAGTCAGAGTGATACTTGCTCTGGCAGTGCAGGTCTCCGAAGTAGATATTCATCTCCCGGCGGGTCGTCCAGATTGGGTTCGAGGAATAGCACCAACCGCCTCCGTCCGCGCGTTCGGCGAAGATGCGGTGGACTTCGCGCACATCAGTGCTCGCGCCCTCGACCACCTTCACGTTGGCGTCCTCTTCGGTGAACTTAACCGATCCTGGCAGCGCGATCCGTGGATGGCGGCTGGCGAGGCGCAACTCTCCCTCGAAACTGCGATCCGGGCGGTTGCGGAACTGGTCCATGATCGCGATCTTAACATCGAACTCTTCGCCGGGCCGTACGATCGCCGGCGCCACCACGTTGATCTGCCCGGGAGGCGTCGGGACCACGGTGACCTCAAGCTCATCGCCGGGCAGTTCGTAGAAGTCATGGTCGCCCTCGACGTCCACGTAGCCGTGGAAGCGGTCCTTCGGTGTCGGGCAG
>CAZAHB010000061.1:0-24705 GCA_964484945.1 uncultured Armatimonadia bacterium | reverse complement strand
CTACGAGGCGGATGACGCGGATGAGAAGCGCGAATTGCTCGACCGGATGGAGCAGGTGTGCCGCGCGGAGGTGGACAACGCTAACTCGGCGATTCCGCTCTGTGACGCCGATTCGCGGCTTGGCTGGCACGGTGAGGCCTACGGCTATATGATCAACGCCGGCCTGATCGAAGCCAGGCTGGAGGGCCTGCGCGAGATCCTCGACGAGCGCATCCCTCAAGAGCGCGCGAAGCTCAACTGAGCGTGGCGCTGCACCAGCAATTACCGCGGCCGGGCTGAAGAGTCCGGCCGCTTCAGTGTACGCGCGTACTCCGTGAGCGCACGCCGTTCACGCGGTCCGCATCAATCGTGAGGGATCGTGTGGGAACGGCCTGTCGCGCTTTGCGCGGCGGATGGGTGGAGTTAGACGACACCTGTGGCGGCTCATCGCTCCGGTCGGCAACGACGCACCGGTGAGCCGTCCGGAGGTCGGGCGAGCCTTCGCCCGACGCGGGCCGCAAGGTCCGCATTCGTGGCCTGACACGTCCAATCCTCAAGCCTTGATACAGAGCCCCGCTCACGGCTGGAGGTTGTGTATCGTCAGTTTGCCCTGCTGCTCACCGAGGCTGGTGGGCTCGCTGGTGCCGGGCTTGCGGTTGCCGGCCCTGATATGCAACACAGGCATATCGCGGTCGAGAGCCCTGCGGGCGATATCCGCGGTGCCCCCCTCGCCCTGAGCGGGACGGCCGTCCCAGACCGCGATCAGTACATCGGCCTCATCGAGAATCCACTCGCCGACCTGTGTGTAGCACTCGCGACGTGTCTCAGCCTCCGGCAACTCAATGACTTCCTCCGCCTCATCGATCAGGTCGTCGAAGTGCTGTCTGGACTCAGCGGTGTCGAAATCGGTTATGTAGCTGTCACGGGGCATCGGAAGGGGCGCGACCAACTCGGCCCCCCGCTCGAGTCCCACGTCCGCCACCAGCCTGTCGGCGCCCTCAGCCAGCGGTGACAGGACGGTCAACTTGCGGTCTTCGAACCACGCCTCGATCTCCTCGAACGCCCTCCGCGCCGACTCGCGCAGGGTGTCGATCTCTGCCAGATAGCGGTGCCCGGTGACGCCGACGCGGACATCATCGCGTGCCCACTGCAGCGGCAGGCACTCGACGGACGTATCCTCGCGGGCCTGGGGTATATCGGCAGTCGATGCGACGTGGACCTGCATCATCTCCGCAGGCGGCAGGTGGAACGCGCAGAAGCGGTCCGTGCGGCCGAGTTGGCTGGCGTCGATGATTGCCCGGAGCGAACGGACGCCGTGGCGCAGGGTCGTGGTGAGCAGAAACTCCGCAACATCACGGTCGATCTGTCGGATATCCGCGTCCGCCATTGCCAGGCGGATCATCAGGGCCCTCGTGAGAAGCGGGCAACTGTCGGGACTTCGCGCGGGGATGTCCACGTCCGGCACCTGAATGATGCGATCGAGGCGGCTCTGGAAGTCCGGTCCCTTCAGACCGGGCGCGACCCGTCCCGTCGGGGCATCCGCGTCGTCGGCCTGTGCGGTCAAATCGATCCACTGGTCGAACTCCTCGCGCGTTGACCAGGTGCTGCCAACGAATACGAACACACACTTGCCCAGTCGGGCGCGTTCCCCGCCGTCCCAGAACTCGCCATCCTCCATCGGCATCAAAAAGCGGCTCAACCAGCCTCCGACCTGCCCGTTGTTGACGCTGTCAAACTCGTCCCAGAGCACGAAGGGCACGTGGCCCTGCAGCGAGATCTGCTGCACCTGGCGGAATGCGTCCACGAGCAGTTGCTCCGAGGTGAACTGGCTTACATTGAACTCCTTCGCCTCCAGATCCCCGCCAACGGCCTCAAGCAACTGCCGCGCCGCGAAGGATTTGCCCGATCCGGGCCCTCCCAGGATTGCGAGGCTCATGACATCTCGCTCGTCGGAGGTCAGGTGTGACTGGATGCGCTCGGTAAGGCGGATAAGCTGCTCGGCGAATGCCGGTTCGCAGGTGTAGAGCTTGCCCATCCTGTATGACATCATGCGCTCGAACGTCCGCGCATCGGTCGTCAGCACCTGAAGAGCGCGCTCGATCGAGCCTTCCACGGGCTCGCGTATGATCGGCAGGTCCACATGCAATGGCTCACCCAGCACGCGATCCGGGAACGGGTGCCAGTCCGTCGGAGCGGAATGATCTCTGTTCGGGTTCACGGGCGGATCGGCATATCCCTGCGTTACAAGGGCGCGGGCCCGCGCGAGGCCAACCTTCGCGCGGTCGACCAGCGCCTGATGGGTCAGATCCCCACAGAGGGCCTCGGCGAGGCTGGCCGCGATGCAGATACCGCCACCGACCACCGTGCCGGTCTGCCGACTGGTAAAGCTGCCCGGTTGGTCTGACGGGAAACGAAGGACTGTCTGGCGGTCTGGAGGGCTGAGCACAAGTGCGCCGTCATACCGTACCTGCACGACCACGTGGTGAGCCCAGTTGCCATCCTCATCACACAGCCCCCGCCCGCCCTCGCGTCGGAGGTAGTGCAGGATGGTGTCGCGCACGGTTTTCCAGCTGCCTGCCGCCCGCAGTCCGCCGTCGGCGATATCCTGCCAGGGAGAGAACCATACGCCGGGTGCGTCGATGTTCCGGCGGAGGCGCTGCCAGAAATCCTCGCCAACCTGCGTGCCTGCTCCCACCATGCTGGCGGGATCATGCGTACGGATAAGCCACGGCCGGCCGGCAAGCAGTGCAGCGAGGTACTCGTGATTTGAGTTGACCCAGCCGAGATGAAAGTCCACCACGACCAGCGGGACACCGTCTGGAATCTGGTCCGGGCTCACCGCCTCGAAGGTCACTTGGCGCTGCCCGGCCACGATTGCACGGGCGACCTTCCAGGGCTTTGTATCATTCCCGTTGCCATCGACCTCGGAGGGATTCGTCAGCATATAGATCGATTCGAGGCGTGGCTCGTCGGAATCATCGGTCTGTGTGCTCAGCCACTCGCAACCCAGGCACCGGGCGACATCCGCCGCTCCGTCCGGCACCTCCACCGGCACGAAGTCCTTCGCGTCAACCCATGCCTCCCGAAGGTTCGCCTGCTTGTCGGGCAGTGATTCGATGTACACATAGCGGCTGATGCCGCAATCTCCGGTTACCATGATCTCAGTGCAATCCATAGCTTCCTCTCCAGTCCTCAGCGCCGGTCACCAGGCGCGAAGCCGGCTGGTCGGTCAATCGTCAATCATTTGGCGCCATGAGCACGGACCACGTGCGCATCTCCGCGGCGAACAGTTCTTCGGCCTCAAGCACCAGGCGCTTGAAGCGAAATGCCAGCGCGGTCATCTCCGCGTCCGGCTCTGCCCGACACTGCAGTTCGCTGAGCAGTTCCGAGAACTGTGCGTCCAAATGTGCGAGGTCACTTTCGTACTGGGAGTACGAGAGACTGAGCTGTCGCCCCTGCAAAAGAGCCTGAATCTCCGAGAAAGCCGCGCTGATGGGGGGCAGGCCGATAGCGGCGACGACGATCCACTGCCCGAAGCCCTCCGTGGCAGCAGATGGCCCCGTGTGCATCGCGGTCAGGTGCATGGCCGCTGCGACCAGCGCGCCGGCCAGGGCCACGCGCCCTGCCGATTCCCAGAGGTTGTCGCTCGCGCGGTGTCGGTGAACGCGCCCCTGGTACCACTCTTTCTGATGAAGCAGTCGCTCCTCGTAGTAGTGCCGGCACAGGGTCGGCAGCCGCTCGATGTACGCGTCATCGATTCCGTCAGTGTCGGGAGCCTCGTACCGGAGGTCCTCAAGCGTATGCCGCCATGGTTCATTCACGGGGTTGGTCAGCGGGATGAATTCGCGCGGCTGCTCCGCTTCGCTGTTGAGTATCGCCAGCCGTGAGCGCACGGCTGCCGCGAGGTCGCTTCGGTCTGCACAGTTGAGATACGCTCCGACGCGCGCGAGAAAGAGGAATTGCTCTCGCCGAAGTGCCTCCGCACGCAGCCTGAAGGGAACCCAGCTGACGCCTGCGAGGTCCGCTCGCAACAGGGCCAGTACCAGCGCCAGGAACAGCACAGCCAGCTCGATGACGATCAGAGCTTTTGCGATCGGACCGCCATCGGGCAGTACGACGACCTGAAAGCTCAGAAGCAGCGCGGCGAGTGGAGGGAAGAGGGTCTGCAAGAGATCCCACCGCTGGCATCGCGCTTTCGTTTCGCTGGCCCTGGTGTCCCACGTCTCGAACGCTTCATCGATGCGCTCTTCCGGCGTGTACCTGTTCCCCGCGGCGGCGGGCATATCGCTCCACCTCCAGAAGACCGCTGGTGCGGTGTTGTGCCGTTTCCCTGTCCGCTGGCGGAAACCTCTGCATCCGAGTTGGTATCAATGACTGCGTCCGTCGCTGTTACCCGCTCTCCGCGTTCTCCGCGGCGTCCTCAGGCTCCACCTGGAACCCGACCTCCGCGAGGAATATCGGCAGATCGCGGGCGAACTGGCGGTCCTTCTCGCGTGATGGCTCCGAAAGCCTGTCCCACGGCACCAGGTCCGGGTGGAGCTTCTCATCGTCATCGCGCTCCTCGCCGTACTCCCATCCATTCTCCCGGCGTTCCTGGCACCATCGTTCATGCTCCATGCGGGCCATGCCCTCGATCTCTTCGGGGCTGAACTGGAAGCACTCCGCCTCCGGGTCGGTCAGAGGAACAATCCGGTAGCCAAACGCATGCAGCCGTGTGGCGATATGATCGGCCTGCGCGCGATTGGCCTCGCGATAGTCCTCGGACAGCTCCTCCCAGGGGCACAGCGACGGGCGTGATCTGAGCTTCTCGCCACCGGCGACAGCGTGGCGCAGGTAATCGGCGTGTATGGCCTGTGCAATTCTCTGGTGAATGCTTTGCATCAGGACCTCCGGTCTGCAGGTTTCATCAAGCAATCCAAATGCGTGCAGATTCCCGCCGGCCGTGCCCGGGTCCTCGACACAGCTCAAGAGCGCGGGCAGGCCCGCGCCCTCACGGGTGCGAACCACGATGGGCATGGGAGGCGTGCCCCGGGGCAACTGCCGATACAATGCCAGTGCGGCTGAAAGGCTCTCCGCATCGTCCGGGAGGCAGACGTAGGCGATTGTCGGTTCACCGTCGGCGGCTGCCTCCGCGAGGATGTCGCGGCGCAGAAGCGCCGAGGCTTCGGTGCCCGCGTCGATCGGGATCAGTTCACATTCTGAGTCGAGGATCGGATAGCGTGCCCGCACCGATGCCAGGCGCTCGGTGGCCTCCGGGTCGATGACGGTGATTCGCAGACAGTCACCCCTGTGACTTCGACGCCAGCGCCGCGCGGACGTGAGCAGAATGCTCTCGCCGAGCTTCCCGAGGCCAACCAGCAGGATGTGGCCATCGGACCTCCCCCGCTGTGCCACGACCATCAGGGGATGGGCGTCGAGTATGGCGCGGGCTCCGGTCTCGAAGATGTTGAAGAATTCAAGGCGGAATGCGTCGGACCTCTCAGTTGCTATCGTGCGGTCGCGCAACAGCCGGCACAGCTCCAGATCTCCAACGTGCATGACGCATGCGAGCGTCCCGGAGTCGCGCTCGTGCGCCACGGAGCGTGCCCGGGCCGCAATTTCGGCGTTCGTCCCGTCGCCGCCGCACACCGCGACCACCCATGCGGCCTTCATGATCCCGGCGCGCCGCAGTGAATGCTCCTGCGAGGCATCGGCTATGAGGACCGTTATGCCGTGCTCCCGGGCGAGGGCCACGTTTACGTTGTCCCGGTCGCTCTCGATGACGACAACCCGGCGGCCCTGAGCGCGGAGGCCGCAGGCCAGCCGCAGGCCGCGCTCGCCGAGGCCGCAGATGACAGCATGGTCGCGGGCGAAGCGTGGCCGCAGCCTGTCCACCTGCTCCGCAAACAGAAGCGCGAGCGTCTCGATTGCGGTGAGCGCGGCGACCAGCGGCGCAAGGAACCTCCCGGCCTGCAGCTGCCACGGCATGGCCTCCGGAGCGAAATCGCCCTCCAGCACGAAGAGTTGAACGGCCCGATAGAGCGCGTTCATCGGGGGAATCGGGTCCTGTTCACCCGGCTGATATGCCATGTACCCGGTGAAGCTCAGCGCGAGCGCGATCAGCCAGAACAGGGCGATCACCGGCCACCGATGATCACTCCACCACGCCCGCAGTCGAGACCGCCACGGGGCCTCGGGCAGTGAGATTGGAATGCGGCGCTCATCGGATTGCGGCATTCGTGCGCTCCACCTCTGTCGCGGCCGCCCCGCGTGGGACGGTTGGAGACTCGTCGGCGGTGAGACTGCTTTCCGCGAAACTTTTGTACTTCGATTGCAGAAACTGCTTCTCTGTGACAGAGATGATGACCTTCACGCCGGGGTGGCGGTGTCCGCATTCAGGACGGAAGCAGGAAGGTGTCATAACCGTACCGAGAGAATACTCCACTACATCAGGAAATTGTGGCATAGTACTTGCGCTGCACCACGTGTGTTTGCTGTATGGCGGCCACGGTTCTGGGCGGGGAAGGCCGGGATTATATCCGGCAGCCGTGCCGGCAGGACGACCGATGGTGTGGATGCTCGTGGCACGTTGGCAGTTGGATCTGTTGCTGGCGGGGTAGACGAAATCACTGTGAGGGCGCTGATCTCCCGCCTGCTGTCTGAAACAGGCGATCTTTGCAGGAGGGTGCGCACTCACAGGCAGACGTCTGTCCGGGAGTGCTTACCTGTGAGACGAATTGTTCTGTTGTCCGTCGCGCTGGTGCTACTCTGCTGCGGCGCAATCGCCGCGCAGGCAGCGCCTGTTGCACCGTACGAAAGCGCCGAGTGGTCCGTGTCCGAAGCGGGCATCGATACGCGCGTACAGGCCGCTCTGGAGCAGAAGGGCCTCCGGCCGGCGCGCCCGTGCTCCGACGAAGTCTTCGTGCGCCGCGTCTACATCGACCTGATCGGCACAGTCCCCCGGCCCGCCGAGGTGCAGGCCTTCCTCCAGGACGACCGCCCCGACCGCCGCGCGCGCTTGATCGATTCTCTCATGGAGCGCGAGGAATTTGCCGACTACTGGGCCATGAAGTGGTGCGACCTGCTCCGGGTCAAGGCCGAGTTCCCCGTGAACCTGTGGCCCAATGGGGTCCAGTGCTATCACCGCTGGATCTGGGAGAGTATGAGAGACAACCGCCCCTACGACGAGTTCGCCCGGGCGCTGTTGACCTCCAGTGGCAGCAACTTCCGCGTCCCGCCCATCAATTTCTACCGCGCCACCCAGAGTTCAGAGCCGCCCGGACTTGCAGCGGCGGTTGCTCTGACCTTCATGGGCACCCGCTTCGGCCAGTGGCCCGAAGAGCGCAGGGAGGGGATGGCCGCGTTCTTCTCGCGTGTGGCGTTCAAACCCACGCGCGAGTGGAAGGAAGAGATCGTCCTGTGCGACCCGACTGCCACGGACCCGCTCACCGCCACCTTCCCGGACGGTGAGACGGTGACGATCCCTCCCGACACGGACCCGCGCGTGGTCTTCGCGGACTGGCTTATCAGCGCCGACAACCCGTGGTTTGCCCGCGCGATGGCGAACCGCGCCTGGTGCTGGCTGTTCGGGCGGGGCATCGTGCACGAAGCCGATGACATCCGGCCCGACAACCCACCGGTCAACCCCGAGCTTTTGAACTACCTTGAGGAGCAGTTCGTCGCCAGTGACTGGGACCTGCGTGAGTTGTTCCGCCTCATCTGCAACTCGCGGACCTACCAGCAGTCGCCGATTCCCCGGACGGACCATCCGGATGCCGAGAAGATGTTCGCCTGCTACCCGGTGCACCGTATGGAGGCCGAGGTGCTGCTTGACGCGCTGAACTGGATCGGCGGATCGGGGCGGGTGTATCAGAGCCCGATCCCCGAGCCGTTCACGTGGGTTCCGGAGTACAAGCGCGCGATTCAACTGTCCGACGGCAGCATTACGAGCAACTTCCTGCAGATGTTCGGCCGCCCGTCGCGCGATACGGGGCTTCTGTCCGAACGCAACAACAAGACCACCGATCAGCAGCGGCTCTTCATGCTGAACTCGACGGACGTGTACAATCGCATCGCGGACAGCGTCGTACTCAAAAGGGTCGTCATCGAAGCAGATGGCGACCGGGAGAAAGTGATACGCGGTATCTATCTTACGCTTCTCTCGCGCGAGCCGACCGCGGATGAGCTTGCGGCCGGTCAGCAGCACTGGCAGGCCCCGGAGATTAGCTCGCGGGAGGCCGCCATCGACCTCGCGTGGGCGCTGGTGAACAGCATGGAGTTTCTGTATCGGCATTGACGGGTCTGCTGTCGCGCAGCAAGGGTGTGGAACACATGAATGAGCAACAACCGACAGACGGGATGACGCGTCGCGATGCGCTCAAGTGGATGCTGTGGGGGACGGCGGGACTGGTCTTCGGCAATCACATCCCCGCCTTCGGGCAGGCGCCGGCTTCCGGAGGCTCGGCGAAAGCGGTCATTCAGATATGGATGTGGGGTGGTCCGCCACACACCGACACATTCGACCCCAAGCCCGGCATCGGCGAGGACTACACCGGCCCGCTTGATGGCGCGCTGGACACGACCGTGCCCGGCGTCCAGGTCGGACAGTTGCTTCCCCAGCTCGCGCAGCAGACCGACAAGTACTCGATGATTCGCAGCATGACCCACGGGATCAACGGGCATGAGACCGCGGCATACATCACGCAGACCGGGCGGCGGCCCGGCGGGCGGCTGGTCTATCCGTCCCTCGGCGCGGTCGTGTCGAAGTTCAGGGGGTATGACGCGGGCTACAAGGGCCTTGTGCCTCCGTACATCGTGCTGACCAGGCCGCAGGGGCGGTTCGATGAGGCGGGCTTCCTCGGCCAGCGGTTCAAGCCCTTCGCGACCGGCGGAAATCCGAACGCAAAGCGGTTCGAGGTCGAGGGCGTGGTATCGGGCGACATCTCCCGCGAGCGCCAGGCAAAGCGCCGGGACCTGCTGCAAGCGGTGGACACGCTCAAGCAGCAGATTCCCGAGCATCCCGAAGCGGAGAAGCTGGCCGAGACCGAGGACAAGGCTTACGAGATGATCCTCGGAGACGCGGGGAAGTTGTTCGACCTGTCCACTGCTGACCCCGAACTCAGGCAGCGCTACGGCCGCAACACGTTCGGCCAGTCCTGTCTGATGGCGCGTCGCCTGGTGGAGTCCGGTGTGCCCTTCGTCACGATCAACTACGGCGGCTGGGACACCCACAAGCGGCACTTCCAGACCATGCGCTGGAAGCTGCCGGAGATGGACGCGGCGATGGCCACGCTCCTGCAGGATCTTGCCGACCGGGACCTGCTCGACAGCACCATCGTGTGGTGGAGCGGCGAGTTCGGGCGTACTCCGAAGGTCGCCTGGGAGCCGCCGTGGAACGGTGGCCGCCACCACTTCGGGCAGTGCTTCTCGGCCATGGTGGCAGGCGGGGGCTTCAAGGGCGGGAAGGTCGTCGGCGCCTCAGACGAGACGGGCGAGCACGTGGCCGAGCGCCCGGTCTATCCCAGGGACCTGCTCGGCAGCATCTGCCAGTTGATGGGCATTGACCCGGAGGCACCGATGCCGAATCCGCGGGGATTGGACATGAAGGTGATGCCGTCGGACGAGGAATCTGACGGACGCCTGACCGAGATCATGTGAGACCGAGGGGCCTTCAGATGAAACGAGCCATCACAGTTGCGGCGTTCGTAGCGCTCACCGTCGCGGTTGCAGGCGGGCCTGTCAGCGCCCAACCGGCGGTCGGATACGTGTATCCCGCCGGCGGGCAGCAGGGGACGACCTTTACCGTGGAGGTGGGCGGCCAGCGCCTCGGAGACGTGGACCGGGTGCATATCTCCGGTGAGGGTGTGCAGGCATCGGTCGTGGAACACGTTCGAGAGCTGGAGCGCGAGGAACTGCGCGATGCCAAACGATTCCTGCGGGATCTGGTCAGCCGGCGCTGGTCCGCGCGGGTGATGGACCAGTACGCGGATACCGATGAGCCGCCGCTGCCGGACCACCCATGGCTTCGCAACCTCGACGAGAAGACGCCCGGTGAGCTTGCGCGACTGCGCACCGCGCTTTTTGACCCGAAGAAGCAGCCGAACGATCAGATCGCCGAGCAGGTGGTGGTGGAGGTCTCGATCGCCCCCGACGCCACTCCCGGCGACCGCGAGTTGCGCCTGGTCTCACCCGGGGGCCTGAGCAATCCGCTGTGCTTCCAGGTCGGGACCCTGCGGGAGATGCGCGAGCGCGAGTTTGAGATCACCGACAACCCGGCCGCGCAGGTCGTCGAGCCCCCGGTGCTGCTCAATGGGCAGATCACGCCCGGTGAGGTGGACCACGTCCGCCTGCTCCTGCGCGAGGGGCAGCGGCTGGTGGTGGACCTCTCCGCGAGGCGGCTGGTCCCATACCTGGCTGACGCCGTCCCGGGATGGTTCCAGGCCACGCTGGCGCTGTATGATCCCGACGGCGACGAAGTGGCCTACGTGGATGACTTTCGGTTCGACCCGGACCCGGTTCTGCTGCACGAGGTGGCCGAGGACGGAGTGTACAGGCTCAAGATTCAGGACGCGCTCTTCCGCGGCCGCGAGGATTTCGTCTACCGCATCGCGGTAGGCGAGCTTCCCTTCGTGACCAGCATGTTCCCGCTCGGTGGCCGCGAGGGTTCATCCACGGTGGCGTCTCTGGAGGGCTGGAATCTGCCCGCCGACACCTTTGAACTGGACACGGCGTCGTCCACGCCGATGCGCCGGGTAACCGTCGATCCCTCCGGCGGGCTGACCGGCGAGGTGCGTTACGCGGTCGATACACTGTTCGAGGTCGTAGAAGAGGAGCCTAATAACGAAGAGGGCGAAGCGCAGTACGTGCCCTTCCCGCACATCGTCAACGGCCGGATCGGGAGCGCCGGAGACGTCGATATCTTCAGCTTCGAGGGACACGCCGGGCAGTCAATTGTGGCGGAGATCCACGCGCGCCGGCTCGACTCGCCGCTTGATTCGGTGCTGGAGCTTCGAGGTCCGGACGGCGAGCGAGTCGCGCTCAGTGACGACTGGGAGGACCCCGAACGGGGCTTGATGACCCACCACGCCGACTCTCGCATCGAGGCCGAACTGCCCGCGGACGGCACGTACCGCGTCGCCGTGGCCGACGCGCGGCGTCACGGCGGTGAGGCGCACGCGTATCGCCTGCACCTGCGGGCACAGCAGGCCGACTTCGCGCTGCGCCTGGTGCCCTCGGCGCTGAACGTTCGCGCGGGAGGCTCCGTGACGGCCGAGGTGCACGCGCTGCGGCAGGAGGGCTTCGCGGGGGAGATCACGCTGGCGCTCACCGACGCCCCCGAGGGATTCACAATGCCCGAGGCGGCCATTTCCGCGGATGAGGACAAGATCGAGGTGACGCTGAAGGCCCCGCGCGAGGCCCCGCGGCTGATCGAGCCGATACACGTTGAGGGCAGCGCACAGATCGACGGCGAGACCGTCACCCGCCCGGCAGTTCCGGCTGAGGACATGATGCAGGCATTCCTGTGGCGCTTCCTGGTGCCGCGCGATGAACTGCTGGTCGCGATCACCGGCTCCGAACCCGTCCCGGCAGTCTGGCGACCGCTTGTACCGGGCGTGGAGTTGGCCGGCGACGGACCCGTGCGCATCCCGCCCGGCGGCACCGCAAGTGTGACGCTCCAGGTGCCCGCGACGCTGCCCGATGACCGGGGTACCTCCCGCGACGCCATGCGCTACCGCATGTGCAATCGCCCGCGGGGCGTGACGCTTGTGAGCGCCCGGACAACGGATGATGGCGTGCTGCTCACATTGAAGGCTGACAGGAACATGTGCCTGCCGGGCGATTCGGCGCACGTGATCGTCGAGGCGTTCGTGGATGGACAGGCCGACGGTGGGGCGGGGGACGCGACTGCCGGCGGGCGGGTGGAACTGGGTGTGCTCCCCGCCATTCCCTTCGAGATTGTGCACCAGCAGAATGATATCGCCGTTCAGCGAGGGATGTAGCAGTATGAGGATACTGCACTTGAAGACGGTCGGACTTATAGCTGTGACAGTATGCCTGGCGGCGAGCCTGGCATGGGCGCAGGCACCGGTAACCGCAACGGTTGACTCCTCGGGGCTTGTCTCGATAACCTCCGGCGGGCAGCAGGTCGCCACGATTGACCTCAATGCTCATGGGCCCGGGTGGCAGCACGCGCCACAACAGACGGCCACCGGCGAGGTTTCTGACCTCCAGGGCGTGACCGGCAAGCGCGTGACGGGTACGCTGCCAATCCCCAACACCGAGGGCGGGCAGCTTGCGTTCACCGAGACGGTCAGGGCGGTCTCGCAGGGGCTGAGGCTCGAGTATGACCTGTCGGTTTCGCAGGCAGTGCGTGTCAACGGCCTGCAACTGTCGCTGAACCTGCCGGTGGACGTTCACGCCGGGGGCGAGGTGATGATCCTGCACCCGCACTACGACCCGGAGATCGCGGGACTGCCCACCGAGCACACCGAGGGCGGTGGGCGACTGTGGTCCGGCTCCGGATCGACCGTCGAGATCGCCGAGGACACCGAGCACGCGATCACAGTTGAGCTTCGCGCGGCCACCGACGTCCTCGTCCAGGACCTGCGCGAGTGGGATGAGACCGTCTTCGAGGTCCGCTTCCCCGCGATCATGGAGGGCGGGGGGCGCGAGATTACACCGGATGATCGCTTCCATCTGGACCTCACTGTCTCCTTCTCCGGTCCGCTGACCCTGCAGTCGGGCTGATCGATACGCTGATGCCCGCCAGATCAGCGTCTCGCATGCGGCATTGTCCTTTCCGTATGCAGGACACAGCGTCTCCTCCAGCGAAATACACACTCTCTGCACGTTGATCTCGCATCGCTCGGAGGCGGGCGCGTGGCCACAGACGAAGTCCAGCAACAGCACGATACGGATTCCAACGAAGCGGATCAACCGCCGGGCGTGACCGCCCGCGCGATCGCCATCGGCCTGGTGATGGTTGTCGCATTCACCGTCGTGGGCTGCTTTGGCGTTTTCCTGCGATACGAGATCATCGGGACCGGCTACCTCCCGCGCGGGGCCGTCTGCATCCTCCTGGCACTTGTCGGCGGAAACGCCGCACTGCGACTCATCGGACGGGTCACCCGGCGCTGGCGCCTGACATCGCGAGAGCTGCTTCTGATCTTCCTGATGCTCCTGGTGGCCGGCGCAATCGCCGGGCAGGAGTTCGCGCAGCACGTCTACCTCAACCTGCTCGGGCTGGTGTATTACGCGACCCCCGATATTGCGCCACCGGAGCTTTACCTCGAGGACCTCAACCCGATGCTCGTCCCCTCGGTGTCGCCTCAGGATCCAGTCATCCGCTGGGCGTACGAGGGCCTGCCGCCGGGGCAGAGCATCCCCTGGCGCGGCTGGCTCAAGCCGCTTGCCGTCTGGACGCCATTCTTCTTCGCGGTCTACTGGCTCGTGATCTGCTTCATGGGCGTGCTTGCCCATCGCTGGGAGGACGAGGAGCGATTGCTGTATCCGCTGGTTCAGGTACCGGTGGAGACTGTTGATAGTGAGCCGGGGGTCGCCTCCCAGCTCATGCGCAGTCGCTTGATGTGGATGGGTTTCGTGGCCGCCTGCCTCCTCTACTCGGTCAAGGGCATACACGCGTACTGGCCCGTTCTCCCCGATATCGACCTGCAGAGCAGCACCGAGACCGTGATGGGCGGGCCATGGGCGGCGTTCAACCGCATCCCCACGCACCTGTATCCGGAGATGGTCGGGGTCGCCTATCTGCTGACCGCGGAGGTCGGGTTCTCGCTGTGGTTCTTCTACTGGTTCCAGCGCGTCCAGGAGTTCGTGCGCATCGGCGTTGGCGTGGACACCGGACATTACCAGTTTTTCGAGTTCCAGACCATCGGCGGTTACGCGGTGCTGGCCGCAGCGCTGCTGTGGTCCGCGCGCGATCATATCCGGCGGGCGGTGCGCGTGGCAATCGGGACGCTGAGACGCGACCCTGACGCGCCGGACGTCGATGAACCCTACCGCCTGGCGGTCTTCGGGTTCATCGGGGCCCTCGTATTCGTGGTGTGGTGGTGTACGTGGGCGGGCATGGATGCAGTGTGGGCGCTGGTGCAGTACATGGCATTCCCGCTGGTGGGGATGGTCGTCGCGCGGGTGGTCGCCGAGGCGGGTATGTTCATTTATTCGGCGCCATTCCGGCTGAACGAGACGATCGTGGATATCGCAGGCGCCGAGCGGGTCGGGTCGGAGAATATCACCCTGCTCACCGCGACAAGCTGGACACAGATCCGCTCGACCGCCACGATGAACATGGGGGCGGTGGCGCAGGGGCTGAAGATCGGCAGCGAGATGAACGCGAAGCGCGGGAAGATCATGCTGGCGGCGATGGCCGCAGTCGCGGTCGCCATCCTCGCGAGCCACGTCACATCGCTGTATGTGATCTACAACTGGGGCGTGCCCAAGCTGGGATGGTGGCCCTCCGGCTCATCGCTGAATACCACCAACCGTCTGGTGCGCATGCTCCAGGCCACGGGGGGATCGATGCAGATCGTGGACTGGGCGGCCATCGGGTTCGGCGGGGTGCTCACATGGGGGCTGGTGGCGCTGCGACGGCGCTTCGTATGGTGGCCGCTGCACCCGCTGGGCTACATCACCTGGATGGGCTGGCCGATCCACCGCTACTGGATGTCGATCTTCATCGGCTGGCTGTGGAAGGTAACCGTGGTGCGCTTCGGCGGCTACCGCACCTTCAACCGGCTCCGCCCGCTGGCATTCGGCCTGATTCTGGGCGTGAGCTTCGTGCTCACGGTCTGGATCGTCATCCACTACTTCGCCCCCGCGCCGTCGTTAATCGTGGAGTAGACGCCTCAACCGGGAGGAAGTTCGATCATGACCTCGCGAGAGCGCGTACGGGCCGCCGTTGAGCACCGGGAACCGGATCGCCCGCCCATCGATCTGAGCAGCCATCCCAGCAGCGGCATCTCGGCGATCGCCTACGCGCGCCTGAAAGAGGCCCTGGGGATGACCGGCGGCGATGTCTTCGTTTACGATCTCATCCAGGGCATCGCGCAGCCGGAGGATGCGATCCTCGACCTTTTCGGTGTGGACGCCATCGACCTCGGGCGCGTGTTTCTCACGGAGCCCGAGCAGCGACGTGAATGGCGGCTGATCGACGGTACACAAGCCCGGGTCCCCGCGTACTTCGACCCCGAGCCGGACGGTGACGGCGGGTGGCTGTTCCGGGGCGATGACGGCCAGGTGATCGGCGTGATGCCCGAGGGCCAGCCCTTCATCACTCAGACGTACTGGCCGCTGGCGGATGGCGTGACCGACGAGGCGCTGGCGAACCTGCCACATCACATGCAGCAGGTCACCTGGGGCTGCCCGCGGCTGACGATGGCGCCGTGGCACCGGCCGATGGACGATGAGTGGCTGGCGGAGGTGCAGCGCCGCGCCCGTGATCTGCGCGCAAGCAGCGACCGCGCAATCATGCTCGGCTTCGGCGGCAACCTGATGGAGTGGGCGCAGTTCCTCCGGGGTCCCGAGCGGTTCTTCTTGGACCTGGCCGGCGATCCGGATGCCGTCCACCGGCTGCTCGATCGCCTCGTGGAGCTTCACCTGGAGGGCCTGCGGCGGGTGCTGCCGGCGCTGGGCCCACACATAGACATCATCCGCATGGGCGATGACCTCGGCACCCAGGCGGGGCCGCAGATCTCGCCCGCGATGTATCGCGAGTTCTTCCTCCCGCGCCACCGCGAGATCTACGCCGAGGTCAAGCGCCATTCCGACGCGTACGTCTTCCTTCATTCATGCGGCGGCATCTACGAACTGCTGCCGCTGCTCATCGAGGCGGGCGTGGAGATCATCAACCCCGTGCAGACCTCCGCGCGCAACATGCAGCCGGAGCGCCTCAAGCGCGAGTGCGGCAGCGACATCTGCTTCTGGGGCGGCGGGGCCGAGACGCAGTCCACGCTGATCCACGGCACGCCCGGCGAGGTCCGCGACGAGGTGCGGCGGCGGATCGACACCTTCGGCCCCGGCGGGGGCTTCGTCTTCTGCCAGGTGCACAACATCCTTCCGGACGTGCCGCCCGAGAATGTCCTCGCCATGTTCGAAGCGGCGCGCGGGTAGCGCGGTCAGCGCTTCCAGACGCCCATCAGCGGGCCCATGTCGAAGAACGCCCACTGGGCGAATGCCACCGCGCTGAGCCGTTCCGGCTCGATGCGGCCATCCTCGCCGATAAGTTCCGGGGACACGTGGTGCGCGACGACCTCTCCCTGGAAGAGATCGTGATCGCCGACGGTCTGCACATCCAGCAGCCGGCACTCGATGTTCACCGGGCACTCGGCGATCAGTGGCGGCTCCACCTCCGAGGCGGGCAGTGGCGTCAGGTCGAACTCCTCGAACTTCTCGGTCTGCCGGCCGGAGGTCTGTCCGCACTCGAGAACCTGCTCCAGCAGATCGGCGGGCGGGAGATTCGCCACGAACTCCCCCTGCTCGCAGATGAGTGTGTGTGAGTAACGGGCGGGGGCGATCGCCAGGCCGATGATCACCGGATCGCGGATGCTGAGATTGAACACTTCGCCGAGGGTAATGATGTTGGGTTTCCCCTCGGAATCAACGGATGTGATCAGACCTGCCGGGGTGGGGAAGACCGGTCGGGTCGGCTCGTAACGGACGCGCTTCTTTGTCACAGGCGGAACCTCGCTTGGGTCCGGAGTCGTTTGCACGCACGGCAGGTTGACCGCGCGCGTTCCTGCCTCCTTCATCGGGGCCATCAGACCGCCCCGCGGCGGCCCGCGCTCGTGCCCGAACCGCCTCTCTCGGGAAGGAGAACTGCGGCCCGAGGGCGCATAGGCCAACACACCGATACGACGTTCCAGTCAGGTGACGATAATGAGCAATACTGAGGGCGAGACTGAACACGCCCCGCGCACAACGGCACTCATCAAGCAACACCGGGCGCTCGATGCGCGACTGGTGGATTTCGCAGGCTGGCAGATGCCGGTCTGGTACACGAGCGCGTCCGAGGAGCATGCGGCGGTGCGCGAGGCAGCGGGGCTGTTCGACATCGGGCACATGGGCGTGCTGGAGGTCGCCGGGCCCGAGCACATCGAGTTTCTCGATGTCCTCACCACGGCGCGCGCGGACGCCATCGATGCAGGGCGATGCCACTACACCTTCCTGCTGTCGCCGAAGGGCCTGCCGATCGATGACATCATCCTCTACCGACTCAGCGCAGATCGCTTCCTCGCGGTGGTCAATGCCGCCAATGCAGACAGCGTGTGGACGTGGCTGACCGGTGTGGCGTCCGGCAGGACCCCACTTGCGCCTGACAGGCCCGACAGCGCCCGCCGGTTCGATGTCACGCTCCGCAACCTGCAGTCACCGGATGCCGGGAGCGACCGGCTGATGGGCATGGCGCTGCAGGGGCCCGTTTCCGCCGAGGTGCTGGGCGAGTTGACTGACAGTGAGATGGATCCTGCAGCGATGAACCGTTTCGCGCTGGCACAGGTCGAAATTCTCGGCTGCCCGGCGATCATCTCGCGCACCGGCTACACCGGTGAAGCGATCGGCTACGAGGTATTTGTGCATCCGGCGGAAGCGCCGCGAATCTGGAGCGCGATCCTTGAGCGGGGCGAGGCGTCAGGCGTGATGGCTGCAGGCCTCGCAGCGCGGGATTCGTTGCGCATCGAAGCAGGGCTTCCGCTGTATGGTCACGAACTTGATGGGCGGCACGAGATCACCCCGCTCGGCGCGGGATACGCGCGTTTCGTTGAGACGGACAAGCAGTTCTTCGTCGGGCGCGAGGCGCTGGTCGAGCGCGAGGAGGACCGGGAAGGTGCGATCGTCCGCTTCCGCCTCAACCGCGATGGCGCCCGCGCGATTCGCGCCGACGATCTGGTTGGCTCGCGGAGAGGGAAGATGGTCGGGTGGGTAACCAGTTGCGCGCCGGTCGATGACACGCAGATGGGGATGGCGTGGGTGGACGAGAAGCTCGCCCGCGAGGGCGAGGAGCTTCTGATCTATCCCGCGCGACACCTTGAGCGGGCGACGGATCTGAGCGATGCCGAAGCCCTGGAGCGGGGCGACAGGCTGCCTATCAATGAGCCGGCGATGGTGCTGCCGAGGTTCCCGAAGTAACGCGGTGGCGGCCGGCCACGACACGGAAAGATACAGACAGGAGGCACGCACGATGCAGTACCCTGATGATCGCAAATACACCGAGACACACGAGTGGGCGAAGCAGCACGGCGACCTCGTTCGGGTGGGCATTACCAGTTTCGCAGCCGAGCAGCTTGGCGATATCATCTATCTTGATCTGCCCGAGGTGGGCACCGGCGTCGAGCAGAGCGCGGCGTTCGGCGAGATCGAGAGCGTAAAGGCCGTCTCCGAACTCATCTCCCCGATCAGCGGTGAGGTGCGCGAGGTCAACGAGGAACTCAGCGACGACCTCGATGCGGTAGCGGACGATCCGTGGGATGCAGCGTGGATGATCGCCGTGGCGCCTGAGGACCTCGGCGAGATGGACGCCCTGATGGATGCGGAAGCGTACGCCGAACACTGCGAAGAGGAGGCCTGACATGCCTCTCGGGCCGCATTCGGATCACGACAGACAGCGGATGCTCGACGCTCTGGGCGTCGATTCTGTCGAAGAGCTTTTCGCCGCCATTCCCGACTCGCTGCGCGCGACCGCCGAGCCCGACCTGCCCGAGCCGATCACGGAGATGGAACTGGTCGATCGGGCGCGGTCACTCGGTGCACGGAACACTCCCCTCGACGACCTCGTATGCTTCGCCGGGGGCGGTATCTACGATCGCTACATCCCGGCAATCGTCCAGAGCGTCACCGGCAGGCCGGAGTTCGTCACACCGTACACGCCCTACCAGCCCGAGGCCTCACAGGGCACGCTGCAGGCGATGTTCGAGTATCAGACCATGATCTGCGAGTTGACCGCCATGGACATCGCCAACGCCTCGCTGTATGACGGGGCGACGGCGCTGGGCGAGGCCGTGCTGCTGGCCGCGGACACCACCGGGCGCGATCGGGCGGTCATCTCCTCGGCACTGTCGCCCGCCGCGCGCACCGCGACCGAGACGTACACCAGCGGGATGGCCCTGGAGATTGCCCGGGCGCCGTGGGACGACACCTTCGGGACGACCGATCTCTCCGCGCTGGCCGAGATGCTCGACGATGACGTCGCCTGCGTGGCCCTTCAGCAGCCGAACTACTTCGGCACACTGGAGGAGATGGAGGAGGCCGCGGCGCTGGCTCATGACGTCGGCGCGCTGATGATCGCCATGATTGAGCCGATCTCGCTGGGGCTGCTGACCCCTCCCGGCGAGTACGACGCGGACCTCGTGGTCGGCGAGGGGCAGCCGCTTGGGATGCCGCCGGGGTACGGCGGACCGCTGCTGGGCATCTTCGCCTGCAGCGAGGAGCATCTGCGCCGAATGCCCGGTCGCGTTGTGGGCAAGACCGAAGACGCCGAGGGCGACGTGGCGTACTGCCTGACGCTGCAGACTCGCGAGCAGCACATCCGCCGGGATCGCGCCACCAGCAACATCTGCACCAACCAGGGCCTCTGCGCGCTTGCGACAGCGGTCTATCTCGCCGCGATGGGCCCCGAGGGCCTGCGGGACGTCGCGCTGCTGAGCGCCGAGCGAGCCCACGCGCTCAGGGAGGCGCTGGCTGAGGGCGGGATGCAACCGCGCTTCGATGGCGCGTTCCTGAGCGAGTTCGCCGTGCAGGTTCCCGGTGGCGCCGATGAGGCTGCTCGGGAACTGGCGGCGCAGGGCTTCCTTGTCGGCCCGGCGCGGGGGGGGGATTTCCGCGGAATGGAGGTCTGCCTGCTGCTGGCCGCAACCGAGCGACGAACCCCCGAACAGATCGAGGACCTCGCGCAGGCGCTCATCGCGCTGGCGTAGATCCGCTCACCGGAGGACCGATGATGGCTGAACCGACCCTTTTCGATATCTCGCAACAGGGCAAGCGCTGCACCGAAATGCCCCAGCCCCGGGTGGAGGCGGCAGACCTGCGGCCCGCAGAGCACCTGCGCTCGCAGCCGCCGGGTCTGCCGCAGGTGAGTGAGCGGGAGATCGCGCGACACTACGCGCGGCTGGCGAAGCAGAATTTCAACGTGGACGCGCACTTCTACCCCCTCGGTTCCTGCACGATGAAGTACAATCCGAAGGTCAACGAGACAATCGCCGGGGATGCAGCGTGGGCGCGACTGCACCCCGCGGCGCCCGAAGAGCACGTTCAGGGCGCTCTGCGGCTGATGCGCGACCTCGAAGAGTGGCTGGGCGAGATCCTGGGGATGGACGCAGTCTGCCTGCAGCCTCCGGCGGGCGCGGCCGGCGAATTCACCTCGCTGCGCGTCTTCCGCGCCTGGCATGATTCCCGCGGCGACACCGAGCGAACGCGCGTGATCGTCCCCGACACCGCTCACGGGACGAACCCCGCCTCCGTCGCGCGGTGCGGCTGGACGGTGACGGTGCTCGAATCCGGCGATGACGGGCGCGTGGAGCCGGAGGCACTCGATGAGGCGCTCGGCGATGACGTGGCCGCGCTGATGCTGACGAACCCGAACACGCTGGGGCTGTTCGAGACGCGTGTGCTCGAGGTCACGCGGATGGTGCATGACGCAGGCGCGCTGGTGTACTGTGACGGCGCGAACATGAACGCGCTGCTGGGCCATGCGCGACCGGGCGACATGGGCTTTGATGCGGTGCAGGTGAACCTGCATAAGACCTTCTCGACCCCGCACGGTGGGGGAGGGCCCGGCTCAGGGCCGATCGGCGTGGTCGAGAGGCTCGCACCCTTCCTGCCCGCACCGCGGCTGGTCGAGCGCGACGGGGAACTCGCGTGGGACTACGACCGCCCCGAGAGCATCGGGCGCGTCCACGGATGGTTCGGCAACTTCCTCGTGGCGGTGCGCGCCTGGGCGTATATCCGCGGCATGGGCGCCGAGGGCCTCGGCGAGGTGGCGCGCGACGCCGTGCTGGCCGCGAACTACATCCGCGCATCGCTGCAGGGCGACTACGACCTGCCCTACCCGGACCTGTGCATGCACGAGTGTGTTTTCTCGGCGAAGACGATGGTGGAGGAAACGGGCGTTCACGCCGCTGATGTCGCCAAGCGGCTGCTGGACTACGACCTGCATCCGCCCACGATGTACTTCCCACTGATCGTCGATGAGGCGCTGATGATCGAGCCGAGCGAGACCGAGCCGCTCGCGACGCTGGATCGCTTCGTGGAGGTCATGCGCGAAATCGCGGATGACGCCCGGGAGCGGCCCGACCTGCTCCACGACGCCCCGCACACCACGCCGGTACGCCGCGTGGACGAGGTCGCGGCCGCGCGCAAGCCGATCCTGCGCTGGCAGGGCGAGTGATCCGCCTGCGCGTGTGCGCCGGTCAGCGGCCGACCTCGACCAACTCCCCGCCCCGGTGGAGCGCGATGAATGAGTGATGGTACGAGTGCGGGCGCTCGCCGTCGGGCGTGTCCGGCGCCACGCAGGAGCAGACGAGGGCGTCGGTCGGGGTGTCGTCCTCGGGCTGCGCGTAGTGGTAGTGCGCGCCAGTCTTCGTGCACACCAGCAGGCTCGGGTCGGTGATGAACTCGCGCTCGTGGAGCGTCTCCAGATCGGGCGGGTAGGCGCCCTGATCGTTGTAGTACATCTTCAGCGCGATCGCCACGTGCGTGAGGTTCGAGCGGCACTGGTTCACCCGCGAGCGATCCGTCGCCGACGTCACCGCCGGCATCAGCGCCGCGGCCATGATGGCGATGATCGCGATCACGACCAGAAGCTCGATGAGCGTAAAGCCGCGGCTGTCAGTCTGACGTGATCTCATCGGCAATCCCACCTTCGGTGTCCCGTAACGGGTCTGCCCAGGCATCGTCGAACCTGTCTCCATCGTAGCGCTGCACCGCCCCATCCAGCCGCGCCGCGAGCCACGTGCGGCCCACATGGCGCGGCTCGCTATCGCGCACCAGCAGGGCCTGCGCCGGGTCGTCGGCGGTGAGCCAGTGGGCGAAGTCGTAGTCCACCACGAGATTCCCGGTCTCCCATCCGTAGGCGCGCCGCTCGCCCCTCCGGTGCGCTTCGCGCTCTGCGGACGGGCAGCGGAATACCTGCTGGTTCTTCGTGTAGGGCTCCAGGGCGACCGGCATCGCATCCCGGGGGGCCATCTGGCCCGTGTAATCCGCCATGTACATCCGCGCTGCGTGATGCAGTTGGCGCTGGTTGCTGACACAACTTGTCATGCGGGTCATCCCGGTGACGTTCCGCGTAACCCAGAAGAAGCCGATCGCCAGCAGCACGATGACCCCGAGCACCGCGATAAGCTCTTCGGCGGTGAAGCCCCCTCTGGACCGCGTCGCATGCCGCGTGGAGGTGCCGCCGCGCGAAGCGCGGTCAGGTCGCTCGCGACCCGAGGTTCCACCCCGGCCCCATAGGCCAGTCCTCATGGTGACTGCTCCTCCCCCGGCGGCATGGGTGGGTGTTCGGGAGGTGGTGGAGGTTCGGCCTCCGGTGATGGCGGCACCGTCTCCCCGCCCTCCGGCATCGGTGGCCCGTCCGGTGGTGGAGGTGCTCCCTCGCCGGGGGGCGGGGATGGCTCAGCCCCCGGTGGCATTCCAGGCTCACCGGGCGGCGGTGGTGCTAAGTAGAAAAGGTAGCCGGGCAATTCCTCGCCGAACCCCAGCGCCTTCCACCGGCCCTCCGGGACGGAGGTGATCGCGCCGTCGGACATCAGCACATTCGCGCGCTCGTTGTGGGCAGGCTCGCTGTCCGCGACCAGCGCGGCTACAGGCATCTCGTTGTGCGCGCGCCCTCCGCCGTGATACAGGTAGTCGGTCTTCAGGGCATTCTCGTACGCCTCGGGCGGCAACTTCGGTCCGGGATGGGCCGGTGGCTCTCCCATCCCGGGAGGCGGGCCCGGCTCGCCCGGAGGCGGAGGCACTTCCTCCTGCGCCTGCCAGACGCGCCCGGTCATCGCGGTTCCGGGCAGTGTCGATGGATGTGCCGCTCCGGCTTCGTCCTCCTCATCGGGTGGTGGAACCATGAACGGCCCCTGACTTGACCGCATCTGGCTCGGGCACTCGAAGACCTTCTCCGCGTCGAGATACTTCGGCTGCAGTGGCGACATGTCGTAGTCGTTGGGCGGGTAGAGGCCGTCATGCTCATTCGCGTACATGCGCAGGGCCATCCCGATGTTCAGCAGGTTCGCGCGGCAGGAGTACGAGCGCGACTGCTCGCGTGCCCGCGCGAACACGGGGAAGAGGATCGCGGCGAGGATCGCGATCATCCCGATGACGAGCATCATTTCGATGAAGGTGAAGCCGCGCCTGCGCACCTCGATCACAGCCTCGGTCGGACAGGCTCGTAGTCGCTGTTTGGTGGCCAGTTCTCTCCGCGGAGTTGCGCGATCTCATCGGTCCCCAGCAGGCCATGGTCCGGGCCTTCCGGGTCGATGTTTCGAGGCATATACCACTTCGCGTGCCCATCCAACAGCAGGTAGTTGGCGCCCTCGTTGTGCAGGTCGGCCCTGCGGTCGCAGGCCACGAGGTTGAGCGGCTTCCCGTCATCCTCCAGGCCCCCGCGGCAGATGTAGTCAGAGGCAAGCTCCGCGTTCCCGGGCGCCGGACGCATCGGTCGCGCCAGCGCGCTCTCGGACGGGCACAGCAGCACGCCCGGATCGGAGAGGACTTTCGGGAACAGCGGCGCGAGGTCGTTGTCGGTTGGCGGGAAGTGCCCGTAGTGGTCGGCGGCGTACATGCGCAGCCCCGCGCCGATGTTTTGCAGGTTGGCGAGGCAGTTGGTGTGCCGCGCCTTCTCCCGCGCCCGCGCGAACACGGGGAAGAGAATCGCCGCGAGGATCGCGATGATCGCGAACACTGACATCAGTTCGATGAACGTGAACCCGCGTCTCATGGGCGCCACCGTCCTCTCCTGCGAAAGACAAACGGCGGGCGGGCAAGGAAGCTTCGGCGCGCCGCTACACGACAGCGGGCGGCGCCTCACCCTCACGCTGCACACGACGCAGCCTGAGGGCCGCCCCTCCTGAACGGCTCTACTCCGCGAGCATTGACGCAAGCTCCGGATGCTCCGCCGGCGGGACCTGCCGCCAGTCATCCTCGCTCACGATGATCGCCACGCGCACCGGATGCCCGGACGGCCGCTCGACCTGCCCGAGCGCGCGAAGCTCTCCGCTTACGCGCCGCACCGCGTAGCGCGCCCGCCCACACTCGCCGGTCAGCGACTGCGCGCCGGACTGCCGCGCGAGGTCGATGCCGGCCTCGGCGGCATAGAGCGCCTGAGTCTCGCGCAGCGAGTTCTCTGCCTGCACGCCGCCGCCCATGATCCCGAGCATGAACGCGGTCACGGTCACGAACGCGATCAGCAGCAGCGCGAAGGCCGTGCCCAGCGCGACCACGCCGCGACGCCCGCTTGTGCGCGTGTAACGCATCTCAGTCTACCCTCTCAGATAGAACGCGGTCTCCGCGGTTCCCGCCCCGGAGGTGAGCCGGACGGTCACCAGCGGCCCCTCGATCCGGAACGTCGCCCGCACGTGCGGATAGCTCTGATCCAGCTTCGGACGCCCCGCGATCGAGCGGACCGTCCCGCCCTCGGATGACCGCCAGGTGACGTTGCCGACGGTCAGTGTGTTATCGCCGCCCGAGGCCGCCGCGGCGCCGCGCAGGTCGCGGCCGAGGTCGCTCACCAGTTCTCCCTGGTCGCCGATGGCG
>CAZAHB010000060.1:0-24755 GCA_964484945.1 uncultured Armatimonadia bacterium | reverse complement strand
CGACCGCAAACGGCCGCGTCTACGCCCTCGACTATGACCAGAGCGCGCGCCAGGATGTGCTCTGGGGCCGATGGGCCACGTCACCTGCGCCCGGACTGACAGCGGTGAGATCGTGTGGCAGGTGGACCTGAAGAAGGCCTACGGGACGAAGATCCCGAGTTGGTACGCCGGGCAGTGCCCGATCATCGAGAACGGAAAGGCAATCCTCGCGCCCGGTGGGAAGTCGCTGATGATCGCCGTGGACTGCGCTACCGGCACGGTGGAGTGGGAAGCGCCCAATCCAAAAGGCTGGAAGATGACGCACTCGTCGATCATGCCCGTGCAGATCGGCGGGCGCAAGGTCTACGTCTACCCGGCCAGCGGGGGCGTCGTCGGCATTGATGCGAGCAACGGGTCGATCGTCTTCGAGTACCCCGGCTGGACTGTCAACACCGCGAACGTGCCCACGCCGGTGCCGGTAGGCAATGAGCGTATCTTCCTCTGCGGGGGTTACGGAGCCGGCAGCATGCTGCTCTCCGTCAAGGGTGGCTCGCCCGCGCAGGTGTGGAAGATCCCTCAGAACATTTTCGGCTCCCACCAGCACACCCCCATCCTCTATCAGAATCACCTGTTCGGAGTGAGCATGGACCGCCAGTTCGTCTGCCTGAATATGCAGGGCGGGCGCGTATGGTCCAGCGGTCACACCGCCCGCTTCGGCATCGGGCCGTATATGCTCGCGGACGGCAAATTCTACGTGCTCAGTGACGACGGAACTCTCGTGCTCGCGGAGGCCACAACCTCCGGCTACAACGAGCTTGCCCGCGCAAAGGTCGTCCCGGGCCCGGACGCCTGGGGCCCGATGGCGCTGGCCGACGGCAAGCTGGTCCTGCGCGACCGCGAGACGATGGTCTGCCTGGACGTGAAGAATCCGTGATGAGGCGGGACGGCCGGGCATGGGGCATCGGGCATGGGGCGTCGGGTAACGGCTTCCCGGGGTTCGCGGTTGTGCTGGCGGCGACGGTCCTCTTCCTGGCGCTGCTTTCCGGCTGTCCGCAGCGCCAGCAGATCCTCGAGCAGACCGTCGGCGCGCAGGCCGACGACGTCGCCGCCGAGGCGGAGGCCGGGCACGTTCCTGACGAGCTTCTAACCTGGGAGATGATCGCGGAGATCGACCATGGCTTCGGTGAGGTGACCGCGGTTGCGTTCGACGAGCGGGGCGTGCTTTACGTTGGCGGCGACCAGGCGGTGCGGAAGTTCACCGCGGACGGGCAGGCCGAGTGGGAATTGCCCGTGGGCGGGGAGCCCACATGTCTCACCGTGTCAGGTGCCATACTGACCTTCTATGTGGGCCTCAAGGACCGCGTGGATGTGTATCACGCGGACGGCAAGAGGTCCCTCTCGATGGTCCCGGAGGGTGAGCGAACGTGGGTCACGTCGGTGGCCGTGGCCCTGGAGGACGTGTTCGTCGCCGACGCCGGTAACCGCCGGATCCTGCGCTATAGCTCCGGCCAGCCGAAGGGCGAGATCGCGGGGATCGACCAGGAGCGAGGCATTCCGGCTCTGGCGGTGCCGAGCCCGCACCTCGACATCGAGATCGCCGCCCCGACGCCAGCGACGAGCGCGCGGCTGCCGACCGAACTGGTTGTCGCGAATCCCGGCCGCCGGAGCATCCAGTATCACTCCCTGGAGGACGGGGCGCTGCTCAGGTCCTGGGAGAAGACCGGCAATGACGTCGAGGGCTTCGGTGGCTGCTGCAACCCGACGGACATCGCCCTGCTGCCCGACGGCCGAGTGGTGACATCGGAGAAGGGGCTTCCCCGCGTGAAGGTGTACTCAGAGAACGGGGAGCTTCTCTCAGTGGTCGTCCCGCCGACTGACTTTCTGCAAAGCACCGCGGGGATCGATCTGGACGCGGATCACCATGGACGCGTCGCGGTCGTTGATCCGGAGCGCGACACCGTTCGTCTATACGATCAGACGGACACACCACAGGAGACAGCAAATCAATGAGCGACCGACGCGACTTCCTCAAATCTGCCGCGCGAGCCGTCGCCGGAGGCCTCATCGCCGGCGGGACCGGATGGCTGGCCCTGGGCTCGGGGGAGCCGTGCTGGACCGGCGGCGCCTGCCCCAACTGCCCGGAGCTTGACGCCTGCGAGGAGCCCGAAGCGCGGTTGACGCGAGCACAGCGGCGCTCGCGACCGAAGCCTGATGATTACCCGCCGACCGGCGAGGAGCCGATGAGTGGCTGATGGCTGACGAAAAGAGCATGGACCGCCGAGGATTCTTCAGGGCCGCAGCGCGGGCGCTTGGCGTGCTCGGACTGGGAGCCGGCGTGGGCGCGGTAGCCGCGAAAGGCGGGGAAGATGAACTCGTCTGGCAGATAGACCCGGAGAAGTGCATCGCCTGCGGGAATTGCGCGACGGCGTGCGTCCTTACCCCCTCAGCGGCCCGCTGCGTGCATGATGTGGAGATCTGCGGCTTTTGCGACTTCTGCTTTGGATATTTCGCCGAGGTGCGGCCCGGCGACGAGGAGACAGCCGAGAATCTGCGCTGCCCCACCGATGCGATCATCCGCAACTTCGTGGAAGAGCCCTACTACGAGTACCTGATCGATGAGCCGAAGTGTATCGGCTGCGCGGTCTGTGTGGAGGGCTGTCAGCAGTACGGAAACGGTTCGCTGGTCATGCAGGTGCGGCACAACCACTGCGTCAACTGCAACGAGTGCTCGATCGCGGCGCAGTGTCCGGCAGACGCATTCGTGCGCGTTCCCGCCGACGAGCCCTATCTCCTGCCGAGCATGCGCCTGGAGGAAGAGGAGGACCAGGAAGCCGCGTCCGACGGCGGCGCCGGGGGGACGTCTGCCTCATGATCAGGCGCCTGATCCCGCTGCTGCTTATTATCGCGGTACTGACGCCGGCGGTGGCGATCGCTGCCGAGCGCTTTCCGCCACCGGAATTCAGCTTCGACTACCGCTTCCCGGAGGTCCTCAACCCGGCACCGCGCGACGCGCTCTTCGAGTGGATCGATGTGGGGGTGCTTCTCGCCTGTCTGGGCCTGGCGACATGGCTCATCCTCCGGGTGCGGGAGCGCAAGTACATCTTCATGCTGGTGATATTCGCCCTCCTCTACTTCGGCTTCTATCGGGAGGGGTGCGTCTGTGCCATCGGCGCGATCCAGAACCTCGCGCTCGCGCTTGGTCCCTCAGACTATGTCCTGCCCGTCACGGTTGCCCTCTTCTTCTTGCTTCCGCTGATATTCGCGCTGGTGTTCGGACGAGTCTTCTGTGCGGCGGTCTGCCCGCTCGGTGCGGTGCAGGAGGTCGTATTGCTAAAGCCGCTGCGCGTCCCGGAGTGGCTCGAGCGGGGCCTGGGCCTGATCCCGTTCGTCTATCTGGGTGTCGCCGCCCTCTTCGCATGGACCGACACGGGCTTTTTGATCTGTCGCTATGATCCCTACATCGCATTCTTCCGGCTCGGCGGCCTCACGCACATGCTCATCGCGGGCGGGATCCTGCTGCTCATCGGCGTCTTCATCGGCCGTCCGTACTGCCGCTTTCTATGTCCACTCTCGGCGCTTTTCCGCATCACCGCTCCTCTGGCCGCCTGGCACGTGCGCCTCGGTGGCGACGAGTGCATCAACTGCCACCTGTGCGGGGACGCCTGCCCCTACAACGCCATCCGCCCGCCGACAAAGGATCAAATCTCGAAACCTGCCAGCACCGGTCGCTGGACGCTCGCGGCCATCATCATCGCGATCCCGGTCCTCATCGCCGGAGGCGCCTGGCTGGGACACCTCGGAAGCGACTATCTCGCGGGGACGAATTACACGGTTCAGACCGCCGCGCGCGTGTTTGCGGAGAAGCAGGGCATCGTCGAGGGCACCACAGACGCGTCTGAAGCGTTCTATGAACTGGGGGAGACGACAGGAGGGCTTTACCGCGAAGCCGCCGAAATTAAGCAACGCTTTGATACAGGAACGACAGTACTGGGCGGTTTCATCGGTCTGGTTGTCGCCTGGGAACTTGTTGCTGTCTCCCTTCGCCGAAGGCGCGAACATTACGAGGTCGATCCGGGCCGCTGCTTCTCGTGCGGGCGATGCTACGCGTCATGCCCCATCGAGACGGCGCACAGGTCCGGCAAGTCAGTCAAGGTTACACGGGACGATTCATGAGCGACGAAGCGGTTCGAGACAATACACAGCAGGATGCACCCGACGAAGCTGCCGAAAGCTCTCAAGACGCCGCAGCGAGCGGCGGTCAGCGCGGTGACTGGCGCTACCTGCTTGCCACCCGCGTCGCCATCGTGGCAGCGGTGTTCTGTGCGGCCGTGTTCGCCCTCATGATGGCCAATCTGATCCGCGCGCACAGCGCCGATCCCTCAGCACCGTCGAGGATCGAGCAGCTTCGGGCTGAGCTGAACCGCCAGCCGGGCAAGCCTGATGTCGAGACACTGCAGCAGATTCGCGCGCTGGATCAGCGGCTCCGCGAGCAGTACTTTCGCAGCCGGCGTTTCGCCATTCAGGGCGCGCTGTTGCTCCTCGGCGGCATCGGCGCATTGCTGATCTCGCTGCACTACGCCTCCGTCTACGCCTCCCCCGGTCCCGAGCCCAATCCCGAGGCCGTGGAGGACCCTGTCCTCGCGACCGCCCTTGCGCGTCGACCCGTCGTCGCGATGGGACTGCTCATGGGCGGCCTGCTTCTGACACTGGCTGTCCTCGCGCGAAATGATGCTGTCGCTGAGTACGTCGAAGCCGCCGAGGCCGCGGACAAACGCGCGCAGGCCGAGGCGGAGCGACAGGCGCTGAAGGGCCCGCCCGGACCACCCGGCCCGCAGGGCGAGCAGGGGCCCGCGGGACCTCCCGGACCGCAGGGGCCGGCAGGTCCGGTCGGGGCGCGCGGACCCGCGGGACCTCCCGGTCCAGAGGGCCCGCAGGGGCCACAGGGCGAGCCTGGACCGCCCGGGCCTCCCGGACCGCCGGGACCCGCCGGTGGTGGCGAGGTCGTTGTGAAGGCGCCCGAGGAGGAGCAAGCTGAGGGGAACTGGCCGCGCTTCCGCGGCCCGCACGGGTCCGGGGTCGCGCCCGAAGGCGACTATCCACAGACGTGGGACGTCGAGAGTGGCGAGAATGTAGCGTGGAGCAGTCCGGTGCCGTTGCCCGGCAAATCCTCACCGATCGTGTGGGAGGATCGCGTCTTCATCACCGGTGCTACTGAGGACACCCGCCAGGTATCGTGTTATGACGCGAAGACCGGTGTGATGCTGTGGTGCCGAACCGTCGTCAACGAACTGAGCGCCCTCGAGGACCCGCCCGAGGTCGAAGCCGACACCGGATACGCCGCGCCGACCATGGCGACCGACGGCGAGCGCGTCTTCGCAAGCTTCGCCAACGGCGATATCGCCGCCTTTGATTTCGAGGGCGAGCAACTCTGGACGCGGGCCATGGGGCCGCTGGAGAACCAGTATGGACATGCAGCATCGCTTACCGTCTACGAAGACAGGGTCATCGTTCTCCTCGACCAGGGCGAGGCCGGCGACGACCTCTCGCGCATTGTGGCGCTGGATGTCGAG
The DNA here is from genome assembly GCA_964484945.1 of uncultured Armatimonadia bacterium. Classification (GTDB taxonomy): domain Bacteria; phylum Armatimonadota; class Zipacnadia; order Zipacnadales; family UBA5352; genus UBA5352. The sequence continues at coordinate 19,206 of CAZAHB010000060.1, read as the reverse complement.
GACGGCCATCGGGTGTGGGAGACTCCTCGCGAGACGCCCGATTCGTGGACCTCACCCATTGTGATCGACTACCGCGGGCAGGCACAGATCATCACCGCCGCGGATCCGTGGGTCATCGCCTACGACCCTGAAGACGGTGAGGAGATATGGCGCGCGGACGTGCTCTTCGGCGACGTCGGCCCTTCGCCGATCTATGCCGGCGAGCTTGTGATCGCGTGCAGCGACGGCACGGACCTCGTAGCGATTCGCCCGGACGGCGAGGGAGATGTCACCGAGACCCATGTGGTCTGGCGCGGGCCCGGGACCATGCCCGATACCCCCAGCCCCGTCAGCGATGGAACGCACGTTTACACCGTTGCCAGCTTCGGCCTGATGAGCTGCTTCCGTCTGGCCGATGGAGAGCCGATCTGGCAGGAGCAGCTTCCGGAGGGGTCATACTACTCCTCGCCGAGCATTGTCGGCGACCGCATCTGGCTGGCCGGCCGCGAGGGAGTCGTGCACTTCTTCGCCACCGGCAGCGAGTACGAGCATATTGGCAGCGTAGATATGGGCGAGGGCGTAGACGCGACACCGGCGTTTGCCGACGGAAGCGTCTTCATCCGGGGCCAGGAAACACTCTTCCGGATCGGCGAGCCGAAAGAGGAGCCCCCCGCGGAATCTGAAGAGGCTGCTGACGAGGAGGATCAGCCTGAGGAAGCCGGCAGTGGGGACGATACGCAGGAACCGGGCCAAACCGAAGAGGAGGAAAGCAGTCCGTTCGACGCGACCCCGGTTGATCCCGAGGACGAGATGGACGCCCCGGCGGATGCGGCTGCCGGCGCTGAGGAGGAGGCGCCCGCAGACGACCAACCTGCTGAGGGTCAGGCTCCGCAGGACGAACCTCCACCCGCGGATGACACCGAAAATGACACCGCTGAAGATGAGGCCGAGCAGGAGGACGTGGGCTTCTGAGCACCGAGGTGAGCGAAACCGCGGCCGTTGATGTAGGCTTCGTGGACCGGGTGGTGGAAGAAACCGGCCGGGACCGTGAAGCGGTTATCCCCATTTTGCAGCGGCTGCAGGAGCACTACCGCTACCTTCCCCCGGAGGCGTTGCGCCGCGTCTGCGAGATCACGGACATCACCCCCGCGCAGATCGAGGGAGTCTCGACCTTCTACACGCAGTTCCGCCATCGCCCCGTGGGCGAGCACCTCATCCGCGTATGCCACGGGACGGCCTGCCACGTGAAGGGCGCCGATCGTGTGAGCGACGCGGTTCGGCGATACCTCGACATTCCCGCCGATGATGACACCGACCCGGACGGGCAGTTCACCATCGAGAAGGTCGCATGCCTCGGCTGCTGCACGCTCGCACCTGTCATGCAGATCGACGGTGTGACCTACGGGCACCTCAACTCCGACAACGTCTCCGATGCGATAGAGGACTTTCTGCAACTGGAGGGCCGCGGCCTGCTGGCTCCGCAGCCCAAATCCGTCGAGGGGCATATCGACGGGCTCGCGGAGATCCGCATCGGCATCGGCTCGTGCTGTATCGCCGGTGGCAGCATGGACGTGCGAGAGGCCCTCGAGAGGGCCGTCCGCGATCTGGGCGCCCCTGCGGTCGTCAAGCCCGTCGGGTGTGTGGGAATGTGCCACAGGACGCCACTGGTGGAGGTAGCGGTGCCGGGCGAGGAACCGCATATCTACGCGAAAGTGCAGCCGGAGGACGCACAGGGTATCGTCCGCCGCCACTTCGAGCCACGCGGCTTCCGGAGGCTCCGGTCGGCGGTCACCACCGCACTCGACCACATGCTCGACGACCGCACATGGGAGCCGGTCACCCGTTACGCGCTGGATGTTCGCGATGCCCCTGTGTGCAGCTCCCTCGGCCGCCAGGTCCACGTGGCGACCGAACACGGCGGCGAGCTTGATCCGTTCGATCTCGATGAGTACATCGAAGGTGGCGGCTTCGAGGCGCTTGAGCGCGCGCTGCAGATGACCCCCGAGGACGTGATCGAGGCGGTCAATACCTCGGGCCTGAGGGGCCGCGGCGGTGCAGGCTTCCCGACCGGACGCAAGTGGGAGCTTGTGCGCAACGCGGAGGGCCCACAGAAGTACATCATCTGCAACGGTGACGAGGGCGACCCCGGCGCATTCATGGACCGTATGATTCTTGAGAGCTACCCGTTCCGCGTGCTTGAGGGCATGATTATCGGCGCATACGCGGCGGGCATCCACAACGGCGTACTTTATATCCGTGCGGAGTATCCTCTGGCTGTGCAGCGCATCTGGAACGCCATTGTGGACTGCCGGGAGCGAGGGTACCTTGGCGAGGATATCCTTGGCAGCGGGTTCGACCTGCAACTGGGCATCCGCGAAGGAGCCGGCGCGTTCGTGTGTGGCGAAGAGAGCGCGCTGATAGCCTCGATCGAGGGCGACCGCGGTAATCCGCGCCTGCGGCCGCCCTACCCGGCCGACAGCGGACTGTGGGGAAAGCCGACGCTGATCAACAACGTGGAGACCTGGGCCGTGGTCCCCTGGATAATGCGCGAGGGCCCGGAGAAGTTCGCCGCGATGGGGACCGAGCGCAGCAAGGGCACCAAGGTCTTCGCGCTTGCGGGCAAGGTCGAACGCGGAGGACTTATCGAGGTCCCGATGGGCATTACGATCCGCGAGATCGTCGAAGAGATCGGCGGCGGGGTGGCCGGGGACCACGAGTTCAAGGCAGTCCAGATCGGCGGTCCATCAGGCGGGTGTATCCCCGCCGAGCTTGCGGACACACCGGTGGACTATGAGGCGCTGGGCGAGCTTGGCGCGATCATGGGCTCGGGGGGTTTCGTGGTCCTTGACGATGAGGACTGCATGGTTGACGTCGCCCGGTACTTCCTCGAGTTCACACAGCGCGAATCCTGCGGCAAGTGCGTGCCCTGCCGGATCGGGACCCGCCGAATGCTGGAGATACTTGAGCGCATCGCCACCGGCGAGGGTGAAGCGGGCGACCTCGACACGCTTCAGCAGCTTGGTGAGATGGTGCGCGACACGAGCCTCTGCGCGCTGGGCGGGACCGCCCCGAACCCGGTGCTGACCACACTGAAGTACTTCCGTGACGAGTACGAGGCACACATCGACGGGCGCTGCCCGGCCGGAGTCTGCAAGGCCCTGATCCGCTACGAGATCATGGACGAGTGCATCGGCTGCACGCTCTGCTCGCAGGCCTGCCCGGCGGATGCGATCCCGATGCGCCCGCACCAGGTCCATGAGATCGATCAGGAGCTCTGCGTGAAGTGCGGGACGTGCGTGAACGTATGCCCCGTGGACGCGGTGGAAGTGCGAAGTGAAGAGTGAAAAACGAAGAGAGAAACAGGGAGCAGAGCGACCGCAGGATGGAGGCAGGCGCCACATGAGAGTACACAACACCCACCATGTGATGTGGGACAGGCATCCTGTCTGCCGCCGTTCGCTGTTGCTGACCGCTGATAGCTGATAATGCCCACACTAACCATCGACGGACAATCGGCAACTGTGCCTGAGGGCGCGACGATCCTCGAGGCCTTGCGGGAGGTGGGCGTGGAGGTTCCCACGCTGTGCTACCGCGAGGGACTGCGCGCGCAGACCTCGTGCATGCTCTGCGTCGTCCGGGTGGATGGCGGGGAGCGCATGCGCCCATCATGTGCCACGCCGGTGCGCGAAGGCATGACCGTGGAGACCGACAGCGAAGATATCCGCGAGGCGCGTCGCATGGCCCTTGAATTGATCCTCTCGGATCACCTCGGCGACTGCCTCGGGCCCTGCCAGCTTGCCTGCCCCGCGGGCATGGACATCCCCCGCATGATCCGACAGATCGTGGCGGGTGATCTTGCGGGCGCAGCCAGGACTGTGATGGCGCATATCCCCCTGCCGGCGGTGCTCGGTCGCATCTGCCCCGCTCCCTGCGAGGGAGCGTGCCGGCGAGGATCATACGACGAGCCGGTCGCGATCCGGCTGCTCAAGGGCTGGGTCGGCGATAGGAACCTCGCGAAGGGCGCGTGGAGACCTGAGCCCGCATCAGACTCGGGCAGGCGCGTCGCCATCGTGGGCGCCGGGCCGGCGGGCCTGAGCGCTACCTACTACCTCCGGCCGCTCGGCCACGCGGTGACGCTCATCGACGAGCGCGAGGCCCCGGGAGGCGCTCTGCAGGACATACCCGCCGACGAGCTTTCACCGGAGGTCACGCGGGCCGAGGCGAACATGGTCCTCGACCTCGGCGTTGAGCTGCGCGCAGACACGCGCCTGGGCCGCGACGTAACGCTCGATGACCTTCGCCGAGAGTTCGATGCGGTCTTGCTGACAGTCGGTGAGATCGATGAGGGGACCGCCGGGCGTTTCGGCGTACCCTGGGCCCGCCGGGGGCTGCAGACCGACCGGAAGACCCACGAAAGCCCTGTCGAGGGTGTCTTCGTCGCCGGATCGGCGCGCAGCCCCTCGAAGCTGGCGGTCCGCGCGGTAGCGGAGGGCCGCGAGGCGGCGCTGGCGATCGATCAGCACGTGCGTGGTGACGCGATCGAGCCGGGGGGACGGCCCTTCAACGTGAGCCTCGGGCGGCTGCTGCCCGAGGAGGCCGAGCGGATGGCCGCCGATGCCAGCGACCACGCGCGCATTGAGCCGTCCGGCGGCGAAACCGCGGGCTTCACCGACGAGGAGGCCGCGCGCGAGGGCCTGCGCTGCATGCACTGCGACTGCCGGGCGCTCGGTTCGTGCCGACTGCGCGCGCTGTGCCAGCAGTACGATGCGAGTTCGCGCGTATACGAGGGTGACAGGCGCGTATTCAGGCGCGATGCCAGCCACCCGGCGATCATCTTCGAGCCCGGCAAGTGCATCGCCTGCGGACTGTGCGTGGAGGTCGCCCGCAGGTACGAGGACGAACTCGGCCTGACGTTCATCGGTCGAGGCTTCAATGTGCGGACCGCGGTGCCGCTGGGTGCATCACTGGCAGAGGGCCTGCACCGGGCGGCCGTCGAATGCGCGGAAGTCTGCCCCACCGGCGCAATCGTGCTGCGCGATGAGGCGGAGGAGGACGCTGAGGATGAGCGCACGGACGTTGACCGTGGAGGACCTGACGAAGGAATACCCGACGCCCGGCGGACCGAACCGGGTGCTTCACAGGCTGTCTCTGACCGCTGAACCGGGCGGGACGGTAGCGATCCTCGGGCCGTCCGGCTCGGGGAAGAGCACGCTGCTGAACATCATCGGCTCCCTCGACCGCCCCACCTCGGGGAGCGTTCGGCTCGGCGACACCCCTGTCAGCGAGCTTGAGGACACCGCTCTTGCCGCTTACCGCGCCGAAGATGTGGGCTTTGTCTTTCAGGATCACCACCTGCTGCCGCAACTCAGCGCGACCGAGAACGTGCTTCTCCCCGCCCTGGCCGCCGGACGTCGCGACGGCGCCGAGCAGCGAGCACGCGATCTTCTCGAGCGCGTGGGCGTGGGCGAGCGAGCCGACGCATTCCCCGCGCGACTCTCGGGCGGCGAACGCCAGCGCGTGGCTGCTGCGCGGGCGCTGATCAACGAGCCCTCGCTGCTGCTCTGCGACGAGCCCACCGGCAACCTCGACCGCGAGACAGGCGATCGGCTGGTGGCGCTTCTGCGCGACCTCGCGGCAGATGGCGTGCTGGTCCTGATGGTGACCCACAACACCCGCCAGGCCGCGATGCTGGGTCGGGGGCTGCTTCTTTCCCATGGCAAACTGGTTCCGTGGGACGGTGAGGCGGAGCAGTCATGACCCTGATGCGGCTGATCCTGCGCAGCATCGTCCACTACCGCCGCACCGCCGCCATGGTGGTCCTCGGCCTCGCCATCGCGACCGCGGTGATCGTCGGCTCGCTGGTGATCGGCGACTCGATCGAGGGCTCGATCCGCCACACGTCACTGGCGCGGCTGGGCGCGATCTCGTGGGCAACGCAGTCTGCCCGCCCCGTCCCGGCTGATGCGTTCTCCCGACAGAACACCGACGACTTCGGCCCACCGCGCGCCGGTCTGCTCATCCTCGATGGATCAGCCCGCCCGAGTGGCTCTGAAACCGGCATCTCGGGCGTCTCCGTCATTGGTGCGGACTCCGATTTCGCCCGGTTCTACAGCGGAAGCGCCGTGTCGCTACCCTCGGGTCGCTCTGCGATCATCAATCAGTCTCTTGCTGACGCCGGAGGTCTATCGACCGGCGACACGCTTCTTGTCACCGTCTCGCGCCCGGGGCGCGCCCTCCCCGACACCCTCTTCGCCCGCCGCGAGCGGCAAGAGACCCTGGCCACTCTGCGGGTGACGGTGGAGGCGATCCGCCCCGATCTGGGCCCGGCCGGGCTTCGGCTCGATCCCTCTACATCGATGCCGCGCAACGTCATCCTCGACCGCGCGTTACTTTCCGAGCAGATCGATCGTAGCGACGCCGTCAACACCGTGGTCTTCGACGATCCGAAGCTCCCCGATCAGCTGCAACCGCGCAGCGACGAGGCCCTGAGCGAAGCACACCGCCGTATTGCGCTTACCGTGAGCGCGGGGCTCACGCTCGACGTCGCAGGACTTTACATGCGCCCCCATGGGCAATGGACCTCCGCTTTCAGCGAGGCCGTAACGCTCAGCGCTCGGCAGATGCAGGTCATCGCCGAAGCTGCGCCACAGGGCGCCGAGGTCTACAGCGATTCGGTCTACCTCACCGACACGATCGCCGCCGTGGACGATCCCTCGCGTTCGATTGCGTATGCCGTCGCCGCGAATGTCCCCGCTTACGACCTCCCCCTGCAGGATGGTGCCGAAAATATCGAGAAGCTCGCGGAGGATCAGATCATACTGAATGCGTGGGCGGCCGAGGACCTCGACGCCGAAGTCGGTGAGCGCCTCTCACTTGCGTGGCGGGTCAGCACTCCGGCGGGCTACGAGGAGCGCTCAGCGGAACTGACCCTCGCGGGGATCGCGAAGATGCAGGGCCTCGCCGCCGATCCGACGCTCGTGCCCGACTTTGAGGGCATCACCGATGCCGAGAACATCGATGACTGGGACCCGCCCTTCCCCGTCGATCTGTCCCGCGTGACCAAGCGCGATGACGAATACTGGGAGCGCTATCGCGCCGCTCCGCGGGCCTTCGTACATACGTCACTGCTCCAGCGAATGTGGCGCGGCGAACAGGATGACGGACCGTGGGTCACCTCCGTGCGCGTCGGGCGCTGGCGCGGCGGCGCGACAGCCGACCAGGCAGAGGAATTCGCTGAGGCCATCCGAGCGAAGCTAACTCCCGAAGCTGCCGGCTTCACCATCCGCCCCGTCCGCGAGCAGGCGCTCCGCGCCAGTAAAGGCACCTCAGATTTCGGTCAGCTTTTCCTCGGGATGAGCTTCTTCCTGGTGATTGCGGGCGCGGGCCTCGCGGGGACGCTGATGCGGCTCTCGGCGGAGCGCCGCGCAGCGCAGGCGGGCATCATGATGGCAACGGGGTTCACGGCGAAGCAGTCGGGTCGCGTGATCGCAGCCGAGGGCGCAGCGCTGTCGGTGGTCGGCGTGGCGCTCGGGACGCCGCTGGGGATCGGCTACGCCCACACGATCATCCGCGTCCTGGCGACACGCTGGCAGGGGGCTCTGGGGGACGCACCCGTTCTCGGCGTCTATGCCGAGCCGCAGAGCATCGCGATTGGGGCGCTCTCCGCGCTGATCGTTGGCATCCTCGCGACATGGTGGGGGGCCCGCGTGCTCTCCGGCAGGCCGGTGCTTGAGCTTCTGCGCGGATGGCAGGCGTCCGCGACCGCCCCCTCCGCGGGGCGCCCATGGACGATCATCGCGACGCCGGTGCTGCTCGTGGCCGCGATCGGCCTCTTCATCGCGGCGATGGTGGAGGCCATCCCTGCGGAGGGCGCGTTCTTCGGCATTGGCGGGGCGCTGCTGCTGGCGGCGCTGACCGGCGCGCACGTGGCTCTCACGCGGGTGATGACCCGCTCGGGTGCCACGCGCTCGCGACTCGCGCTTGCACTGCGTTCCGCCGCATCGGCGCGCGGGCGCAGCCTGCTGCTACTGGGACTGATAGCCGCGGCAACATTCGTGCTTGTCACCGTCGCCGCCAATTCGCGCGACTTCTCAGCCATCGATGTCCATGACCGCTCATCCGGCACCGGTGGATTCGCGCTGATCGCCACCACGTCCGTCCCGCTGCGCTTCGACCCGGCCACGCGCGAGGGCCGCGAGAACCTCGGCTTTTTGCCCGAAGAGCAGGACGCGCTCGAAGGCACGACCATCATCTCCCTGCCGCGCAGCCCCGGTGAGGATATCTCCTGTCTGAATGTGGCGCGTCCGGCACTCCCCCGCCTCGTGGGAGTGAGCGACCGGCTGATCGAGCGCGGCGGCTTCACTTTCGCGGATACGATCCGTACCGACGCCCGTAACCCGTGGACGCTGCTGCGCGAAGTACAGAGCGGGGCGGCAGTTCCTGCCCTCGCGGACTCGGCGAGCCTGAAATGGCAGTTGCACTCCGGGGTCGGCGAGCGGTATGACGCCGGCGGAGACAGACCTCCGCTGCAATTTGTGGGTGCGCTGAGCGGCTCTATCTTCCAGAGCGAAATCCTGGTCCACGAGGATGCTCTGCAGGCGATGTACCCTGAGATCGAGGGGCCGAGTTACTTCCTGATTGACGCGCCGAAGGGCAGCGAAGACCAGGTCGCCAATACATTGCGCGCGGCACTTGGAGACATGGGGCTTGAGGTGCGCACTACCCGCGAGGTGCTGAACCGCTTCATCACGGTGCAGAACACCTACCTGAGCATGTTTCTCGCGCTGGGCGGCCTCGGCCTGTTGCTGGGCACCATCGGCCTTGTCGCGGTGATCCTGCGCAGCGCATTCGAGCGAAGGGCGGAGTTCGCGCTGATGCTCGCAACGGGCTTCACCGAAGCGAACCTGACCCGGCTGGTGCTCGTCGAAAACGCGGGGCTTCTCATGACGGGGATGCTCGTGGGGACCATCACCGCCCTAATATCGGTGGCTCCCCACCTGGCCTCGGCACAGGCGGCGGTGAACTGGGCCGCGCTGCTGGTTGTGCTGGGCGCGGTGCTTGCGGTCGGTCTTGTGGCATGCGCCACGGGAGCCCGCGCCACGGTACGAGGCGATCTGATCGAGGCTTTGCGGACGGAGTGAGTGGGATGCAGAGAAAGGCAGCGACCGGCGACGAGCCGCGAGCGACGAGCAAACAGCAACGGCGAACGACGGCGGCGAACGGCATGGACCATCGTTCCGGCAGTGCGATGTTCACTCTGGTACTGCTGCTGGTGCTGGGCTCTCTCGCCTTCGCGCAGACCGGTGCGGACTGGCCGACATTTCGCGGCAAAGCGCAGAACACCGGCGTAGCGCACTCTCCGCTCGACGGCAATCTGACCGTCGGGTGGACGTATGACACCGGCTCCTCCGTCGAATCCACTGCCGCCATCGTCGGCGATCGCGCGTATGTGGGAACCATGACCGGTGCGCTGCTCGCACTCGACCTCGACTCTGGCTCCCTGAAGTGGAAGTACCTCACCGACGGCAACGCCATCTCGGCCGCCCCGCTTGTGCACTCGGGCACTGTCTACGTGGGCGATGAGAGCGGCGTCTTCCACGCGGTCAATGCCGCCAACGGGAAGGGGCGCTGGACATTCGAGACGGGCGGCAAGATCATGTCGTCGGCGATCTACGTGCAGGGCTCCGTCCTGTTCGGCTCATATGACAACCGCCTCTACCGTCTCGATGCCGGGACCGGCTCGAAGATCTGGCACTACGAGGCCCAGGCGCAGGTCCACTGCACGCCCACAGAGGCCGGCGGCCTGGTCATGATCGCAGGCTGCGACGGCTTCCTGCGCATGATCGATCTGCAGACCGGTGAGGAGGAGCGCGCGGCGCTGCTGGAGGGCAACTTCGCCGGCTCTCCCGCCTACGCGTCCGGGGCCGTCTACGTCGCTTCGATGGACGGCCGGTACTGGGCTGTGCGCCTCTCTGACGCCGAGATCCTGTGGGAGCAGTCCGAAGATTCGCGTTCCGGCGCCATCTACGCCGCACCGGCCGTCATCGGCGACACCGTGATCTTCGCCTCACGCAGCGACCGGGTCTTGCGCGTCGATGCGGCCACCGGCGACGTGGAGTGGACGGCCCACGCCCGCAGTGACATAAACTCGTCCCCGGTGATAAACCGCGGACACGTAATCTTCGGCTCGTCGGATGGCAACATCTACCGGGTTAAGCTCAGCAATGGTGAGAAGGTCTGGAGCTTCAATACCGGATCGCCCGTGAGTGCGTCGCCGGCGGTCGGCCGGCGGAGCCTCGTGATCGGCAATGAGGCCGGAACGATCTACTGTTTTGAATAATCGCGGACCATCACACGACACGGAGGAACCTCAATATGCGCACAGCCCGACTGCTCGCGATCATCGCTGGCCTGACCGTAGCATGCGCGGCGCTTGCGGCCGACTGGCCTGTCTGGCGCGGGCCCAATCAGGATGGAATCGCGCCCGTTGAGGGTATCAACAAGGACTGGAACAACAATCCCCCTCAGAAGCTATGGCAGATCCAGATGCACGATGGCGGATACGCAGGCCCGTCGGTGGCCAACGGGACCGTCTTCATCATCGATCACCAGGGCTCGAAAGACATCGTCCGCGCCCTCAACCTCGAGAGCGGACAGCAACAGTGGCAGTTCGCGTATGAGGACCTGGCAAAAGAGAACTATGGCTTCTCGCGCTCGACCCCGGTCTTCAACGACGGGCGCCTCTACACGATCAGCTTCAAGGGCAACGTGGCCTGCCTCGACGCGGGAACCGGCGAACTGCAGTGGGGCGTGAACATGCCCGGGAAGTTCGGTGGCCGTGTCCCGACGTGGGGATACGCGATGTCCGCACTCGTTGACGGCGATAAGGTCATTCTCGTGCCGGGGGGGAAACAGGCATGTGTGGTGGCGCTGGACAAGGTCACCGGCGAGGTCATCTGGGCCGGCGGCGGGGGCGACATCCCCGGCTACTCCACACCCGTCAAAGCGACCATCCATGGGATCCCGCAATATGTCGTCTTCACGGGCAAATCACTGATCGGTGTGAAGGCCGACAGCGGGGAGTTGCTGTGGCGGGTTCCGTGGGAAACCAAGTATGACGTTAACGCCGTAACGCCGATCGTCTCCGGCAACCACATCTTCATCACCAGCGATTACGACCGCGGATGCGCGGTCGTGGCAGTCGAACCGAACGCCGCCAGCATCCACTGGGAAAGCAAAGCCATGGCCTCTCACTTCAACACATCGGTCTTCATGAACGGATACATGTTCGGGCCGAGCAACCCGAACCTGGTGTGCCTTGATCCGCGCACCGGCGAGCGGGCCTGGGCACAGAGCGGCTTCGAGCGCGGAGGCGTCGTCGGAGTCGATGGCGTCATCCTCGCTCTGAGCGGCAATCAGGGGTTCATGGCGATGGTTGAACCGACCCCTGATGGCTACAACGAGCTTGGGCGCTTCACACCACTGGGTGGACAGTCATGGACGCCGCCGATCATCGCAGACGGGAAACTGATCGTGCGGAATAAGGCAGCCCTGGCAGCATTCGACCTGATGTGAATGGACAGCGACGAGCGACGAGCTAACGACAACGACGGAGTTTCGCGTGCTCGGCGAAATCCAGGACCGCCAGCCCCGGCAAGCAGCTTCAACGGCAGTGGCCGAAAGGCCGCTGCCGTTCCCCTTTTCAGTCTTCACTTCTCACCTGTCCCTTCCCACGCGTCGCCGGGGCTTCCTGACGCGAATCGCTCTTCCAGGCGGCGACTGAGACGTGAAGCGAGTTTATGACCGCTTAACTACTCCGACACGGTGAAGGTCCCGGCGCCCTCCGCGGACAAATACCTGCCGCCGACAGCATCGAACCGGGGTGTGATCTGGTATGCGCATGGCCATAATCCTGTTGCTTGGAATGGCTGTAACTGCGTCTTCCTCAGCCGGAAAGCTCGATGAACTGATAGATGCCGGACAGCCGGCGCTGGAGGATGCTCCGGCCGGCGCGCTCGTCCTCGACGGCGAACCCGCCGCCACCGTCGTGATTCGCGAGCGACCGACTGATGATCTCGTCTTCGCCGCTGAAACGCTTCAGAGCTACATCCGCCAGATCACCGGCGCCTCCCTCCCGGTAGTGACCGATAAGCAAGAGGTCGCGGGGAACCGTGTGCTCCTGGGCCTGTCCGACGTCTCTCGGCCGGTCAGGCTCCTGCGCGATCTCGACGATGAGGGCTACGTGCTCCAGACCGACGGGCGTGACGTGATCGTGTGCGGTGGCAGCGACCGCGGTACCGTCTACGGCGTCGCGGGGCTGCTGCACGACGTGGGCGTGCGCTGGTACGTCCCCGGCGATGACCTCGGAACATGCGTCCCACAGATGGATGACATCGTCCTTGCCGACCTCAACGAGCGTCACGAGCCGAGCTTTCCGATGCGCTGGGTGGGCCGCGGGACCGACTGGGCCACTTTCAACGGCCAGAACTGTCCCGGAGATACGCTGGAGGCGAGCTTCAAGATCGAGCCCAATATCTACCACACCCAGCATCGCCTGCTCCCCCACAACGAGAACTTCGGCGAGCACCCCGACTACTATGCGCTTATCAACGGGAAGCGCTCCCAGCAGCGCCACTGCAAGCTCTGCTACTCCAGCGATGAATGCGCGCGCGCCGTGGCGGCTGAGATGGCCGCACTCAAGACCGAAGACCCGCGCATCGGCCTGCTGTCCTTCTCGCCAACCGATGGTCAGATGTGGTGTGAGTGCGAGGAGTGCGTCGCCCTTGACGAGGAGGATGTTCCCAGCGACCAGGCGATGTCGCGCCGGAGCCTGCTCTTCTACAACAATATCGCGAAATACCTGCGCACTGTCCACCCGGATGCCGAGATGCTCGTCGGCGCCTACAACGTCTACAACTGGCCCCCGCGCGATACATCCATCGAGGCCGACCCCATGCTCTCGGTTATCATCACGCACTACCAGGACTACTGCATGGCCCACCCGATCGCAGATGAAAGTTGCCCGCGCAACCGGCGTTACGTGGAGCTTATCGAGCGCTGGGACCGCCTCGGCACTCCGGTTTACTACTACGAGTATTACTGGAAGGTCAACTGGCTCGACCTGCCATGGCCGATTGTCCACTCGATCGCTGAAGACATGCCCTGGTACCACAGTCGCGGCGACCGCGGCGTCTACACCCAGTTCAACCCGCAGAACGCCTGGACGCTCTACCCCGCCTACTACATGGCAGCGCGGCTGCTCTGGGATGTGGAGACGGACGTGGACGCGGTCTTCGACGAGATGTGCAACCGCCTCTACGGGCCCGCAGGCCCGGCAATCCGCGAGTACTATCGCCTGATGGAGGACGCATTCGCTGATGGAGATCTGCACTTTCCGGGCAATGCGACGAGCGTCGCGCCGCAGATCTTCACCGATGAGCTGATGGCCAAGCTCCGCGAGCAACTCGACCGCGCGCACCAGCTGGCCGACAGCGACCTCATCGAGCAGCGCCTGGCGAAGCTGGAGCTGTCGTACGAATACACCACCCGGCTGCTGGAGTACCTGGAGCTTCGCGACAGGGACGACCTGGCAACAGCCAAACGAACATTGCAGGTAATTGAGGACCTCGTGACTGAAGTTCGCCAGGATCGCGAGAAGTGGGATGGCGTCATCAGCACCTCCGTGGTACGGTCGGGCTACTACCTCGGGCGCGAGTACGAGAACACGCGCGCTCGTGTCGAGGCGAGGGTCGCGCTGGACGCCATCGACACGCAGCAGGGCGAGAACCTGCTCACGAACCCATCGTTCGAAGCGACCCGGGATGGCGGGGTACTCGGCTGGGAGGATCTGCCGGCGACGCACGAGCAGACCGGCAGGATGAGCCTGACCGACACCGCGCGCACCGGCGACAGTGGCCTGCGCTTCAGTGCCGACACGCTGGCTCAGTGGAAGGGCGAGGAGTACGACTGGGTTACGGCCCACACCGTCAGCGAGAAGGTTCCGGCTCGGGAGGCCGACGTCTTCGCGGCCAGCGCATGGGTCCGCATCGACGAGGGCATGCAGAAGACCGATCGAGGCGCGGTCCTGGAGATCGTCGGCTATGACGAACAGGGCAATTCCGCGTGGCCGGTCACGAGCTTCGAGGCCAACCGGGTGGAAGCCACCGACGGCTGGGTCCAGATGAAGATCGCGATGCGCGTCACGAGGCCGAAGACGAAGACGGTCGGTGTGCGCCTCGGCATCTCCGGCATCGGCACGCTCGTGTACGACGATCTCAGGCTGATGCGTCTGGATCTGGATGACGAGTAACCGCAGCACGAGGGAGAGCGGACACAATGCCACAGGAAGCATTCGAGATCATCGATCGGCCGGAGAGCTTCATCGCGGGCGTTCCGGTCACCGTCACCTTCCGCTACACGATCGGTGATGAAGGCCTGGTAAAGGGCAGCAAGCTGAAGCTCGGTCTCCCCTCCGCGGGGTGGGGCGAGCCGCTGGTCAATCACAAGCGATACTGGGAACTCGACCCAGATGACGGGCGCAAATGGCTGCACTACCGCCGCCTGAACACCTCGTTCGAGATCGACACGGGGACCGACGCCTATCTCGAGCCATATGCCCGGCACGAGACCCGCCCGGGTGACACCCGCTGCATCCAGCGCTGGTGGATCACATTCGAGGTCATCCGCGACGATTTCGCACCCGGTGACACCATCACGATCGTCTACGGTGACACCACGTGGGGCGAGGCCGGATGCACCGTGCAGCCAGTGGTCGAACCCGAGGGCGATTTCTCGCTGTTCGTCCAGCCACCGCACTACACTCCGCCCGGCCCCGAGGGCATCCGCGAAGTCCCCGGTTCGCCGGTCTGGGTTGCTGTCGAGGCAGGCCCACCGACGCGCGCGCTGCTACGCCTCCCCACCATCTCGGCCACTAAGGAGCAGCCGACGCCGCGCGTGTACACCATGGACCGGTGCTGCAACCCGCCGGCAGGAGATGATCCCACGATCAACCCGCGGATCGAGGTCCACGGTGACGTTGTCCGCCCGACGGCGGATGCGCCGGGGATGGACCTCGCGACCCAGCCATCGATCGCGAGAAACGATCCGCAGCAGTTCGTCTTCTGGGGCGATATGCACGGCAAGACCAGCTTCTCCGGTGACGGCCTCGCGCCCATCGATGACTACATCAGCTACGCGCGCGATATCTCGGGCGCGGATTTCACCTGTGTCACCGATCACTCCGGCTGCAACCGTGAGTCGTGGCTCATCACGCAGGAGAAGGCCGTTGAGTACACCGAAGACGAGGAGTTCATCGCGCTGAAGGGCTTCGAGTACTCCTACGCCCACGGCCACCGGAACGTCTACTTCGACAATCACGACATCGAGGAGGTCTGGCCGCAGGACAGGCTGGACCTGGACCTCGCCGAGGACGGCACGCGTCCGTTCTTCGAGTACCTGCGCACCCGCAAGGACGAACTGATCAGCATCCCCCACCACACGCTCGTGTGGACGGACTGGGATGTCTACGATGAGGAACTTGAGCCGATCTGCGAGATCTACTCGATGTGGGGATGTTCCGAGCGCCCGATCGGTGAGGGGAACCCCATGTGGGACAAGTCGTGCATCCCCGGGGGCGGAGCACAGGCGGCACTCGCACGCGGCTACCGCATGGGGTTTACCGCAGCAAGCGATACCCACTCCGGCTTCCCCGGGCGCCAGCACCCCGACTACTACGGCTTCTGCTTCAGCTACAAGTCCGGACTGGCGGCGATCCGCGCTCCGGAACTGACCGCGAAGGCGCTCATCGATGCACTGAAGGCACGCAACTGCTACGGAACCACCGGTGCGCGCATCTACGTGGAGTTCGACGTCAACGACCATCGCATGGGCAGCGAGCTTCCACCGCAGATGCTCCGCGATCCCCGCACCATCAGCGGACGAGTCGTCGGCACCGACCAGATCACGCGCCTCGACATCGTGCGCAACAACCACGACTGGCAGACGCTATGGCCCGACAGCGATGACACCCGTTTCAAACTCACCGACGAGGCATCGATCGAGCCGGGGACTTTCTACTACCTCCGCGTCTGGCAGGCGGACGGCGAAATGGCCTGGGCCAGCCCCATCTGGATCGGGTAGTCGCCCGCGAAGCCGACCTCAGGCCATGTCATCCGCATACACGGCGCGGCCACCGCGCCAAACCGCGTTGGGTGGCGCCTCACGCTTCTTTACTCCTGCCCGGTGGTCTTACGCGCCGCCAGAGCCTGCCGGATGCTCTCGGCCACCTGTCGCGCCAGCACCTCTGAGCCCTCGGGGGTGAAGTGCACATTCTGCGGCTTCTGGATAACCTCAAGCTGCGGCAGCGCAAACTCGTAGAGATCATCGATCGTGACCGAATGCTCGCGCATGATCGCCGCCGCGACTTCGTTGTACCGGACGACGTCCTGCGGGTCGCGCTCGGGCCCCTGTACATTCTCGGGAACCGGAGTGGTTGACGCCCACACGAGGTCGGCGCCTGTCTGCTTCATCCGCGCGACCATCTCTTCGAGATTGTCCTCGTACTCATCGATGGGCACCTGGTGCTCGCCCGTGTCCTCCATGATCTTTATATCGTGCAGGCCGAAGTTGAAGTGAATGACGTCCCAGTCGCCGTCGCCCAGCCACTCGTCGAGGTGCTCGACGCCCCGCGAGGTCGGGCCACAGTTCTGCATAGCTCGATGCACATTCGCCTCGCCGGCAAGCTTCTCGCGCACCGGCAGCGTGTATCCCACGGAAATCGAATCGCCGATCAGGAGGACCCGCGGCAGGTCAGGATCGTCCTCGATCGGCTGGAACTCCTCGCGCACATCCCCCGCAAGCCCGAGCCACGGCATCAGAAACAGTATCGTCATCATCATTCCTCCAGGTCGGTCAGTCGATTGTAATGGGCGGCCGTCCATGCGCCTGAATGGCGCGGTTAATCGCCTTCAGTCCGGGGAACAGCCGCCCCTCGGGGACATCCTCCGTCACGCCGATGAGGAAGCCGTCTCCGGGCGCCGCCTGCTTGAGCAGGTCTATCGCGCACTCCTCGATCTCTTCGTCACTGCGCAGCCAGACCGAGGACGGGAAGTTGATCCACAACGCCTTGTCCGGCCACTTCTCCCGCGCCTCGGCGAGGGTCATGTCCGTGTCCGGAGCAGGCGTAAAGGCCTCGATGTAGTCCAGCGAGGTCTCGGCGATCGCGTCGGCGATTACGCGGGTGTTGGCATCGAAGTGACAGCCCACGATCTTGCCTGCCGGCTGCAGCACTTCGCAGCACTCCTCGTAGTTTGGCACGTAGTATTCTCGGAAGCGGTCCTCACCGATGATCTGCGGCGTCACGTTCCCGCCGTAGTTGAACTGCATGCAGGGCGACTCCGCCAGGACCGGATAGGTCTTCCTCCGCTCCTCAACGAGCGCCTCATACAGCTTCAGCACCCGATCGCGGTTCTCGATCCACTCAACCGCAAAGGTCTCCACGCCCATCCAGTGATGCACGACAAGCTGCATCGGCTCCAGCCCCACCGCCCCGCGCATGATCGCGTCCCCGCCCTTCAGTTCATCCATCTTCACGAAGGGCTCGTGATTGGCCACGACCTCCACGTCCGAGCAGTAGGCCAGCAGTTTATCGTAGTCCTCGGGACCCTTGAACATCTTCTCGTGGTGCCATGTCGTGAACCCGGCTGGTTCGTTGACGGTCTCGAGTTCACCTTCGGTCGTGCGGATGACCGTGCGCGTCAGCCGCTTCCCGTTCTCGGTGTAGGTGTAGCTGTTGCTTTCGAGCACATTGGGTCTGCGGACGCTGTAGGGATTCGGCCCGCGCTGGACGATGCACAGGCCGTCATTGCGCAGTTCGCGCTCATCATCACACTGAGGGATCTTGCGCTCGTAGATCGTCAGTGGGACGTGATCGACGTCCTCGAATCGCACCGCCCGCCTGCAGCGCTCGCGGGGGGTAAGGTCTTCGCTCATGTGTATCCTCCATTGGTAGCAGCCGCCAGCTTCATGTGCATTCGGGGCCGAAACCGGCTGCTTCGGCACAGCAACGGCAGCCTCACCCCCCGGCCCCCTCTCCCTTGACCTCGCTCCGCGAGGATTGGGCGGGCCCCGACCCGGAATCGGGTGAATGGGGCGTCGCGTGATGGAGACATTCGCCACAGGGCCTGCGGCGGCCTCCCCGGAGGAGGTATCCGCCGCTTTCACGCGAAGGTCACGTTCGGAGCAACTACCAGCCGATATGCGAGGTATTACGATGAGCACGCTTGCAATTGACGGTGGAACGCCGGTACGAACCGATCCGTGGCCCCCGCGGCTGCAGATAGACGATACGGAGATCGACGCTGTGATGGACCTGATGACCGCCGCGAAGGAGGGCGGGGCATTCGACCGCTACGCCGGCGAGCACGTGGACGACTACGAGCAGAAGTTCGCCGAAGCGATCGGCACGCGCTGGGCGACCGGCATGAGTGCCGGCACCGCGGCGATCCACTCCGCGCTCGCGTCGCTGCGGCTCGAACCGGGCACCGAGGTCATCTCCGCGCCCATCACCGACCAGGGCGCGATCATGCCGGTGGTGAATCTCGGGCTCATCCCGGTCTTCGCGGACGCATCCCCCGAGTCGATGAACATGAGCCCGGAGGGCGTCGAGGCGAAAATCACGGACAATACCGGCGCGATCGTCTGCGCGCATATCGCCGGCATCCCCTGCCAGATGGATGAGATCCTCGCCATCGCGGCCGAGCACGACCTGCCGGTTATCGAGGACTGCGCGCAGGCCCACGGCGCCACCTACGACGATCAGTTCGTGGGCACCTTCGGCAACCTCGGCGCATATTCGCTCATGAGCGGCAAGCACACCGTCGCCGGAGGCCAGGGCGGCATGGTGGTCACCGATGACGAGGAGCTTTACTGGCATGCCAAGCGCTTCGCCGACCGCGGGAAGCCCTTCAATACCGATGAAGCCACGAACATCTACCTGGGCCTGAACTACCGCATGACGGAGCTTGATGCGGTGATCGGCAAGGTCCAGCTTCGCAAGATGATCGACATCGCAGACAACCGCCGCGCGTTCGTGTATGCGCTCGAGGAGCAACTCGCGGACTCGGAGGTCTTCAGCGTCTGCCGGTATCCGGAGAAGTCCGATCCGTCATGGTGGTTCCTGCTCATCCGCATCCGCGAGGAGAAGCTCACCTGCGACAAGGCCGACGCGGT
>CAZAHB010000059.1:24405-25051 GCA_964484945.1 uncultured Armatimonadia bacterium | reverse complement strand
CTCCGGCGAGCGTGCAGCCCTTCATGGAATCGGCAAGCGTCACCTCAATCGGGCCCTCGATGCCGTCCTTTCGCAGCGCGTGGACCCGCGCCGCTGCGGAGCGAGCGGGGCTCAGGGCCCGGCTTGGGGGTGTCACCTTCAGTTCGAAATCAGGCCGCGGGGGCGTCAGGTCCACGTACGCGCGCCGGAGGAAGACCGCGTCGGGATCAGGGGAGAGAGAGTTGAGCCCCGCCGCGACCCCTGCTCCGGGTGGATAAACACCCGATCGCGGCGGAAGGTCCCAAAGTCACATACGGGCGCGAGCGGATGCCCGCGCCCGAAGCGCTACACACGAGTGGTCAATGCTGCGGACCCTCATGGCACCCGTCCATCGCGCCCTGCGGACGCGCCTGTGCGGCCTCGTCCTGAGTAATCTGGCCGTTCCCGTCCGCATCGATCCGCGCGAACATCTCGTCGGGACCGGGGAACTCGTCCTGCGAGATCGTGCCACTTTCGTCAGCGTCCAGATGGTCCAGCCATCGCTCCCAGCGCTGTTCTGGATTCAGCATGCCCGGACCACCGGGGCCACCCGGTCCGCCGTGGCCGCCACCGCCGCGCCGACCCATTCGCGCGCGCACCTGTGCGGCCTCTTCCTGCGTGATCTCGC
>CAZAHB010000059.1:10563-24305 GCA_964484945.1 uncultured Armatimonadia bacterium | reverse complement strand
CATCAGCGTCGATCCGCGCGAAGGCCTCATCGCGGCCGGGGAATTCGTCCTGCGAGATCGTGCCACTCTCATCGGCGTCAAGATGCTCCAGCATTCGCTCCCAGCGCTGTTCGGGATTCAGCATGCCAGGTCCATGAGGGCCACCCGGTCCGCCGGGACCGCCACCACCGCGCCGACCCATTCGCGCGCGCACCTGTGCGGCCTCTTCCTGCGTGATCTCGCCATTGTCATCAGCGTCGATCCGCGCGAAGGCCTCATCGCGGCCGGGGAATTCGTCCTGCGAAACCGTTCCACTTTCATCGGCGTCAACGCCGTTCAGGAACTGGTCCCACGTCATGCCGTGCGGCCCACACCGCGACGCAGGTTGCCCTCCCTGATCGGCTGTGAAACCAACTGCCAGTGCTCCCAGCACAAGCGCCGCTGCTCCAATCGCTACAAGGATTCTCTTTGTCTGCATTCTCTGCACTCCTTTATTCCGCGTCTGAGGGTATTGTCACAGGCATAGACGCGGCCGCGGCGGCGCTGATTCCATTTCATCGGGGGATTTTCTCTCTTCGCGCATGAAACCGCGGGCGGAGATGACATGACCACAGAATGCAAAGATGCGCACCGCCGGGAACTGCCGGCGCGCATCCTGAACCGGCCATCCGTCGCTGCTTTTCCTCAGTCTTCGGCCATCTCCGGATCGATATCACTGGGCGTGATCCATCCGGCGCGCATGTCCTCGCCGGCCATGAACCGCTCGTAGAAGTCGGCGCGCCGGTCGTTCGGGTCATACACCGGATTTTCGTCCAGAGCCGGGCCGCGTGTCATCCGGGGATCGCCCTGCTCGGTCAGTTCACGTTCAAGCTGCTCGCGCAGCGCGGTCCGGACCTCGTCGTGGGCGGGGTCGTCGGCGAGGTTGTCGATGCAATCCGGATCGCTGCTGATATTGTACAACTCCTCCTCCGGGCGCTTGCCGAAGGACCACTCCCAGTACTCCGTGACACCCTCCTCGCGCCGGAGGCGGATGATCTCCGTCTTCGTGGGACTCCCGTCACAGTTCATGTAGCCCGTCTCCGGGTTGCCGACCGGCCAGCGATCGGCCTCGAGGTTGCGGATGTAGAGCCAGTCGCCCTTGAAGATCCCGCGGATCGGGTAGCCCACATCGCCGGGGCGCCCGAGGTCGTGCCGCTCCTTGCCAATGAGCACGCGATCCCGCTTGGGGTTGACCTGCCCCTCGTCTTCGGAGTCGAAGATGTCCGTGAGGCTGCGACCGGTGATCTCGGCCATGCCCGAGTCCTCCTGCGTCATGCCCGCGACCTCCAGCCAGGTCGGCGCGAAGTCGATGAAGCTGACCATGTCATCGACCGTGCGGCCCGGATTCCGGATCCCGTCGGCCCACATCGCGGCCAGCGGCAGGTGGTTCGATCGATAGTACTCCTGGCCCTTGCAGCGCGGGAAGGGCATGCCGTTGTCCGAGCTTACCATCACAAGCGTGTTCTCAAGCTCACCGCGCTCCTGGAGCATGTCCAGCATCCGGCCGAGGTGGCGGTCGAACATCTCGACCTCGAACGCGTAGTCGAGCAGGTCGGTCCGCACCACCTCATTGTCCGGCCAGATCTCGTAGACTTCGTCCACTTCCGAGGGATGGCGCCCATTCTTCTCGATCCCCGCGCGCCATTCGTACTTACGGTGCGGTTCGGTGCATCCGTACCAGAAGCAGAAAGGCCGATCATCGGAACTGTCATCGAGGAAGTCCGCGAAATTCGCCGCGTAGTCGGTGCTGTTCATCTGAGCGGCCGGCGGATCCCACTTCCGCTCGTTGTAGGCCGGCCCGGTCAACTGGCGTGGCTTCCCGTCCACGGTCCCCGGATTGCCCGGCGCCCAGCCCTTCGCCACATGGCCGGTGTGGTAGCCGTGCTCAGCCAGTGCCTCGAAGACGGAGCGGAACTCCGTGGGGAAGTTGCACTGGTGATTCGCCGCGTCCTTAAGCTGCCACGAATTCCGCCCGGTGATTATCGCCGCGCGCGAGGGGGCGCACTTCGAGTTGCACGTGTAAGCGTCAGTGAAGAGCACACCATCCCGCGCCACCCGGTCAAAGGCCGGTGTGTCGATCCACGGGCACCCGTAGGCGCCGAAGTGCATTCCGGCATCGTCAGCGAGTGCAAACAGTATGTTTGGTCGATCATTCATGATCAAGAATACTCCTTCTCTGTCGAATCGCAGTGGGCGTCGTTTCCCCTGCCGCGCAGGCGCTTCCTCCACCAAAAGCGCTGGAATCCGGAACGTTCACACCGCGTCAGGGTTTACACACTATGAGGACGTGCCGAGACTCATACCAGCGAACAGACCGCGCGCCCATCATCGCAGGCAGGGGTGAAAGATGTGAGTGACGCGGGGATCGAGCCCCAACAACGCGCGCAAACAACCCGTAGATTCGTCACGGTCGGCGAGCTACAGTTCGGCCGGGACTTCGTCATGATCGCCGGTCCGTGCGCGGTCGAGAGCGAGGAGCAGACCCTGGCCACCGCGCGGGCGGTCGCCGAGGCTGGGGCGCAGATGCTGCGCGGCGGGGCGTACAAACCCCGCACATCCCCTGATTGCTTCCAGGGCCTCGGAGAGCAGGGCCTGGCGATTCTCAGACGCGCGAGGGACGAAACCGGCCTGCCGGTCGTGACGGAGATCATGGACGCGCGCCATCTCGACCTGGTCTGCGACGCCGCGGATGTGCTGCAGGTCGGCTCGCGCAATATGCAGAACTACACGCTGCTGAAGGAGCTTGGGCGGGCCGACCGTCCGGTGCTGCTCAAGCGGGGTATGAACGCAACCATGCACGAATGGATCAGCGCGGCCGAGTACATCCTCCGGGGCGGCAACCCGGACGTGATCCTCTGCGAACGGGGCATCCGCACCTTCGAGACCTACACCCGCAACACCCTGGACCTCAGCGCGATACCGGCAGTGCGCGAACTGTGCGACCTGCCGATCATCGTCGATCCATCACACGGAACCGGGCGCGCGTCGCTGGTGCCGGCCATGAGCCTCGCGGCGGTCGCCGCAGGTGCGGACGGCCTGATGGTAGAGGTCCATCCGGACCCCGCGCAGGCCCTGTGCGATGGTCACCAGCAACTGACGCCCCGGGCCTTCGCGGAACTTGCTCGGGGCGTCCGAAGCATGGTCGATTTCTCGCGCTAAGCGCACTCGCAGGCTGCCCGGTAGCCTCGCGCGGGACCGTCACTCGCCGGGGAAACGCACCGTGACGGCCGCGTCATACAGTTGGGCGCCGGCCAGACCCGGGCTCTCGAGGTGGATCGACCGCCACAGCGCCTCTCCCGTTGACGGGGAGTTGGCTGCCCCGAAAGCGGCGGTGTTGCGCCCGCGCGATGGGTGAGTCAACGCGCCCTCGCCGTCCAACAGCAGTTCCCCATCCACGTAAACACGCAGGTCATCGTTCTGGATCACGACCCGGTAGGTATGCCAGTCGTCGCTGGTGTCAAAGTCCTCGTGCAGGTTCGTGTAATGGGTCCCGATGTGATCGGGATAGAGCGTGACCCGCTCGATCGCCTCTCCGTTGCTGACGGTGATGTTGTTCCACCCATCCAGCACCTTCACTTCCGCCACGACCTCGGCAGGCTGCTCGGGGTCTGCGCCCCAGGGATAGTTGAAGTACACGTAGTCGCCCTGCTCCTCACCCCTGTCGGCAACGAGCATCGCGCCATCGCGGATCTCGGCGATCGTCGCGCCCTCTCGGAGCCTGTGATGTGTCCACGGCTCCTTCGGTACTGTCTCTGCATTCCACGTAATCCCTTCGTTGGCGGTCTCGCGCTCGGCCGTGACCGCCACGACGTTCTGACCCGGGCGCACCTGCCCTTCGGACAGCTTGTAATGCCGCCACATGTCCTCTGTGTCCGGCTGCTCCAGAGCGTGTCCATTGATCGCGACCTGCGAGGCGCCGGTGGCCATCAGATGCAGCGTGACATCCATCGGCCGCCGGTCGGTCGCCACCCACGGGTCCGCCCCCAGTTCGATCGGCACACTCCTGGTCTCCCCGGCCTCGACTGCGACGGGCTCCTCGGGCGTGATCACCGGCACATTCTGCCACTGGCTGCCGTCGGCGATCCAGTAGTCCGGGCTGCCGTAGGAGCGCTTCCTTGCGCCCCGAACGGTAGTGACGAACGTCCGGTCCAGCCCGGCCAGCACCTCGGGATCACCAATCTCGTTGAGGAATTCCTTGTGCGGATTGAACATGTTGAACAGGTAGATCCCGTCAACGCCGCCCTGCCATGCTCGCTCGGCCCGACCGCGATAGCTCTCGGTGCCGCGGCGGTTGATGACAGTTCGCTCCGCGTTCACTCGCGAATCGCTCAGCCCCGCGAAAACCTTCACGTCGTAGCGGTCGCCCAGTTCGCCCAGCGAACTCCACGGGTTCATGCGGAAGTATCCGCTGCCGGTCACGATGTCCACCAGCCCCTCGGACAGCCACGCGTGCAGGTCCAGCCCCATCGCATGGCACAATGGCACCGAATCGGGCACCCGGATCGCCACCAGGAACGGTCGCCCGCGTTCCCGCCCCACGCGCTCGGTCATCTTCCTGACCCGGCGGACGAACCCGGTCATCAGGTCGCGTTCCTCATCTGTGGCATGGCCGCCCCAGGCCACCGTGCGGAAATAGCACGGGTGGCGGAAGAAGTCCATCTCGATCCCATCCACGTCGTAATTCTGGCAGACCTCCTGGATGATCGCGAACATCTGGTCGCGCACGGCCTGATGCGCATAGTCCACCTGCGACCATGCACCGTGAGGCGGCCGATCCTCCGGACTGCCCACCAGGCACTCGGGATGCTCCTTCTTCCACTCCGACACGCCCTTGGGGCGCCCGGCGTCGTGGCGATCGTTCATCCGCTCCGACCAGAAGATCTCCATATCATGATCTCTGCACCACTCCACCATGACCTCTATCGGGTCGGTCCCCATTTCGGCCAGCACCGGCACGAGGTTTTTCGAGTAGCGCCCATCGGTGCGGGTGAACGTCTCAGAGACCTCGCTTTGATGTGAGTGCCGCGAGAACGTTCCGCGGTTGGTGCAATAGAAGATGGTGTCCACGTGCGTGTCCTCAAGTCCGACGGTCCGCTCGGCAAGCATCGCCTCAACCGTCGGTTCATCGGCGGTGACGACCGCGTCCCCGCCATCGTTGTTGAGGATCACGCGGCGCTGGCGGTTGAGCATCTCGGTCCGCGCGCGTTCAAACTCATCAGCTTCCTGTGCCGGAACTATCGCACAAGCGAGCATCGAACAGAGAGCGAACAGTACCACATATGTCATCAGGCGCACACTCCCGACCTCCCACGGCTGCTCGATGGGCAGCCACCGACGTAATCGCTCAGTGGACTTGTTCCCCGACTGTGTGCCGGAATCCTTTGCAGTTACGACGATCCACTTCGCTGGCCGGCTACCATTGAGTCCCGCCATCGGCGCGACAATTCGTGGAATCAGGGGCGCGTGTTTGACGTCTGACAATGTGACAGAGAACAGACGGTTCCAATTTCCCCGGGAGGTGCTGGTGTTGAACATCCGCAGAGTCGGCGTTTCCACCATGCTCGTGGCTCTTCTGCTTGCGGTGACGTGCGCGCTCCATGCTGCCCCCGCACAGGGACGGGGCGCGGACTCTTTCGAAAGGCTGGACACCGATCAGAATGGTAAGATCGACGCTGATGAGTTCAAAGGCCCTGACGAGGCGTTCGAGCGCATGGACAGGAATGCAGACGGCTTCATCACCCGCGAGGAGCTTGCCGGAGGGGCTCAGGGCACACAGCCCCCCGCAAATCGCCCCGGCGACGGCCCGCGCGGGAATATCGATCCAGCCCAGCGATGGCAGCAGATGCTGGATAGATTCGACACAAATGCTGATGGAAAGATTTCGTCCAAAGAATTTTCCGGTCCCGAGAAGGTCTTAACGTTCCTTGACGCGAACAGCGATGGTGAACTTACTCAAGATGAGGTCCTTGAGGCCGCAAATCGGCGCCAGAACAGAACGCCACGCGACCCTGTTGAGCAGTGGCAGCGCCTCCTCAATCGCTTTGACGCTGATCAAGATGGAGCGATTTCGCAGGAGGAATGGCCGGGCCGGGCGGAGAAGTTCGTCGAACTTGACGCGGATGGAAATGGGAAGCTCGTCCAGGATGAAATGCCCGCGCCTTCTGCCGGCAGAGGCGGCGAGAGGCCGACACCGGCTGAGATCGTCGCTCGACACGATGCGGACGGAGACGGGAAGCTCTCGCGAGATGAGTGGCCATTCGGGGCCGAGCGCTTTGACAGGATGGATCCCGAAGGAGACGGGTTCATCACAGAAGAGGACCTCGCGAACATTGCAGAACGCGGTCGAGATCGCCCGGATCCGATCCACATGTTCATTGGGATGATGGACACGAACGGAGACGGGGAGGTCTCCGATATCGAGTGGTCGAACTTCTTTAAGGATGCAGACGTCAACGGTAACGGGATGCTCGGCCACGACGAATTAATGGCGAAATTCATGGAGGCGCGCAGGCCACCCGCGGACGATGGCCCCGCACAAGCGCCTCCCGCTCCGGACGAAAATCTCTGACGGACATGGTTTCTCCGTCGCAAGACGGAGCGTCGCGGCCCCCGGTCTCCCCCCGCCGGGGGCCGTGACAAACACAAACAGAATGTGAGATTTCCGTCGCAAGACGGGGCGTTGCGGCCCCCGGTCTCCCCCCGCCGGGGGCCGTGATGCTGTACGGGGCTGCCCGTGTGGCGCAGGACTCACGCCGATCTACCGCGAACCAGCCATTCGATGCGCATTACCTCTCACGGGAGGCCCATCATGATGCATCGCGTGCTGCTCGCCGTCTCACTGCTCGTTACCGCGACCTGCAGTGCCGATATAGCCCTGGTGCGTGACGGAAGGCCACAGGCTACGATCGTCACCGGCCCCGAGCCTTCCCAAACAGTGCAACTTGCGGCCGAAGAGCTTCGCGTCTACCTGGAGAAGATGTCCGGGGCACAGCTTCCCGTGCGGCCCAGTCCTGAAGGCGGTCGAACTGTGCTGCTTGGCGCCGCCGCCGTCGAGGCCCATGCGCCGGACGTGGACCTGTCCGACCTCGGGCCGGAGGCGCGGCTGTTGCGCACCGTCGGTGATGACCTGCTGATCGTTGCCGGGCGAACGGACCTCGGTACCCTCAACGCCGCCTGCGATCTTCTGCGCCTGCTCGGTGTGCGATGGTTTTTGCCCGGCGAGGCCGGCGAGCATGTCCCGTCCTCCAGGACGATCGCGGTCGGCGCGATCGATAACGACCATGAACCGACCTTCAGCTACCGGCGCATCTGGGCCGCGGCTCATCGCCTGCCCGATCAGCAGACTGAGGAGTATGCCGAGTGGCAGCGACGGAGCATGATGCCCGGCTACTTCAACGGGTCGATGGGCCACGCCTACCACAGGATATGCGACTGGCGCGACCGCGGCCCGTTCAAGGAGCACCCCGAATACTTCTCGCTGATCGACGGAAAGCGCGTGGCGCGCGGCCAGATCTGCACCACCAACCCCGAAGTCCGCGAGCGGGCGGTGCGGTACGCGCTGAATTACTTCGCGGATCATCCCGACCACAGCATGGTCTCGCTCTCGCCGAATGACGGTTACCGCTGGTGCGAATGCTCCCGATGCGCCGCCCATGGCTCGATGTCGGACAACGCGCTGGCGCTTGCCAACCACGTGGCGGACGCACTCGCGGAGCGCATGTCCGACAAGTACGTGGCGATGTACGCGTATTCGCCGACCTCTCCCCCGCCCTCAATCGAGGCACGCGAGAACGTGGTCATCTGGATCGCTACGTCCTTCATCGCCGGCGAGTACACCCTGCCGCAGATTCTCGAGGGCTGGTCGGAGAAGTGCCACCATATCGGCATCCGAACCTACTATTCGGTGACGCCCTGGTCGTGGGAGATGCCGCGGTATGATCCGCAGAAGACTGCTGATGACCTCCGGTGGTGGCGGATGAACAAGGCCCTCGGCGTAAGCGCAGAGTCCGATGACAACTTCGGCTCGCGCGGACCGCGCTACTGGCTCGCCTCGCGACTGATGTACGATATGGACCAGCCCCTCGATAAGCTGCTGGACGACTACTACACCAACTGCTGGGGCGAGGCAGCCGTGCCGATGCGCCGCTACTGGGAGCGCTGGGAGGGTGGAAGGCCGGTCACGGGCCAGCGCCTCGCGCTGGCCCTGCGCGACCTGCAGGAGGCAGACCAGCGCGCCGAGACCGAGGAGGTCCGCCGGCGCGTGATGATGATGAAGGCCTACCTGCACTACCTGCGGCTCTACCGCGAGTGGGGCAGCGCCCCGAAGGCCCACAGGACCCAGGCCCTCGGGCGCTGCCTCAGCTACGGTTTCGCCATCGAACCATTCCACATGGTGCAGGCGGTGAATGTCTACTACCGCATTGTCGGGAAGCCCAACAACCGTAAGCTGGACATCCCGGAGGAGACGCTCGCGCAGTGGAGGGCCACCGAGCGCATGGATCCCTTCGATCCGAAAACTGCCGAGCGCATCGAGGCGGACTTCCAGCAGGACCTGCGCGATTATCAGCCGCTCGATGTGGCGGATGTCCCGCTCTCGGAGGATCTCATCCATCGCGAAAGTGATGCTGAAGGTCCCGGTGCGCGGCCCGCCTGGCGCGGGGAGAATCGCTGTTACGTGATCGCTCCCGGGGACGGTGTGATCCGCCTCGCGGCAACGACGGGCCTGATCCGGGAGCATCCGTGCGTGCTGATGGCCGAAGACCTCGGCGGCGGGGACCTCGACACCGTTCGGCTGGAGCCGGGCCTCGTGCAGGAGATGCCCGTGGACACCGGGCAGGCCGATCCGGATGCGCTCGCGATGGCCGCCGAGGAGACGCTCACGCAGCTTGATACCGGCCGACCGGGTCTCACGCGGCTGCTCATCCTGCCCGTGAAGGGATCGGCGGTGCGCCTCGACTTCGGCCCTCTCCCCCACGGCATTGTCGCCACAGAGGAGTCGCCCGCCAGCTTCATCGCAGGCTCGCGCGGGAAGCTGCATTTCTACGTCCCGCCCGAAACTGAGCGTTTCGCGCTCAGCATCCGCACCCCGGACCACCATGGCCGCCTGCGGGTCTTCGATCCCGAAGGCGAGATGGTGCTCGAGCAGGCGGGCAACTACACGCTCGGCGAAGCCTTCGCGGTGGATGTGCCCGCACCGCAGCGTGACGCGGTCTGGTCGCTGACGATCGACAAGTGCGAGGACTGCTCGCTCACGCTGCTGGGCATCCCCCCGCTTCTCTCGCAGAACCGAGCAGCGATCCTGATGCCGGCGGAGATGGCGGGACAGTGATTTGTATGTTCGCGAGTCAGGTCAGACTACGCTTCAGTCCAGCACCAAGATCTCATTGCGCGCGGTGATCGTGCGCACCCGGCTGTAATGCCCGACGCAGTCATCGCTGTGATTAACCTGCGTGGGCGCCAGCGCGATCAGGTCCGCCTCATCGGACCGGTCCCCGCCCTGCGGGTCGCTGCCGGCCGACCGGATGCCCCTGTGCCATGCGATGAAAGCCAGGTCGAGGCGTTCGATTGCCGGCTCCGCGGGGCGGTCGAGGCCCGGCGCCGCGATCGGTCCGGTATCTACCTGATAGCACCAGTCGCCGCTCGGCGAGTGCTCCGCGTCATTCACGTTCATCGTCTTGATCGGGTATTGAAGGTGGGCGACCGTCTCCCCCGCCTCATCAAGCATCTCGGTGCGTCCAACCAGCGGCAAATTGTCCAGGGTGGCCTCCACGACCTCGCGCGCGGTACCGCACAGGCGCGCATCCGCTTCCACAAGGTCGATCGAGGTCTCTTCAACGCCCTCCGCGCATCGACCGTAGTCCCGCCAGCAGGCCGTCAGCGGCAGCCCTGCGCGGACGATGCAGTAGTCCGTTGGCTCTCCCCCGCTCTTTGAGCCAGAGCCGAAGATCGCGCAGAAGTCGTAGTTGGGCTGCTTGAACAAATCCTCCTCCGCGTACGTGTTTTCGGCCTTGCACGATGCAACCAGCAGATATCTCTCACCACCGGCCATGTCGCAGACGGCTTCGACCTGAATACGGGCGCTGTTTGTCCGGCCCGGTGTAGTGAATGTCACGAACGAGCGACTGAAATCCAGTGTGCCGGCCATGGCGCTCGACCTCCCGCGGTGTTTCGGAACACAGTGCGTCAGTATCGGTGACAGTCACATTCTCCCTGCGCAGCCCATCATCCTTCACCCTGACTGTGCGGGGATCGCCATCCGCGGGACCGGGGTCGTTTCCCGCACCGCCAATCCGCACAGCTTCGCAATCCGCGCACACAGCTGCTCTCCGCGGCTGCGAAGCGTTCGCACATCACCGGACAGATCGATCCCCATCAGATGAATGTTTCCTCGGAAGCCCGGGTGGTTGATCCGCAGCGGTGGTTCCTGAACCGCGCGCGGATAGATCAGGACGGCATCGTTCACAGCATATCCGACGCAGTAGGCCAGCATCTGATAGAGATCTTCAGTTGACGGCTTCGTCCGTCCCTCGAACTGAGGCTTGTACTTCGCATCGACCACGCACAGCGGGCCGGACTGTCCCTCCAGCACCGCATCCGGCGACAGCATGGCCTGCCGATGCTCGTCCAGAGCAACGCGATGGCCTTCCGAACGAACGCCCACAGTCTCCGGCAGTCCAAGCTGAAGGGTGCGGCAAACGAACTGCTCGAACAGGCGCGGCATATCCACGAGCAGCGAGGGCGTACGGGTGAGTTCGGATCCGGGGTGATGACTGACGCTCTTTGGCTCGATAATCAGCCGCGCGAGGCTCAGCGGAACACGGTAGTGGCGGGTTGCCGCGTCCACTCGCGCCGCCCGCAGGTCTTCGGGACCCACGCGCACGTCAGTTTCGCCGCCGAGATCGCGCAGGCATCGGGCCGCGAGGTTACGCACCTGAGCATCCTGCGCTACCCGCCACACCACCTCCAGCGCGGCGGCGAGGACGCGGTTTTGAGCAGAATCGCGCGAGAATTCGGCGAACCGGCAGGCGAACCGATCGGGTCTGCCAGGCAGATCGCGGATCTGCCTGGCGACGTCCAGCCGCCCCCGGAGACTGCGCGTGGTGCGCTCAACCTGGTGATAGTCGGCGGCGATTCCGTGCTCTATCAGGGCAGCGACTTCGCGCGCGTATACCCCCATCAGTCCATCGATCAGGCCCACCACCGTATCGCTGCTCACCGGCGGTTCGCTCAGACAGCCCGTCTCGCCCGCCAGGTGCAGCAGGGCCCAGAGGTTGTCCACATGTACACGCGGCTCAATCTGAATGCGCCGCCCACCGGGAAGCCGAAGGACGCCGCAGATCCGGCCGACCCGGACCAGCCAGGTCCCATCATGCCTGGGCTCGACCGCGATCTGCTGAGGTCGGACCCGCCGCAACCAGTCCGCGTCATCTTCACTGATCTCTACATACTGCTCTTCCTGTTCGCGCAGTTCTATCGGCCCTGATGCCCGCGCCGCACGCGTCTGTCCGCCGGGCATCTCAGCTTCCCCCCCAGCGCAGGTCCGAATCCGCCGCTCCCTGCTCGCGCTCGCTTCCCGGTGCATCGGCGAATGGCCCTGATGTCGCCGATTGCCCCTCATGGTATTGTTCACGCGCGCGCCAGATAAGATCGTCAGGATCCAGTTCTGCGAGGCGTTCCGTGGCGCCCGCGAAGTACTCCTCGAGCAGCGGGCGGATCTGAAAGCGCCAGATCTCGCGCACCGTGTCTTCATCCAGCCCCCTGCGCATGAAGTAACTCGGCCCGACCAACAACTGGCGCCCCACCTTCGGCCTGAGCCAGTCGTTCAGTTCCTCCAGCAACCCCGCTACCCAGCGCGCCTCGGGGGCATTGTCCGCCAGCCAGCTCTCGAACATCGGTTGCACCAGTGTCGGATCATCCGGAAAGAGTGGGTAGAACGTGAACCGGCGCCGCAGGGCGTGGTCTACCATCGCGGTGCTGCGATCCGCTGTGTTCATTGTGCCGAGCATCAGCACGTTCGACGGCACGATCAGCCCTCGTGATGTCGCTTCCCTGTCCGGTCCCCGGGCATGGGCAAGCTGCACCTCGCGATCCCGGTACTCCAGCGCCAGCATCAGTTCGCCGAAGACGGCCGCCACCTGGGCGCGATTGATCTCATCGACGACGAAGACGAATGTCGAGCGCGGATTGCGCCTGGCCCTGTCGCAGAAACCGGCGAATGATCCCCGTACAAGGGGATAGTCCACGGCGCTCGCGCCATCCGCATTCTCCACGACCGTGGGCCGGATTCCCTCGATGAAATCCTCATACGAGTACGCGGGGTGGAACTGCACGATTTCCTGCCGCGCTTCGTCGCCTTCCGACAGATAGGAGGCCAACCGCAGAGCCAGCCACGTTTTGCCCGTCCCGGGCGGCCCGTAGAGGATCATCTGTCCCCTGTCCCGCAGAAGGCGCTCCATTTCCTCAAGCTTCTCGAGCGGTACGCCGACCTCGTCCGCCACCGTGGCCAGTCCCCTGGCCTGCTCTTCATTCTCGGTTCCTGACATACCGGCGCCAACCACCCGATAGAAATCGTGCTCCGAGACGGGCAGAACGGTACGTGTGGGCGCCCCGCGACCAGGGACCGGTCCATCGGCCCGCGCGCCGTCACTCAGCCCTCCGCCTCGGACGGACCAGCCACCGGCCTTCTCCGCGAACCGACAGACCTGCATCGTTAAATCGACTTCACCGTGTTCCTCCGTCGCGCCTGGTCCGCTCTCCTCCTGTCCGGTTCGATTGCAGGACGCTGCCGCCACCACGTTTCCGAACCCAACAAAGGCATTCTCGGGCGCAGAGTGATACAACAGGCAACGCGCCCGACTGTTCTCAACTGCATCGCGGAGTCGGCGGCTCGCCGGTGACCCCTGACCGTTGATCCGGTACGTCTCCTCCGACCGTATAATGTTGCCATGAGAACCCCGTGAGAGCAGAACGAAATGCTGCTGCTGCTGCAGGCCCACGAGGTCAGTCAGAGCAGTGGTAACGGACGGAGAGAGGTGGGTCACCTGCTTTTCGGGCCGTCGCCAGTCACCAAGGCGCGGGTCCTCCTCGATGAGCTTCTGCGCAAGTGCGCACTCGTCCAGCCGTTCATAGATCACTTCCAGCCGATGCCCAGACGAATCGTTCCGTGGCGTCGGATCGGAAATGACGGTACCGGCTCCGACCACAGACTCGCCGGTCCCGTCGTGATAGAGAAACACCCTGTCGCCCGGAGTCGGCCTGCTCTCACCGAGTCTTACGCACCATCGATCTCGGAGCGGCAGCGGTTTGTCCAATGAGCCCAGCCACTCGCGCCGCTGGTCATCACAACGTAGCAACCACGATCCGTGCAGTGGCCGAAACAGGCGGTCGTAGCGCGGGTCACGCCGATACATTTTCGCGATGGCCCGGAAGCATTCCCAATCCAACTCGACTACCGAGTAGCGCTGATGTGCGCCCGTCAGAAGAGAGCCGTAATCACGGTCGCCGGCGATCCACTCCACGCCCACTCGACGCCACCAGCGCCGGTCGAGCGGATCATCCGAGAAACGGTCCACTTCGTAATAGGGGCGCGTGACCCTGCCGATCGCCCCGATACGACCGCGCAGGTGCATCACCACGCTGTCGCCGGGTACCAGTCTGCGGAGGCGGGCGACGTTCACGTCATCCGCCTCCTCAGGGCCAATGGCTGCGAAACCACCCACAATACA
>CAZAHB010000059.1:0-10553 GCA_964484945.1 uncultured Armatimonadia bacterium | reverse complement strand
CCCCCGTCCCGCCCCCCGCCAGGGCCGGCGGCACCGAACCCCCCCTCACTGCCGCCGGGTGGGGGCGCCTCTCTCTCGGCCTTCGCGCTGCTGTCCAGGCCGATGGCAATCTTCCACGCGCCGGGCTCCCGCAACTGTGCAAGGCGACACAGCAACAGGTCGGCGGCCAGCGGGTCGCGCAGAATCTCACGCGATTCGCGCATCAGTTCGGAGAAGATTTCGTCAAAGCAGTCGTAGCTTTCGGTCGCCCCCGCCCACTTCGGTCCGGCGCCGATGAGCAGACGCAGCCGGTGCAGGCCCATCAGACGCACGTCGTCGTGTATCCCACAGGACCGGCGCGAGCAGAGGCTGCGCACCTGGCAGGCCAGCCCCCGCGTGAGTGGTTCGACCTCGGCGGCGCTGTCGATCGCCTCTTCTGCCGAACTGGCGGGTGCCGCGAGTAACCCCTCCAGCGCGCTGCGCAGCGAGCCGAGCATGTCGTCGTCCATACCGGGAAGCGTGTCCTGCAGGGACGCTGCGTTGCGAGTAAGCAGGGGGTTGCCCGTCACTTCGAGCCTGCCGCCCTCGAGCATCTGCCGAAGCCGCTGGGGTCTGATCGACTTCAACTCATCGTCCTCAACCGGCGTCCCATCGGATCGGCGAAGACAGCCGCGGGTGGCGATACTCCGTGTGAACTCAGCCGCACTGACTGTGGACAGGCGGTCCGGAGCCAGCAACTCGCGGATTCGGCGTCGCGCGGCGTGGCGTATCAGAAGTTCGCGTTGAAACGACGGGGCGGTCTCACACCACTGGAGAAGTCCATCCCATGTGTCACACTGCCACATCAACGTCTCCCCCTCGACGGTCTATAGCACGCATTCGTGTCGGGTCTGCCGAGAATCGCTTTGTCAGAAAATGGATCGGACCGACTGGTCACCGGGCGTGAGACGCCGATGACCGGTTGGCCCGGGCCCTTCCCGCAGATCCAGCCTTTTGGTGCGTCCAGCCGAGGGTCAGGTGAGTATTGATTAGCGTGAGGCGCGGCACCTCCTCAACTTTCGTACTATATTAGGACACCATAGTCTCGCCGATAGTCCCAAACCTCGGCCAATTAGTGTGCTACATCCTATATCCCCGGATATATCCGACGATGATGGAATCGTCTCTCTGTTACCCTATCCTCTCGTCCGCGCCTCTCCAGACGCCTCCGTTTGCAGTTCCGAATCCAATTACTTGACATCCTGCGTAGAAGCAGCTATAGTCTATATGCAACAAACATATAGTCTCAC
Organism: uncultured Armatimonadia bacterium; assembly: GCA_964484945.1. Taxonomy (GTDB): domain Bacteria; phylum Armatimonadota; class Zipacnadia; order Zipacnadales; family UBA5352; genus UBA5352. The sequence goes on along the minus strand of CAZAHB010000059.1, from coordinate 9,285 downwards.
TTTTGAGGTAGGTGCGCCATGAGAAGACGTGGTGGCAGACAACTCGAGGAAGCCGTTGCCTCCCGCCTGTCGCGGCTGATCGAGCCGGCCGTGCTCTACCTGCTTGGGACCGGTGCGGCTGCCCATGGGTACGACCTGCTCAACGAGGTCAACGAGATGGGGCTGACTGACGCCCAGATCGACCCGGGCGCGATCTACCGGGTCCTGCGACAGCTCGAATCGGAGGGAGCCGCGGTGTCCACGTGGGATACTTCCGGGGGCGGCCCCGCGCGGCGAAACTACGAGTTGACCGAACTTGGGCGGGCGAGGCTCGCAAGTTGGGTTACCGTTATCTCTCGACGTGCTGAAGCAATGCAGGACTTCGTCGAGCGCGCCGAAGACTTGCTCGAAGAAGACGCATAGGCCTGGTGGAGGATCACGGATGAGATACGCAATTGCAGCGGACGGTGACCAGGTCGCACCACATTTCGGACGATGCGAACGATACGTGATCGTTGACATAGCCGACGGTGCTGAGGTGGCGCGCGAGGAGATGGAGAATCCAGGCCATGAGCCGGGCTTGCTTCCGCGCCTGCTCAATGAAGAAGGAGTGGCCTACGTTGTGGCCGGCGGTGCCGGCCCCCGGGCCGTCAACCTCATGGGCGAACTGAACATCGGCGTATACGTGGGGGTGTCCGGAGCAGTGGATGATGTGATCGAGCAGATAATCACCGGCGATCTGGAGTCCGGAGAGAGCACCTGTGAGCACTGAACTGATTGATCCCGAAGAATCCCAGCAAGACCGCGAACAGCAGCGTGAGGCCGAACAGGAAGAGAACCGCGCCCTCGCGCAGCGCACCGCCCTCATTTCAGTGGGGGTGCGCAGTGTGCTGGTCATACTGAAGTACGCTTTCGCGGTCCTCTCGGGGAGCATGGCGTTGATGGCCGACGCTGTGCACAATGTTACCGATATCGCCCAGTCACTGGCGCTGTATCTGGGCGTGAGAATCTCCGGGCGAAAGTCTGAGGCCTTCCCCTATGGCCTCTACAAGCTCGAGAACCTCATCTCACTGGGGGTCGCAATCCTGATCGCGCTCGTCGGCTACGAGCTGGCGAAGAATGCGCTCTTCGGCGAAGGTCCGGCCGAGATCGAGAACCTGCCCTGGACGATCGCCGCTATCGTCGCTGCCATGGCGATCAGCTTTGGCTTCTCACGCTACGTCGGAGCCATCGCGGAGCGCACCGGCTCTCCGGCGCTGAAGGCCGACAGCCAGGATGCGTTCGTTGACACCCTGAAAACATTCGCGGTACTGCTTAGCCTCGTGGCGGCCTACTACGGCTACAACGTTGACACCTGGGCGACTCTGCTGATCGTCGGTTTCATCGTCTACACGTCCGCGGGGTTGGCGATAGACGCAATCCGAGTGCTGCTTGATGCCAGCGTCGAGCACGACTTGCTCAATGAGATCGAAGAGGTGCTTCGGGCCGACCCGGACGTCGTCGAAGTCCACGATCTGACCGGGCGCAATTCAGGCCCGTATCGCTTCGTCGAGGCACACGTCGTCTTGGATGTGCACGATCTCGAGCAGGCGCACCAGATCAGCTATCGACTGGAGGAGGCCGTGCGCGAGGTCGGGTCCAATATCGACAGGGTTCTCATCCATTTCGAACCGGAGCACAAGGATACGTATCTGTATGCTGTCCCGGTGTCACACGGTGATACGCTCTCGCCGCAGTTCGGCGAAGCAGAGCGTTACGCGCTGGTGACAGTCGGCAGTGAGGACAGGAAAGTTCGCGACATGGAGTACATCAGGAACCCATACGAGGATCAGCCCGCGGGGCGCGGGATCAGGATCGCGCAGATGCTCCTCGACGAGGATGTTGACGCTGTGTTCACGCGCGAGGATATCGAGGGCAGAGGTCCCTACTACGTGTTGACGGCCGAACATGTCGCCGTGCTGCGGACGGACGCCGAGACACTGCCTGAGGCACTGGGCGGGGAAGAGATCGAGATGGGGGCACAGGCCGATGGCACCGACCCCGCTTGAAGTGGTCGTGCTGCGCGACAATACAGCCGCCCGGGAGGGCCTTCAGGCCGGCCACGGACTCGCCATGCGGGTGCGCACGCCCGCGGGATGCGTCATATTCGATACCGGTGACAGTGCCGAGACCTGGCAGAACGCCGACGCCCTCGGCCTGGAGATCCCGCAGGTGTGTTGCGTGGCGCTGAGCCATGGGCATTACGATCACACGAATGGTCTTCCGGCCCTGCTGGAGCAACTCGGAGGCGTAATGGTCACAGCGCATCCGGCGATTTTCGATCCGCGCTACGCCCGGCGTGATGATGGTGTGGAGTACATCGGACCGCCGGCCACACGAAAGGAGTTCGAGGAGATGGGGGCCGTCTTCCGTCTCAGCGCGGATCCGACCCCGGTCCTGCCGGGCGTCATCACGACCGGAGAGGTGCCGCGGGGCAGCGACCTGGCTCCAGAATCACGGTCCCTGCTGGTTGAACGCAATGGCGAGCGGGTTGAGGACGATTTTCTCGACGACCTTTCGCTGATCGTGCGACTTGCCGAGGGCAATGTGCTGCTGACAGGGTGTGCGCACGCCGGACTTGTCAACATCGTCGCGCGCGCCACCCAGTTGACCGGTACCTGCCCCACCGCCGTCGCGGGCGGTACGCACCTGCGCAGTGAGACCGAGGAGCGCATCGCCCGGGTTGCCGACGAGATCTATGACCGCGGGGTCAGGCAGGTCGTTCCGATACACTGCAGCGGTGAGAGGGGCGCGCGCCTGCTGGCGAAGCATTTCGCCGGGGAGACGCTCAGCGCAGGCGTCGGAAGCGAGATCATGGCGGATGAGAGCGGACATATTTCCGTCGGGCTGCGCTCGAGGGACTGATCTTCTATCAGCATGATTTACGTTGCTCCGGGCGTTGGAGCGGTTGTCTTTGCGCCTGGAGGTCGGGGTTCGATCCAGATGCGTATCAAAAGTGGAGCGTAGAATCCAACTCGCCAATCAGAAAGCACCACACGGGCGGTGAGCCGCCCAGGGAGGAAGCATCAATGAAAGTTGCAGTTGCATCGTCAGCAGATACTCCTGACGCTCAGATGGACCCGAGGTTCGGACGGTGCGCGTACTTCGTAATCGTTGACACAGAGAGTGGAGAGTTCGAAGCGATCCAGAATCCCGGGCCGCAGATGGGCTCGGGCGCAGGCATTTCCGCCGCACAGATTGTCGGTGACTCCGAGGCTGAGGCGGTCGTTGCCGGCAATTACGGCCCGAACGCCGCACAGGCCCTTGAGGCCGGGGGCGTGCAGATGTTCCAGGCATCGGGCATGACCGTTGGCGAGGCCGCAACCGCGGCAGCGAACGGCGATCTGCAGCAGGCCGGTGGCGCTACCACGCAGGCCCACGCCGGAATGGGCGGACAGGCCGCCGGCGGCAGCAGCCCGACAGGCCAGCCGGGCGGCATGCCCGGAGGCGGCGGCATGCCCGGCGCAGGACGCGGCATGGGCGGCGGAATGGGCCAGGGCCGCGGCATGGGCGCCGGACGGGGTCAGGGCGCAGCCCCCGGTCAGGGCCCGCAGCAGCCCGGTCCGCAGATGGGCCCGATGGGCCCCATGGGCGGACAGATGGGGCCGATGGGCGGACAGATGGGGCCGATGGGCGGACAGATGGGACCGATGGGCGGACAGATGGGACCGATGGGCGGACAGATGGGTCCCATGGGACCGATGGGTGCCCCGGGCCAGATGGGCCCAATGGGCGGACAGATGCCCCCCGAGGCGCAGGAAGAAATGCGCCAGTATCACCTGAGCATGCTGCGCGCGCAGGCAAATATGCTCCAGCAGCAGTTGGAGTTCATTCAGTCGCAAATTGAGTACCTCGAGTCGCAGGGCGACTGATTGATCCCCGACGTGAGTACAAACGCCGTCGGCAAAGGATGACGACCGATGGCACAGAACACGCAGGGCGGTGCCGGGTATGGTCAACAGACTGGTGGTGGATGGGGGCAGCCCCACTACGGCGGCCCGTGGGCCCAGCCACAAATGGGCCCATGGGGGCCCGCCCATGCCCCCCGATGATGATGGGACCTATGGGCCCGTACGGCCCGCAGATGTCCCCCGAATTCGAGGAGCAGATGCGACAGTATCAGCTCGCTATGCTGCAGGCCGAGGCCGAAATGCTCGAGCAGGAGCTTGAGTACATCCGGTCACAGATACAGTACCTGCAGTCACAGGGATAACGCAAACCTGGGCGCCCATCCTCGGAGCTGTTCCGAGGTGTTCCGAGCGTCCTCACAGGGAGCCAGACCATGACGGTCACAAAAGACACCATCACAATCTCAGTCGCCGCCGGCAAAGGCGGGACCGGCAAGACACTCATCTCCTGCAGTCTGGCGCAGGCACTGGTCCGGGATAATCCCGGAAGGCTACAGGTACTCGACTGTGACGTCGAGGAGCCCAACTGCGACATTCTGCTGCACCCGGAGATCGACAGCACTGAAGACGTGAACATTCTCGTTCCCGAGGTGGACATGAGCAAATGCACGCACTGCCGCAAGTGCGCTCATGTCTGCGAGGTCGGGGCCATTGCCGCAATCGGCGAGGCCGTGGTGACATTCCACGACCTCTGCTCGGGCTGTGGCGCGTGCGCGTGGGTCTGCCCCACCGACGCCATCCACGAGACACTGCTGCGCATCGGCGAACTCGCCCATGGCAGCAGTCCCGAAGGGATCGACTTCTACCAGGGTCGTCTGGATGTGGGCCATCAGCGGGCGACACCGGTCACGAAGGCCGTCAAGGACGTGACCGCGGATGAGATCATCGCGATCGTCGATGCGCCGCCGGGCACTGCCTGCCCGATGCAGGAGGCGGTCGAGGAGACCGACTACTGCATCCTCGTTACCGAGCCGACCCCGTTCGGCCTGGCCAACTTGAGGGAAGCAGTAGCTACCTGCCGGCGCATGGAAGTCCCGTGCGGCGTGGTGATCAATCGCGACCGCGAGAATAGCGATGTGGAGATGGACGCATACATCGAAGAGGAGAGGCTCGACGTGCTGATGCGTGTCCCCGAACGGCGCGATATAGCGGAAGCGTATTCGAGCGGCGGCACGCTTGTCAGCACCAGCGGCGAGTGGACGGAATCGTTGCTGTCGATGTTCGATGATATCGTCGAGACGGTCGTGGCTGAGCCGGCCACACCGTCCGCGTAGCGACGAGACGCTAATCAAGTACCGTCGGCCCTGTGCCGACACATACGTACCGAACGCAAAAACAGTGCCGGGTCTTCGCCGGCACATGCAAAGACACGAAAGGAGCGATCACTATGCCTCGAGGCGACGGAACCGGACCTCCCGGAGGTGGAGGCGCTGGCACAGGCCGTGGCGGCGGCGCTGGTCGCGGAGGCGGCGGCGCCGGAGGCGGTGGCCGCGGACGCGGTGGCGGCTTTGCCATGGGGCCGGGCGGCAACTGTGTCTGCCCAAACTGTGGCAATCAGGTCGCACACCAGCGCGGTGTGCCCTGTTACAAACGACAGTGCCCCAACTGCGGAGCAAAACTGACACGAAAGCGTTGACACTCAAACGACGCACTCTACACATCATCACAAAGGAGGTGTGATCAGAATGCCTGGACTCGATGGAACAGGACCTGGTGGCATGGGCCCGATGACCGGTGGCGCACGGGGATACTGCAATCCCGGAGCCGCCGGGTACGGCGCATGCGCAAACCCATGGGCGTATCGCATGGGCTATGCTAACCCGATGGGCGGCTTCGGCTACGGACGTGGCTGGGGCATGCCCTTCGGCGGCTACGGCATGATGCCCGGCTACGGCATGGGCATGGCCTGGGGGCGCGGACGCGCTCCGTTCGGCTATGGCCGTGGCATGGCCTGGGGCCGCGGCGGTGGCTTCGGCGGAGGTGGCTTCGCCGGAGGTATGGGCTTCGGCGGAGGTTTCGGCCGGGGCTTCGGACGCGGCTTTGGCCGTGCCTGGTAGTGGCCTGAGATCTGGTGGCGGCCGGCTGCCGGAACGTAGCATCGCTACGCTTCCAACTCCCTTGGTGGTCGGCCGCCACCTTCACCCAGACGAGCCGAATTGGCTCACCCGGCATTATGAAAGGTATCGCCGCCCAACGCAAGCCGAATGTGATCGCGGGACCTGTGCGGACGCCCCGCACCATCCCCGACGTGTATGCCCGGATCATGGGAACAGCCCTGAAACGACACGTGAGGAGCACCCACAATGCCAGACCTGAAGCAGATCACAATTGTGAGTGGCAAAGGTGGCACTGGAAAAACCACGACCCTCGCTTCCTTCGCCGCTCTTGGACAGGACAAAGTCGTCGCCGACTGCGATGTTGACGCCTCGAATCTCTACCTCCTGATGCACCCCGAGGACACAGAATCGGGGGAGTTTTACGGTGCAAAGATCGCGGTCCGTGACTGGGACGAATGCACCCGATGCGGAATGTGCGAGGAGCATTGCCGCTTCGATGCCATCACCGTCGATGACTTCAACGAACTCGCGTGTGAGGGCTGCGGTATGTGCGTGGTCGTCTGCCCCGAAGACGCCCTGCATCTCGAGAGCGTCGTCGTGGGCACCTGGTACACCGGCGTCAGTGATTACGGGCCGATGGCACACGCCCGGCTCGACCCCGCCGCTGAAAGCTCAGGGCGCCTGGTCACGCTGGTACGCCAGAAAGCCGAAGATCTCGCCTACGAGTATGAACTTCCACTCGTAATCATCGACGGCCCTCCCGGCCTTGGCTGCACGACAACGGCGGCACTCACCGAAACGGACCTCGCGATCGTGGTTACCGAGCCTACCCTGTCAGGCATTCATGACATGGAGCGCCAGGTCCAGCTTATCGATCACTTCGGGCTTCGCTCGGCAGTGATCATCAACAAGTACGACATCAACCAGGAGAATACCCAGCACCTGCGCGCATGGTGCAACTGGCATGACGTCCCGCTGCTGGGCGAGATCCCGTGGGACGCTCAGGTCACCGACGCGCTGGCCGAGAAGAAGCCCCTCGTCGAGCATAATGACGGCCCGGCCGCCCGGGCCATGCGGGAGACGTGGGAGCGCACGCGAGAGGTTATTGCGCAGTTGTGAGCACCGACCGCGGGCGATGCGTTTCGCCCTGCTGTATCCCATCTTCCATGTCGGGCAGACTTGAGTTTCTGACCTGTCGGCCGTTCGGAGAAGCACGACGAAAGGACCGTGTCGCACGATGAACCAGCAGGGACAAAAGGATCCGCGACAGCAGTACGAAGAGCAGACGCAGAAAATCGCCAGGCGCATGGAAGACGTCGGGCACGTGTTCCTGGTCCTCAGCGGCAAGGGCGGTGTCGGGAAAAGCACCGTCGCCGCCAACCTGGCATTCACGCTGGCCGACCACGGCAACCGCGTGGGACTGATGGACGCCGATCTGCACGGTCCCACGATCCCGCTGCTGACAGGCTTGCGCGGGGACCTGACAGACGGCCCGACACAGCCCGGCGGGCCGGTGCAGGCGGCGCCAAACCTCGACGTGATGTCGATCGGCTTCCTCACCGCCGAGCGGGATCAGCCCACCATCTGGCGCGGCCCACTCCGCGGCAACGCGCTGCGCCAGTTCCTTGGCGACGTTGAGTGGGGCCGGCGTGACTTCCTCGTCATCGACCTGCCGCCCGGCACCGGCGATGAACCGCTCACCCTCGCCCAGTCGATCCCTGACGCCGACGGCGCGATTATCGTCACGCCCCCCCAGGAGGCGTCGCTGGCCGACTGCCGCAAAGCGATCAACTTTGCCCATAAGGTAGACCTGCCCGTACTGGGCGTCATCGAAAACATGTCCGGCTTCGTCTGCCCGCACTGTGGCGAGCGAACCGATGTGTTCTCGACCGGCGGCGGAGAGCAGATGGCGCGAGAGCAGGACGTGTCCTTCCTCGGCCGGGTGCCACTCGCGGCGGAGATCGTGGCACTGAGCGATGCCGGCAAGCCCCTCATCAGCGACGAGGCTCCACAGGCGGTCCGGGACGCATGGCACGACATTGTGGACGCGCTCATGGCCCGGATTAATGAGAGCGAGTGAGCGAGATGGCCGACTACAAGCATCTCTACGGACCGGTGCCATCCCGGCGGCTCGGACGTTCGCTGGGACTGGACATGGTGCCGATGAAGACCTGCTGCTTCGACTGCATCTACTGCCAGTTGGGCGCGACCACCCAACACACCGACGAGCGCGCCGAGTACGTGGACGTCGATGACGTGCTCGCCGACCTCGAAGCGTGGCTGGAGGCCGGCGGCGAGGCCGACTACCTCACGTTTGCCGGCTGCGGTGAGCCGACGCTGAATATCAATCTCGGTGACGCAATGGCCCGCGCCCGGGAGGTCTCCGGAATTCCCGTCTGCCTGCTCACCAACGGCGCCCTCCTGTGGCGCAAGAGTGTGCGTGACTCTGCGATGCAGGCCGACCTCATCATGCCCTCCCTCGATGCCGGCACCCAGCAGACATTCGAGCGAATCAATCAGCCGGTTGACGGCCTGTTCATCGACCAGGTGGTGGATGGGCTCAAGGAGACGGTGATCGAGTATCACGCTGACGTCTGGCTGGAGGTCATGCTGGTCGCGGGGATCAACGACACCGATGATGAACTCGCAGCGCTGGGCGATGCAGTACGCAGGGTCGGCGCCGACGAGGTGCAGATCAATACCGTGGTTCGGCCCGCGCCCGGCAGGGATGTCGAGCGCGTGGACAACAGCACCCTCGTGCGCGCCCGCGTTATCCTTGGCCCGAACGCCACAGTAATCTCCTCCGCCTGGGAGCATCAGGTGCCTGAGGGCACCGAGCACACCGAGCAGGAGGTGCTGGCCCTTGTCAGTTACCGCCCCTGTACGGTCGAGGACGTTGCCAACGGCCTTGGAATGCATCCGAACGAAGCGATCAAGTACCTCCAGCACCTCATCTCTGAGGGCCAGCTTAAGCGCGAGGATCGCGAGGATGATACATTCTTCGTGCGGGCCGACGGAGGATGACCGCGGGAGAAGCTAACGTCCGTGTTGCCAATTTACAGGAATGTGGAAAGATAACGCTTGCGCAACAATAATGTGCAGTTTATACTATGATAGATGTTGCGGATGAGCCCGACGGCACACGTCCGCTGATCGGGCCACACAATTGGCGCACCGGAGGTGCAGGTACATGCGGCGCGGCTTCACCAGAGGTTTCACCCTGATTGAGCTGCTGGTGGTAATCGCAATCATCTGACTGTTGAACAACCGGCTTGTGTTTTCCGCGCAGTCCGTTTCCCCCG
>CAZAHB010000058.1:0-25167 GCA_964484945.1 uncultured Armatimonadia bacterium | reverse complement strand
GCTGGATGGACCGGCGACGGTCCGCGTGGCGCCGGGCCTGCGCACCACGAAGCTGAACCTCTATGTGGACGAGCTTGGGCCACTTCCGATCGAGGGCGGTGAGCCGGTAAGCCTGGGCGCTCGCGAGCAGGGCTGGCACACGCTGACGCTGGAGGCTCCAGACGGAGCGGAGCCGACCGACCTCGACCGGCTTGTCATCACCACCGGCGAGGGCGATGTCCCGGAACCGGGGCTGTGAACCCTCAGTCCGCGATCCCCAGCCCCAGCACGCGGTCGATGTTCCGCCAGGCGACCTTCTCCCACGCCTCGTTGGAAATCTCCCCGCGCAGGGAACGGAAGAAGGCCGGATTCGGTGGCTCGTGCTCCGGATAGGCGAGGTCGGTGCCGAACATCAGCCGGTCCTGGAACTGCTCGATGAACTGCTTCCCGAACTCCCGATCGCGGCTGATCGCGTTGTTCCCCGATCCCGCGGACAGATCGCCCCAGAGGTTGTCATATTGCTCAAACAGCTCCACCAGGCGCCCGGGCTTAACTTCGGTGTCCGGGTAAGAGTTGCGCGTCTCCTCGGTCACATTCGCGTCGATCTGCGACCAGAAGGGCTGCGAATGTCCGAAGATAATCAGGTCCGGGAACTCGCGCAGCGTCTTCTCCAGGCGCGGCAGGCCCAGTTCGTCATAGAGGCCGTAGCAACCGCCAAGTTCGGGCGCGACGTGGATGGTCACGGGCATTCCCTCATCGGCACACGCCTCGAACATGTTCCACACCAGCGGGTCGTCCATGGGGAGGTTGCAGGTCGTCTCGCCGACGCCGCGGCAGCCCATCTCCCGATAGATCTGCAGGAAGCGCCGGAAGTCGGACTCGACGCTGTTGCGGCCCGCTCTGGGGTCGAGGCTGCAGAAGGGGATGAGCCGGTCGGGATACTGCTCGTACATCTCGATGACATCCTCGGGCGGCACGAAGCGCGAGCGCGCTTCCGGCGCAACGCCCGACAGCAGCACAGCGCGGTCGATGTCGTACTCGTCGAGCTTGGCGATAAGCTCCTCCACCAGCGGATAGTCGCTGCCGTGCCAGCGGGGCACGGCGCGAGAGCGCGAGGCATGTGTGTGACAGTCGATAAGCATTGTTCGGCACCTTTCTCGGCTGCAGGCGGTATGGTCAGCGGGACAGTTCGCCGCGAACGTGTGGCGGACTTCTTTCGGCGTCGGATGAGAGCGGCCTCCGGTACTGCCCTGACGCATCCTACCCCCCGAGCGGGGCTATCGTGTATGCCAGGGTGAGCGGCTCCTCCGGCTGCAGTTGTGCCGGCAGCACGATCTCCACCCGGCCGATCTGAAGCTGGCGCCAGCCTGAGGTCTGCAGACCCTCCGGCACCAGCAGCAGATCGTGCTCGCCGTCAAGATCGAACGCCATGCCCCTGCCCTCGTTGTCGCTGATGGTGAAACGGTCGGCGCTCGCCTCGCCCTCGGTTGCCCCGGCGGCCTGGATCTCGGCCCCGCGGGCCTTCCACCCGCCGCGCGCGAGGGGGACGCACTCCACGAGGCGCTCCAGCGTCACCGCTTCCTCGGCTGTGAGCGTCAGTTCGATCTCAATCGCCTCATCGCCGAAGACGTAGCGGCGCTCGTAGGCAATGGGCTGGCCCTCGATGCGCCCGGTGATCGTGAGTGTCCCGGCCTCCCGGTCCAGCGTGTGTTCGTGAGCGTGGTAATCCTCCCACCAGCGCAGGCCCTCCCCGTCGGTCGCGATGAGCCCGTGGTGGGTTGTCGGCGCCCAGTTCGCGGCCATCAAGGAGTGGCCGTAATCCTCCGTCCACACGCCCGTCAGCCCTCCGCCGATGAACGGTGTGATCTTCTTCATGCTGTTGTACGCGGCGCCCGTGCGCTCACCGTCGTCGGCATACGGCTCGCGGAAGTTCTCGCGCTGGCGGATGTAGTAGTCGATTACGGGCTTGCCCACGAAGACGTTCGTGTAGTAGCCCGGGCGGTTCACGAAGATGAACTGATCCTCGACGTTGCGGATGAACGGTTCCTCTTCCATGCACGGCCAGGTCTCGCTCCGGTCGGGCTCATCCCAGGCGAGGTAGCGCCAGGTCGTCTGCTTCGGATAACGCGGCATCTGCGGATCGTCGAGGAATGAATTGACCCGCCCGCGCGCCTTCTCAAGCTCCTTGTCGGTCGGCGGCGGATCGGACCACAGACCGACCTCGGGCAGCACGTCATGGACAATGCCCTTCGCTCCACTCCACTGCTCGAAGTAGAAGCCCTCGCCAACCCGATGGTTGAAGTTGAAGCCCCCCAGCATCTTGCCTCCGGGCTCAGGCCCGACCGTGTGATTGAACAGGTCATACGATTCGCGCATCGACTCCAGCAGCACCGGATCCCCGCTCATCTCATACGCGACCGCCTCGTGCCAGTGCGTCATCCCGATATAGCTGGCATCCGGGCCGGTGGCTTCCATGTGATAACCGGCCGGTGACTGACCGGCGCGCCAGCGGCGGAAATACAGGCGCGCCATCGCATCGTACAGCGGCTTGCCGGAACCATCGGCGAAGGCCTGGTTGCTGACGAGGTAGTGGGAGGACTGATTGCGGCATGAGACGAGGCCGTCGGGGTAGGAGCGGTCCACAAGGTGCCGGACCGCCTCCGTCCAGACCTCGCGGATCTCCTCGGGCAGATGCGGCGCGGCCCGCCCGAAGGGGGCAGCGTCTTTCCCCCGAGCTTGAAGGCCATCATCCCCGGGTAGGTGTCCAGATCGGCCGTCCCGGGCCACGTCTCATCTTCGGCGACCACCATCAGGTCGCGCAGGCACCCGGCCGCTGCGCGGTAGAGAAGCTCCTCGCGGCCGAAGTAGGGATTGGTGGGATCATCTTCCAGCGCGGCGAGGGCAAGGTCCCGGGTGCCGGAGTGATGAGGATTGGATGATGCACCCGCCGGCAGGCCGTCGATCCCGTGCAGACGGTCCCAGCGACCTTCTCGGCCCTCTTTATCCGCGAAGGCCTCCCAGCCCTCAATCGACCCACTCCAGTGGCTGTTCGGGTCAAGGTTCTGGGAGCGCAGATAGTGTTCGACCGCCGGGAGGTAGGACCCCATCAGAACCAGGCTGCGCATGGGATCCTGGAGCCATGCCTCGCGGCGCTCAGCCAGCGGCACGATTAGTTCTTCGGTGTCCCCGACGCGCTCGGGCGCGAGGATCTCCGGGAGAAGCTCGGCAATGCGGCGCTGGAACTTGTGGCAGACGACGGTCCCATCCTCCAGCACCTCCACGGACGCCTCGATCGCGCGGGCGGCCTCGGGTGTGGGGCAGAGGATCAGTGGGAAATCAGCGGCGCTGAAGCTCCAGTTCTCATCGGGCATCTGAAAATGCCAGATCTGTTCTGTCTCATCGACCGGGATGGTCGTCATGCCGCTCTCGGCCCTGGCCAGCAGATCACTGCCCTCGGTAGAGACGAGGACGGGCCCGCCCTTGATACGAAGCTGTTCGGCATGGGGCGGGACCCACGCATACAGCGTCTCCGGCAGGCCCTCCCAGGGCCGGAACGGCCCGTTCTGGGCGCTCCAACCCCACTGGACGGCCTGTGGCGTCTCCACCGACACGGACACACCACCGGTCCCCGATACCAGGCGGACCTGATGGACGCCCTCGGCCTCAAGGGGCACCTCCAGGGACACCACGGGACCGCCCTGCCAGTCCTCACGCGGGCGGATGTCCATGCCCTCGGCGGGTTCGACCGCCTCCAGCACCTCGGGCGTGACATACTCGACGTAGCGCCATGCAGTCAGGTGCTCGTCGGCATCGAAAGCGCGCAGCAGCAGCAGCGGCGGAGGTGAATCAGCCGGCGCCTGGACGGTGATGGTCGCGGTCATCGGTTCGCCGGCGCCGACGAGGTAGAGGGTGGCGACCGGCCCGGCGGGGACGTTCTCGATCGTGGCGGCCGCGAGCGGCGTGAAGCAGCCGGCGAGCAGGATGAGCGCCAGGCAGATCGAAGCGCGGGTGACTGCGTGACGTGTCTGCACGACAGATCACTCCCGAGAGACAGCGAACTGCAACATGCGCGAGATCGTATGCATTGAACCCATTATGCATCTGTGCGCGTTGTCAGGGCAAGCATACTCGAAACGGCAAAACTACTGTCGAGCACATTCCGACACCGCAACAAGCAATGCCGCGCTGCATTTCGCCGCCGGGTGCGGGAGGACTTCCTTCGGGAAAAACAGCTTCGACGACTTCGCGATCGTGCCCGGCGACAGGTGAGCAATCCATCGGTGCCTCACGACCCGCTGAGCCCGTCCCGCCTGCCATCTTGCGTTAAACGGGTCAATCGTGTTACTATAGGTGTGGTGAGGGCAACCCTGCGAGATGCGTGGCGCCCTTAAAGTTTGAGCCAACACCAAACAAAAGGGAGCCTGGCTCCGCCGGTAGCGTGAAGCTTTGCCCCGAAGGGTCCGCCCCTTCCATGTGAAGATACACAAAGCTGGCGGGAGGGCACCCACTTTCATATCGGGTTCAGAACCCACAGGGCCGACGGTCATTGCGGGGTCCTCACCATCTGATTTGCTCTTCGCTCGAGATGCGCAGCGTTTTTCCCGGCTCCCCGGCGGCATCAGCCATGACAGAGAGCCTCTTCGAAAGCAGCGGATCGATCGACCGCAGCGCTCCGCTGGCTGCGCGCATGCGCCCCCGCAGTCTGGATGAGATGGTCGGACAGCCCGAGGTTTTGCAGGAAGGCTCGATGATCCGCCGGGCGCTGCAGGCCGACCGCCTCCCCTCCATGATCCTCGTCGGGCCGGCCGGTACCGGAAAGACCACTCTCGCGCGCATAGTCGCAAGCCGAACCAGTTCGCACTTCGTGCAGCTTTCGGCGGTCGAGGCCGGGGTCAAAGACATCCGTGAGGCCGCCGCCGACGCCCGCGAGCGCATGGGTCTGCACGATGTCGGCACCGTTGTCTTTCTCGACGAACTCCACCGCCTGAACAAGGCCCAGCAGGACTACCTTCTGCCCCACGTGGAAGAGGGCACGTTCACCCTCATCGGCGCGACCACCGAGAACCCGTTCTTCTCCATCATCTCCCCACTGCTCTCGCGATGCCGTCTGGTGACACTCGAGCCGCTGGAGCCACCTGTGCTGGAGACCCTTATTGAGCGCGCGCTGGCGGATGAGGAGCGCGGACTGGCCGGTCTGAACCCGCGGGTGCCCGATGAAGTCATCGCGCACATTGCTCGGGCCGCCGGTGGAGACGCCCGCCTGGCACTTGGGGCCCTGGAGGTAGCGGTTCAGAGCACGGCGCCCGATGAAGACGGGGCGCGCGAGGTGACGATGGAGCACGCGCGCGCCGCGCTCGACCGGCCGGTTCAGACCTACGACCGCAAGGGCGACGAGCACTATGACACGATCTCCGCCTACATCAAGAGCATCCGCGGCTCCGATCCGGATGCGGCGATCTACTGGCTGGCGAAGATGCTCGAAGGCGGGGAGGACCCGCGGTTCATCGCCCGGCGGCTGGTTATCGCCGCCGCCGAGGATATCGGGCTGGCGGGCTCGACGTCGCTTCGGGTTGCGGTCGCCGCCGCTGATGCGGTAGAATACGTCGGATTGCCGGAGGCGCAGATTCCGCTTGCACAGGCGACCATCCACCTCGCAGTGGCGCCCAAAAGCAACTCGGCCTACACCGCCATTTCGCAGGCGCGCGAGGATGTCAAACGCGAGGGGGGCAGTGCGGTCCCGGACCATCACGCCGGCGGCCCCGGCGCGGGGGCGGACGAGGATGCCGAGTATCAGTATCCCCACGATCACCCGGGAGCGTGGGTGAAGCAAAGCTACTGGCCGCCGGGAATGAAGCCGCGCCGCTACTATGAGCCGGGCGAGAGCCCGCGGGAGAGACGGATCGCCGAGCGTCTGGAGCAACTGCGTTCCCTCGCGGATGAGCAGGCGGATCGAGAGGCGGCCGGTGGCGGGGGCGTGGAGACCGATTCAGGAGGGCGAGACCGTGAAGATTCAGGTTGATGACATCGACGAGCAGATTGCCGTCTGTCGCGTGGCGGGGGAGCTGGATGCGTACACCGCTCCTGATTTGCGCGACCGGCTCGACGAGCTTCTTGAAAACGACAGGTGTTGGATCGTGGCGGACCTCACCGAGTTGGTCTATGTGGACAGCACCGGGCTGGGGATTCTGGTGGGGACGGCGAAGAAGTGCCGGCAGGCCGGAGGGGACCTGGCCGTAGCCTGCGACCGCCGCAACGTTTTGAAGATCTTCCAGATCTCCGGTACGCAGGAGATCCTGAACGTTGTATCTGACGCCGAAGCGGCGACAGAGCGGCTGCGCGACCTCGAGGAGTCGCGGTCGGCCGAGTCCGGCGAGGAGGCGACCTGACGATGACCGACAGGGATGCCAATACCGTCGAGCTGGTGGTGCCGAGCAAACCCGAGTTCCTGCTCGTGGTTCGGCTTGCAACCGGCGGGGTCGGCCTCCGGGCCGATCTGACGGTCGATGACATTGAAGACCTGAAGGTGGCGGTCGCGGAGGCCTGTACGAACGTAATCAACCACGCGTTCGAGGATGGCACCACACTCGATGATCAGATGCTCCGCGTGCGGATGACCGCGGGCAAAGGCGAGATGACGGTTGAGGTGGAGGACGAGGGGGTCGGATTCGATCCCGGCGAGTTGGAGCGATCCAGGCGCGACGGGTTGGACGGAAAGGGAGGTCTGGGCTTCGGTCTGATGAAAGAGCTGACCGATTCGTTCCGCGTGGAAAGCGCCCCGGGCAGCGGTACCCGGGTCATCATGGTCAAGCGCGCGACCAGGTGACAGCATGAGTGAACGCTGGGACGATATGTCCACCAAAGAGTTGTTCCGCCTGTTGCGCGAGACCGAGGATGAGCAGGTGCGCGACTACCTGATCGAGCGGCACGAGGGGCTCGTGCGACATGTCGCAAACTCATATCGCGACGCGGGCGTCCCCTATGACGACCTGATCGGGGTCGGCCACATCGGGCTGGTTAATGCCGTGGACCGTTTCGACCCGGAGCGGGGCACCAAGTTCGCCACATTCGCGGTCCCGACCATACGCGGAGAGTTGCGGCGGTTCTTCCGCGACTCCACGTGGGGAATGCGCGTCCCCCGGCGGGTGCAGGAGCTGAGTCTGCGGGTCCGCGATGAACGAGAAAGCCTCTCGCAGAAGCTGGGCCGCTCGCCCACGTATTCGGAGCTTGCTACCTCGCTGGGCGTCTCCGAAGAGGCCGTCATCGAGGCCATCGAGGTCGCCAATCAGTACGAACTGACCAGTCTGCAGGACTCCACGAGCGAAGAGGACGGGCCCTCGGTGGCCGACCGAGCCGGTGAGGAGGACCCCGCCCTCGAGTTGTTCGACGAACGCAGCGAACTGTCGTGGGCGCTCGAGCAGATTACACCACGGCAGCGGGTGATCATCATCCTGCGGTATTTCCATGACATGTCCCAGCAGCAGGTGGCCGATCGCCTCGGAATCTCGCAGATGCATGTCTCACGGCTCCAGCGCCGCGCCACGGACCGCTTGCGCGAGATCATGGAGGCCGATGAGAACTCATAACGCATCCCGGCGCCCTCGCATCATCGAACGTGCCTCGGGGCCCGGATCCATCATCCACCCGGGACGCCTTTTTTCATCACTGCGTGCATGCGCACGCGTTCAGGAGAGATTCGCTACCGATGAAGTGCCAGCAGATACGTGACAGCTTTCTTGGCTTTTTCGAGGACCGGGGACATTTGATCCTTCCCTCGGCACCGCTCGTTACAAATGACCCGACCACACTCTTCACGGTCGCGGGCATGCAACCGTTCATCGACGCCTTCCGCGGGGAGCAAAAACCTCCCGCCCCGCGTGTGGTTACCAACCAGAAGTGCGCGCGCATGGGCGATCTCGAGAACGTGGGCCGCTCGGCCACGCATCATACATTCTTCGAGATGCTCGGCAACTTCTCGTTCGGCGATTACTTCAAGCGCGAGGCCATCGAGTTCGCGTGGGATTACGTGGTCAACGTGCTGGAGATCCCGACCGAGGACCTCTGGATCACGGTCTACACCGATGATGACCAGGCCGAGGAGATCTGGCACTCGCATATCGGAGTCCCCATGGATCGCATCATGCGCCTTGGCCGCGGCGAGAACTGGTGGCCCGAGGAGCGATGGGAGGGCCCGTGCGGCCCGTGTACCGAAATGCACCTCGATAACGGCCCCGAGGTCGGCTGCGGAGAGCCGGATTGCGGCCCGGCGTGTGACTGCAACCGCTTCGTGGAACTGTGGAACCTCGTCTTTCAGATGTACACCGAAGCCCCCGACGGCACCCTGACGGAGTTGCCCGCTCCCGGCGTGGATACCGGCATGGGGTTCGAGCGGCTCGCGATGATCCTGCAGGACACAGAGTACACCACCGAGACCGATGAGATGTGGCAGATCATCCAGCGCACCATCGACATCGCCCGCGATGACTGGGGCCGTGAACTCAGCTACGGCGACGATCCCGACGTGGACCTGGCGCTGCGTGTGATCTGCGACCACGCGCGTGGTGCGGCGATGCTCACCGCCGATGGCGTGGCGCCGACCAACGAGGGCGCGGGATACGTGCTGCGCCGGTTCCTGCGGCGGGCGTACCGTTTCGGCCTGGACATCGGAGCGGATGGCCCGTTCATGCACCGCGTTCTTCCGACGGTCGCCGACGTGATGGGCCAGGCCTATCCGGAACTGCACGAGCGCCAGGAGTTCTCCGTGGGCGTTGTGAAGGCCGAAGAGGAGCAGTTCGCATCCACGCTGGAGCAGGGCATGGACCGCATCCACGGTCTGATCGAGACGCTCGAGCAGAAGGGCGAAACCGAGATCCCCGGCGACGAGGCGTTCAAGCTCTATGACACGTTCGGGCTGCCGCGGGAGATGACGGTTGAGATCGCGCAGGACCACGATATGACCGTGGACATGGAGGGTTTCGAAGAGGCGATGGCCGCTCAGCGGGAGCGTTCGCGGCAGGGAGCGAAGGGGCTGGCGCTGCACAGTGCCACCCTCACCTGGGAAGTGCCGCCCACGGAGTTTATCGGCTATGATACGACGAGCGCCCGAGTGAATCTCCTCGATATCGTCGTCGATGGCGAGTTCGTCCCAACGCTCGACCGCGACGAGAAAGGTGCGCTGGTGCTTGAAGCGACACCCTTCTACGCCGAACGCGGTGGACAGCTCGGGGATACCGGTATGATCATTGGCGAGGACTTTCAGTTTGAGGTCACTGACACGCAGCAGCGTGCCGAGCATGTGCTTCACATGGGCCGTGTGGTCCAGGGCTCAATTGAGGTCCCGGCGAAGGTGACTGCGACCGTGGACGAAAAGCGGCGCGATGCGGTCCGCCGCCATCACACGGCCACGCACCTGCTGCACGCGGCGCTTCGCCAGGTCATCGGCGAGCATGTCAAGCAGGCGGGGTCGCTGGTCGGCCCGGACAGGCTGCGCTTCGACTTCTCGCACCACGAGGCGGTCGATCACGATGCGCTCGTGGAGATTGAGGAGCGCGTAAATGCGTGGATCCTCGAGGACCTGCCGGTCAGCGTGGAGTTCATGGACCTCGAGGAGGCGCAGGATGCCGGGGCGGTGGCGCTCTTTGACGAGAAGTACGAAGAGACCGTGCGCACCGTGCAGGTGGGGGAGACCAGCTTCGAGTTGTGTGGCGGCATCCACTGCTGCCGCACCGGCGAGATCGGATCCCTGCGCGTGCTCGCGGAAAGCTCCGTGGCCGCCGGGACCCGCCGTATCGAGGCGGTGGCGGGCATGCCGGCCGTGAAGCACTCGCGCGAGGCGGATGAGCGTTTGCGCATGCTCTCTCAGGAGTTGAACTGCCCCGTCGAGGAGATTGCCGAGCGCATCGAAGCGCAGCGCGAGCAGATCCGCGAGCTTGAGCGCGAGGTTGAAGAGGCGCGCCAGATGTCCGCATCGATCAATGTCCCGGACCTGATCGCCGACGCGGTCGAGGTCGAGGGCGCGACACTGGTCGCGAGCGTCATCGACCGCGCGAACCGCGAGATGCTCAAGAGCCTCGCGGACGAGATCGTGGAGAAGCTCGACAGCGGCGCGGCCGTCCTCGGTGGAGATGCCGATGGGGTCGCGATGGTGGCGAAGGTGTCGGATGATCTGATCGAGCGCGGGGCGCATGCCGGAAATCTGATAGGCGAGGTTGCCCAGCGGGCCGGCGGCGGAGGCGGCGGCGCGCCACATTTCGCCCAGGCGGGTGGCGGCGATCCGTCGAAGCTCGGTGGCGCGATCGGCGCGGCACCTGAGATACTGCGCGAGCAGCTCGGAGGCTGAGAATGCGGGCACTCGGGGTGGATGCCGGAGAGAGGCGGATCGGACTGGCGGTGAGCGACGCATCCGGCCTCATCGCCTCACCGCTTGAGGTGCTGACCGTTGAGGATGATGACGAGCCCGCGGCACTGGTCGCGAACCGTGCCGAAGAGCTTGAGGTGGAGCGCATCGTGGTTGGTATGCCGATAGACCTGCGCGGCGAAGAGGGCGTGGCGGCGCAGAATATGGGCGAGTTCGTCGAACTGCTCCGGGCACAGACCGAGATACCCGTGGAGACCTGTGATGAGCGGATGACCTCGGCGGTGGCCGCGCGGAGCATGCAGGAAGCCGGCCTCAGCGAGAGAGACCGGCGCGGCCAGGTGGACAAGGTCGCGGCGGCGCTGATCCTCCAGACGTGGCTGGATCGCCGCCGATCGGAGGACGCGTCGCCATGAAGCGGGTGGCGCGGGTGGTCGCTGCTCTTTTGCTTCTGGCGCTGGTCATCTTCGGATGGCTCGGATTCAACTGGTACGGCAGGGGCATCGCGCCGGTGAATTCCGGGGAGCCGCAGTTGGTACGCATCGCCGAAGGCAGTTCCGTGGACGACATCACCACACTGCTGTATCGCAAGTCGCTGATCCGCGATCCTCGGGCCTTCAAGCTGATGCTGAAGCTCGAGGGGCTGGCGGGGAGCCTGCAGGCGGGCGTGTTTGAGATATCGCCCGGCATGAGCGGGGAGGAGATCGCCCGCCATATCGCCTCCGGCGAGATTGCCGTTCGGCGGCTCACAATTCCCGAGGGGCTGACGCTGCGGCAGATCGGCGAACGCGTGGCCGAGGCCGAACTGGTTCAGGAGGCCGCACAGTTCGAACAGGCAGCGGTCGCCGAGACAGTCGCGGGCGCGGTATCGATGCCTCTGCCGGACGGCCATCTCGAGGGCTACCTGTTCCCCGAAACCTACGATTTCTGCTGTGACCTCCGGCCCGACCCCATTATTAAACGGATGGTTCAGGAGCTTGAGAAGCGGTTCTACGAGCCGCATCGTGAGGAGATTGCCCAGCGCGGGCTGAGCCTGCACGAGATCATCACGCTGGCCTCACTGGTGGAGCGGGAGGCGCAGGTCGATGAGGAGCGGGCGCTCATCGCGGGCGTCATTCAGAACCGGCTCGACCGCGGGATGAAGCTGCAGATCGATGCGACAGTGCAGTACGCGCTGCCCGAGCACAAGGAGCGGCTGGTGTACGAGGATCTGGAGATCGACTCTCCCTACAACACCTACCTTCACAGGGGCCTGCCGCCCGGACCGATAGCCTCTCCGGGCGTTAAGTCGCTGATGGCCGCACTGCGCCCGGCCGAAACAGAGGCGTTTTTCTATGTGGCTCGGTCCGATGGCACACACATCTTCAGTCCAACCTACGAGCAGCACCAGCGCGCAATTGAGAACATCCGGGGACGGTGACACCATGGGACTGTGGGACGTGTTCCGACCTGATGCAGTTGTCCGCAGCGTGGCCGATATCGACCTCGACGCCCTGCACGAGCGCGGCATCGAGTACCTGCTGATCGACGTGGACAATACGCTCATCGCACACGGGATGCCGGAACTGTCCCCCGAGCGGCTTGACTGGATGGAAAAGGCCTGCAGGCGCTTCACCGTCTGCCTCGTCTCCAACTCAGTCACCGGACGGCGCATGCGGCGTCTGGCGGACGCGATGGAGCTTCCCTGTATCAACGTCTGGCACTGGGACCGGAAGCCCTTCCGTGGAGGCGTGCGGAAGGGGATGGCGATGATCGGGGCGGAGCCGGAGAAGACGGCGATGATCGGCGACCAGGTGATGACCGACATCATCGCGGGCAATCGCTGCGGACTGTACACCATCTGGGTCGAGAAGATCGCAGAGCACGAGTTTATCGTCACCAAAGCGCTGCACCGGACCGTCGAGAAGGCCATTGCCACGCGCATGGGATTCTGGCCGGAGCCGGCTGTCGAGGAGGAGTCGACAGATGAGACCTGACACCGAGACGAAGCTCGTCGGCGTGATCGGCTGGCCGATCGAGCACAGCCTCTCCCCGGCGATGCAGAACGCGGCGCTGCGGGAGATGGGGCTGAACTGGACCTACCTCGCATTCGCGGTCGAGCCCGAGCGGGTGGGCGAGGCCATGGCGGGGGTGCGCGGTCTGGGTCTGGTCGGGCTGAATGTGACCATTCCGCACAAGAGCGCGGTCATCGAGCATCTCGATGAGGTCGATGAGGCGGTGCAGGCGCTGGGTGTGGCCAACACCATCGTCCGCCGCGATGACGGTTCGCTCATGGGGCACAATACCGACGGCCCCGGTTTTCTGCGCTCGCTGGCCGAACACGGGCATGATGTCACCGGAAGCGCGGTCACGATCATTGGCGCGGGCGGCTCCGCCCGGTCGGTCGCGTGCGCCTGCGCCAGCGACGGTGCGGCGAATCTCTCAGTCGTCAACCGCACAGTCGAGCGCGCGAGGGATCTCGTGGAGCTTGTTCGCACCACGACCGACCTCAGCGATGTGCAGGCCATCGACCTGAACGCCCCCGAGGCCCGCGAGGCAGTCCGTCAGGCGGACGTGATCGTGGACTGCACCTCGGTCGGGATGTACCCCAACCACGAGGTCGATCCGGTCATTCCCGCAGAGTGGCTGCGGCCGGGGCAGGTCGTGGCCGATCTGACCTACAATCCGATTGACACGGTGCTGCTGCAGGCCGCGCGGGACGCGGGCGCAGAGACCGTGGACGGCGCGGGGATGCTGGTGCATCAGGGCGCGATCTCGTTGCAGTACTGGTCGGGCCAGCAGCCACCGGTGGAGACCATGCGGTCGGCGCTGCTGGAGGGGCTGGGCGTCGAGTAGAGCGTGCTGTCTGCTGGACAGAACTGAAAGAGGCGACCGCTGACAGCGGTCGCCTCGGGCATATCAGATGGAAACGGAGCGGTCAGTCTTCACGGCGCCTCAATCGTGCTCCGACCAGGCCGGCGAGGCCGAGACCAAAGAGCGCGGTTGTCGCCGGCTCGGGGACATAGCCATCGGGCCCCAGCACGTGGTCATCGACCGTGGTTGAGGTATACGGGTCATCCGGATCGAAGTCTCCGCTGGTGAAGCCGGTGTTCCAGATCGTGTTGACCTCGGGCGCACCGCACTTGGCGTAGAAGTCCTGCCAGACGGGTGTGCGCGTGCTGTCGAATGCAAATGCCTCGGTGAAACCGCCCTCAGTCTCGTTCCAATCCCACTTCACGCCGTACAGTCTTTCGGGCATGCTGGGGTTGCCCGGCCCGGGGTCGTGATAGTTGTAGAGGTCGTCGTCCCAGGTGTTCTCCCCCGAGGTGCCACCGTACGTGAAGTCTGATTCGAGCGCGCCCTCAGTCAACTCCAGGATGAAGTGACTGATGGCAAAACTGTCCGTCGGTACTGAAAACGTATACTCGTAATGCCACGTCTGATCAACGTTCTGATAGACCTCGTAGCTCAGAGAGGTTTGCCCCGACGCCCACTCCCCCGTGCCGTCGAGTTCGTCCGTGCCATCGGAGTTGATGTTCAGCGTGCCGGTGTAGATGTCTGCGCACGCGGACGTGGCGATAAGTGCTGTTGCCAACATCACTACTACTGTGCGGCTCCACCGCTTCATTTCCTCACCCCAGTAGTTGTATTTATCTGCAGTTGATTATACTGGATGTCCCTGAAGATAACAAGGAGCGAAACAGGTTTGCCGACAGCAGGCCACGGACAGGTCGGCGGAGAAACTGTGCAGTGTTCAAATGAACGCGAAATGGAGGGCCCCAAAGTGAAGTTCTCATTGATGACGTACACCGTGCATCCCGGGCAACCCGGTGGCCTGGAGACACTCGACGAGATGGCGGACTTCGCGCGTGCGCTCGAGTTCGAGGCTCTTGAGCTTTCCGCGCGGGAAGTCGCGGGCCGAGAGCCGGAGGAGGTGGCACATATCTGCGACGCGCGCGACCTGGCCATCTCGTGCATCAACGGGCCGGCCGATCTCGCCGCAACCGATGACGCGGCCTTCGAGGCCGGACTTGTGGAGGCGCGCGCGCTGGCTGACGCTGCGGCCGGAATGGACTGCCCGGTCATCATGCTGATCCCGGGGCGCGCCGAGTCCGAGGCGGACCTGCCGCGGGCGGCCGACCGCATTGCCGAAGGGCTGCGCGAGATCATCCCCTACGCGCAACAGCAGGGTGTGACCGTCACGATCGAGGACTTCCCCAATCCGCTGGCGCCGTACGCCTCGATCGAGCAGGTACAGTACCTGATGGACGAGGCTCCGGGGCTCAAGCTCACCTACGACTGCGGCAACTGGGTAGTTGGCGGCGATGATCCGGTTGACGCGATCGCGGCATTCGGCGACGACATCGTGAATGCGCACATCAAGGAGTGGGAGCCGGACCCCAGCGAATCGCGCATCCGCACACCCGAGGGCATCTGGCTGCGTGGGGGCCTGCATGGCGAGGGCGTGCTCGACCACGAAGCCATCCTGTCGGGGCTCGTCGAGACAGGATACGACGGCTACCTGGCCTTCGAGTACGAAGGTGGCGAGAGCCACACCGAGGCCACCCGCGCGGGAATGGCCTATCTGCGCGGAGTGCTCGATGAGAGTCGCACGGAACTCTGAACGGGGGCGTTTCGTTCGCATACACACAGAACAGGGAGTCGCGCTTCCTGCAGAGACGAGACGTGAGAAGGTGTTGTTGACATGAGGTTTCGTACAGCAATCACGATCTGTGTCATCGCAGTATTGGTCTGTTCTGCAGCGGTGGCACAGGGGGCCCCGGATATAGAGGCTCTGGGAGAGGAGATGGAGATTGCCGCGGAGGAAGGACATTTTGAAGAGGCGTTTTCGAATGCCGCCACGATCCTTGAAGCGAAACCCGACGATCCGACCGAGCTTTCGGCGGAGGAGCAGTACTGGGTTGGAAATGCGCATAAGATCAAGATGGCGCAGTTTCTGCGCCTGGCCAAGGATGGCGTGGACGATCGGGAAAAGACCGCTTTCGCGAGTGGAATCACGGACTGGCTTCTGAACCCTGACATACGGGCGATTGCCCGGGGTGAAACAGTCGATCTTGAGAGCTATCTGATCGAGGGCAAGGTCGTTATCTTTGAGTTCTTCAGCGAGCATTCCCCGGCGTCCAGGCAGTTTGGCCCGGCCGTTGAAGCGCTGGCCCGGCACCGCGATGACATTGCGCTGGTGAAGGTGAATATCAACCGCCCGGATGTTGAAGACGTTGACCTTCAGTCGCCCGTCGCGCAGCAGTATGGGATAGAAACCCTCCCGCACTTCAAGATCTACGGGCCCGACGGCGGCCTTGAGGCAGAAGGCCAGAAGGCCCAGCAGATGATTGCTACCTGGCTGCAGAAGTTGCAGGCACAGGCACAACAGCAGCAACAGCAGCAACAGCAGCAACAGTAACTCCTCGTACACGGCGACTTCGATCGCCAGTTTCAGCGGATTATACGGCCGCGTCAGGCCTGTCGCCGACGCGGCCGTTCCTGTGTAGATGAGAAGCCAGTCAGTGCTTCACGCAGAACACGGGAGGACACCTGGCGAACTGCGTGAGCACATTCGAAACTGAACTCGGGGGACTTCTCCCGCGTCTGTCGAAACTAAGGACAAGGTTAACTTAGGAGAGGCGAAAAGATGCGAGAGGAGTTTGCCCATGACAGATCACCCGAGATTGTTTGTGTGTCTCGCGGCAGTGCTGGTTTGCGCGGTCGCGTTTGCGCAGCCCGCATGTGACTTCACGGCGGTGGGTCAACAGATGGAAGATGCCGCCGCGCAGGGCAACTGGGACAGCGCGTACCAGATGGCCCGGCAGATAGTTGACGCGCGGCCCGAAGATCCATCCACTCTGTCGGCGGAGCATCAGTACTGGCTTGGCCTGGCGCACACCTACCTGATGGCGCAATCGTTCGAGATGGCCGAGGAGGGCCTGCAGGACAGCCGCTCGGAGTTCGCGGCGAAGATGAGCGGGATGGTGCTGGGGCCGCAGGTCGAGGACGTGCGGACCGTCAGCCACGGCGAGGAGATCGAACTGACTGACTACCTCGTCCCGGGGCAGAACGTGATCTTCGACTTCTACTCGAAGTACTGCGGGCCGTGCATGCAGATTGCCCCGGCCATCGAGGAGATTGCAACCGGGCGCGACGACGTGGTGCTGGTCAAGGTGGACATCAACCGGCCCGGTGTCGAGGCGATTGACTGGGAGTCGCCGGTGGCCCAGCAGTTCGGACTGCAGGGCATTCCGCACTTCAAGATCTACGGTCCTGAGGGACAGCTCAAGGCCGAGGGACGGGATGCTCTGGGAATCCTGCGGGGCTGGGCCCAGGAAGGATAACCCCGCTATTCGGCGAAACCTGCGGCCGTGAAGGCCGCGCGATAACGTTCACCCGGCCGCGCCGGCCCAGATCCGGCGCGGCTTCTTTCTATCAGGGCGCGTACTGCACCCGGGGAGGTCCGGACGATGTTTTTGCGTCGAACTGCGACAATCGCCATCGCTCTGCTGGTGCTGGGAATGGCCGCATGCACCGCCCAGCAGCAGGTCCTTCGCTTCGTGGCCGAGGATATCTCCCAGCCGGCGGACGCATGGCAGGAGAACACGGACACGGAGGACCACTGGAATTTGTGGTCCTCCGACCAGAATGCGGATGAGAAGTGGTCGGAGGGCATCGTCCTGCGCTCGCCGGAGGTGATGGCCGACCGCGAGAGCCCCGAAGAAGGCGCACCGCCTCTGCACGCAACCGCGACCGGCATTCCCGAGGGCACATGGCAGGTCAGTATGGGTGGCGTCGGCCGACCGATGGCCGTCTCGCTCGATGGTGAGACGTGGCAGAAGCAGACCTCCGGCAACCTCGGTGAGTTCGAGATCACCGATGGTCGCTTCGAACTGTGGGTGGATGACCGGTACGCTCACGAAGAGAACCCCGGCTCCACGTACTTCGACTACCTCGAATTCACCCCAGCGATCCCCGCGGTCAACGGCGTGAAAAACGGGGGCTTCGAGTTCCTCCCGGAGGGTGCCGAGGGCATTCCCGGCTGGAGTTGGTGGATGCGCGAGAATGAAGCGGGATCCTGCGAACTCGTGGAAGAAAACGCCCGGGACGGTGAGCGCGCGATCTACATCGAGCACACCGGTGAGCGGGACTTCGCGCTGAGCAACCGCGGGAGTCTCCCGGTGGAGTTCCGGGACAAGCTGACGGCCACCGCCTGGGTGCGGACCGAGGGCGAGGGCCAGGTGAACCTCGCTTTCGTCGCGCGCAGGGATGGAGAGGTCGTGAGCTGGGACATCGGCTCAGACCACGTGACAGGCACACATGACTGGACGAAGCTGCAGGCCCGCGCGATGGTGCGGCGCAACATCGATGAAGTGTATGTCCGCGTGACCGGTAGCGGCGCTATCACCGCCCGGGTTGACCAGGTCGAAATGCAGCGCGGATGGACGCCGCGCTCAGACCGGCCGGAGCGCCCGCCCGTCGATGGCTGGGCCTCCGAGCGCGTGGCGGAGGACCTGGACCGGGGGCTCGTCGCCATGCCTATGGATGAAAACCGGGTGTATCTTAGCTGGCGGCTGCTGCAGGATGATCCCGCGGGCGTGGGCTTTCACGTCTATCGCTGGATCGGGAGGCGCCAGCCCGAGCGCATCACCGAGGAGCCGATCACGCGTACCTGCGACTTCATCGACGAGAGTCCGGTGCCGGATACGGAAAACATCTACGTTGTGAGGACCGTGGTCGCCGGGACGCTCGGTGACCCCTCGGTACAGGCGGCAGCCACGCCTTCAGATGAACGGCGGAATTACCTGTCCATCCCGCTGCAGGGCGATTACACTTTCCAGCGCGTCGGCATCGCGGACCTGGATGGCAACGGAAGCTACGACTTCGTCATCAAGCAGCCGAACTCCAACGTAGACCCCTACCGCAAGTACTGGAAACCGAGCGAAGGAACCTACACGGTCGAAGCATATCTCGCGGATGGCACGCATCTGTGGAGCCATGATCTGGGCTGGGCGATCGAGCGCGGCGTGTGGTATTCGCCGATGCTCGTGCGCGATCTCACCGGCGACGGGCGCGCTGAGGTGATCCTTAAGACCGGCCCGGATGCAGATCCCCGCGATGAGGAGGGCAAGGTGCACACCGGGCCGGAGTGGCTCACGGTCCTCGATGGCATGACCGGTGAGCAGATCGCGCGGACCGACTGGCCCTCGCGCGAGGGATTCCGGGCGTACAATGTGGCCTCGCGGAACCTCATGTGCATCGCCTGCCTGGACGGGAAGACGCCCTGCATCGTCGTTGATCGCGGGACCTACGGGCTGATGAAGGTCCAGGCGTGGCAGCTTCGCGACGGGGAGCTGGAGCAGCTCTGGGCATGGAGCAACGAGGACCTCGGCGGCCTCTATCGTGGGCAGGGCGCGCACTCGATGCATGCGGTGGATGTGGATGATGACGCGCGCGACGAAGTCTTCCTCGGCTCCGCGGTGATCGATGACAACGGTGTCGAGCTGTGGTCCACGGGCATGGGCCACCCGGACCACCATTACGTCGGGGACATCGATCCCACGCGCCCCGGACTCGAGGTCTATTACGGGATCGAGCACCGGCAGGCCGCGGACGGCTGCTCGCTGTTTGATGCCCGCACCGGCGAGTGGCTCTGGGGCCTCGACGAGCCCACGACGCACGTTCACGCCACCGGAATGTGCGGGGACATCGACCCGGGCTACCCCGGGATGGAGTGTTACTCGGGCGAGCGGGACTTCCCGGACAAGAAGTGGCTCTGGTCCGCGCAGGGCGACCTGATAGCGATGACGGACATCGGCGGGCTGAGCCCGCGGACCGTGTACTGGGACGCCGACCTGCAGCAGGAGCTTTACCGCGGCTCGCGCATCATGGACTTCCGCGGCGGTTCGCACGATGTGCAGGTCGAGGGACGCGCGATGGGCTTCGGCGATATCATCGGTGACTGGCGCGAGGAGTTGATTGTGACCCACTCCGGCGAGATCCGCATCTATACCACGACCATCCCCGCCGACGATCGGCGCGTGTGCCTGATGCAGGACCCGCTGTATCGCAATGACGTGTGTATCCAGGCCATGGGCTACACCCAGTGCCCGATGACCAGCGAATGCCTCGCGGCCGGTGAGGCCAACCTCTCGCTGGTGCCGCGGACGCGGCGTATCAACCCCGGCGAGGCCGCAGCGGTGGATCTGGTGGTGACCGCCCCGGCCGAAGAACCGGTCGCCGGCACCGTGCAGATCGAACCGATCGGGCGGGTGGAGGTCACGCCCCGGAACCAGCAGGTGGATGTCGCGCCGGGGCAGATGCAGCGCTATCCGCTGGAGGTGACGCTCGGAGGTGGCGACAGCGCCCTGCTGTTGGGTGAGAAGTACATGCTCCGCGCCCGGCTGGAGGGCGAGACGGCGCTGGAGGGATCGGTCACCCTGGAGCCTGTGGACCGGCCGCTGACGGACCGGCCGCGCACCCAGGCGGAAGACATCACCGCGCAGGGCGGCGGCGAGGTGCAGATCCGCGATGACAAGGTTGGCGCGGATGAGAACTGCTTCTCACACTGGGACGACCCTGGCCACTGGCTGGAGTGGACCCTCCCGGTGCCGGAGGACGGGCGATACGTGCTGGCGGTGCGCTACTGCGCCACGAACGGTGTGCGGCGGGCTGTGAGCCTCGATGGCGAGCAAATGGGCGAGTTCGATTTCGCGGGCACGGGCGGATACAGCTCAAACGCGAATGATTGGACGCATGGGCTGCTGAGGGGCAGCGACGGGGAGCCAGTCGTGCTGGAACTCTCCGCCGGCGAACACAACCTTCGCATGGAGAACGTCGATGGCAATGGGATGAACGTCGATTACCTGGCACGTGTGCCCGCGCCGAAGGACTGAGGTCCAGGCTTGTCGATGTGTCGCCCTGCTTCGAACAAATGTTTCACGTGAAACATTTTGCGCGCACGTCTCTCATCTGCAGGCAATCGCCGGGTGCCCGCGAGTATGAGGCGGTCCCGCGTCGCGCGAAGGGGCTGTTTGCCCGACTGAGTGTCGTTACGAAGCAGTGGCCCTCCGCACGGTGAGCGATCTCAGTCCCGGATTGCTGACCGCGGGTCATGCGTCAGCCTTCACCTTGCCCGACCGGTCCGAGGTCCTCGATGTGCACGTCATCGAAGTACGCGGTGTCCGGTGACTCGACGTTGTAAAGGTAGAGCGTCGCGCGCGAGAGGTCCGGCGGGGTCTCGAACTCGTACTCCAGCGCCTGCCACTTGACCACGTCGCGGAAGCGCCAGTGTCCCTCGCCGGTGCGCACGCGCGCCCACAGCCAGTAATCGCCATCCGCGTTCGCGAGCAGCTCGTATGAGGCGAAGACCGCGTGGTCCAGAAAGGCGCCCGCGGAGGCACCGGCATCCTCCGGTATTGGGGCCTTCGCGTGACGAATGTCCGGGTCGAACTGGTGGCGGTCCGCCCACTCGGCCTCCATGGCGATGAAGCCGTCTGTGTCGGCCACCGGGACGTGTGTGTTCGCGATGGCGCCGCGGGTGTCGAAGATCGCGCCCTCGCCCGCCGCATAACGGAGCGGGATGCGGACCTCGCGGGCGTGGCAGGACGCGGCGATGGTGAGCGCGGCGAGCAGCAGGACGATGCGCTTCATGGCGGTGCCTCCTGATACGACGAGAGCGCGGGCGTCAGGCCCGCGCTCTCAGCGAATTCGACCGCGCGACGCGCTTCAGACCGTCGCGTCGCCGCTCTTGAGGTCGAGCAGGCCGGACATCTCCGAGAGCATGTTCCCGGTGACGTCCGAGCCGACCTTCTCGCGCATGTGCTCGAGGAACATGTCCACAAATCGCGGCATCTGGTCGGGCGCGAGGCCCGCCGCGCCCAGCAGCGTGCCGATGCCGATGGAGCCGGCGCCCTCCGCCCCGAGCGCCTCCGCCGCGCGGCCGAGCACGCCCTGAGCGGCCTCCTTGATGCCCTCCTCGGGCTCGGTCTCCTGCGGCGACTTTTCGATCACCCCGTCCACGTCGTCCACGTTCTCGGCGAGCGTTGCGTAATCATCGGAACTGAGATTCTCGCGGGCTGCTTTCAGAAGCGCTCCCGTTGCCGATTGCGCGGTGCTCATGTCCACGTCCATGGTGCTGACGACCTTCGTCACGAAATCATTCATGTCTATCCATCCCCTCGCGCCAGGTTGTGAATCGCCATATAGAGATTCGGGAAGCGAAGGGGAGCTCCTGTTCGGGCTCTGTATCAGAGTCTAATGATTGAAACTACTACGGCAACGAATGCGAGCCTTGCGGCCCGCGTCGGGCGAAGGCTCGCCCGACCTCCGAAAGACGATCCACTCGCTGCGTGCCTCCTCACTTTGTTCGGGTTTGGGAGTTTGCATGGCGGTAAACGACAGCGCTACGCGAACTCCGGGGATTGAGGTAGCAGGCGGGAGAGGAGAGAGGGACACAACTGTGAGCGTAAGGGCAACATGATTCGGCTGGCGCATGACGTGACGGGGGAGGTTGTCGTTCCGGCCGCGTGGAATCAGGGCTCACGCGACTGATGCACACAGATCAACGGGAGGGTATGACCTCATGCCTGTCGAGATCGAGCCGACGGCTGGAGACAGTGACTGGTTTGTCCACGACCGCTTCGGAATGTTCATCCACTGGGGCATCTACGCCTGCGCCGCGCGACACGAGTGGGTGAAGAAGTATGAGAACCTGACTGATGAGCAGTACCAGAAGTATTTCGACCACTTCTACCCGGACCTGTATGACCCCAGCGAGTGGGCGAAGATGGCCGCTGACGCAGGGATGAAGTACTTCGTCATCACCACCAAGCACCATGACGGTTTCTGCCTCTGGGACACCGAGCAGACCGACTACAATGTCACCAACACCCCGTGGGGCGAGGACCTGATCGAGCCGATGGTGGAGGCCTTCCGCGCCGAGGGCTTGAAGGTCGGCTTCTACCACTCGCTGATCGACTGGCACCACCCCGAGTTTCCGGTTGACGCGATCCATCCGCAGTCCAATGACGAGGAGTTCCTGAAGGCGAATCAGGATCGTGATGTGAGCAAGTATGCCGAGTATCTCCACGCGCAGGTGCGCGAGCTTCTGACAGGCTACGGTGACATCGACCTGATCTTCTTCGACTTCAGCTACCCCCAGCGCGAGGGCGAGGGACTGCTGGCCGACGGTAAGGGCAAAGAGGACTGGCAGTCCGAAGAGCTTGTGCAGATGGTGCGCGAGCTTCAGCCGGGCATCCTGATCAACAATCGCACCGACACGCCGCAGGATTACTGGACGCCCGAGCAGGTTCAGCCCGAGGGCTGGTACGAGGTCGATGGCGAGCCGGTGCTGTGGGAGGCCTGCCAGACCTTCAGCGGCGCGTGGGGCTACCACCGCGACGAGAAGACGTGGAAGTCCGTGCCGATGCTGCTGCGAATGCTCATCGACGGGGTCTCCAAGGGCGGGAACCTGCTGCTGAACGTGGGCCCGACAGCCCGCGGGACCTTCGACTACCGCGCCAAGGACCGCCTCGCGGGCATGGGCGAGTGGATGGCGGTCAACGAGCGCTCGATCTACGGCTGCACCATGTCGGACTTCGACGCGCCGAGCGACTGCCGGTACACGCAGAACTTCGACACCGGCCGGCTCTACTGCCACGTGTTCGACTGGCCGATGAAGACGCTGCGGCTGCCGGACATGGCGGGTAAGGTCGAATACGCGCAGCTTCTGCACGACGCCTCGGAGATCCAGTTCACCGAGGAGGATGACGATATCCTGCTGCAGATGCCGATCGTGAAGCCGCCGGTGGAGATCCCGGTGGTGGAGATGTATATTGACGGCTAACGGTCGGAAAAGGGAATGGGGAACCGGGGAACGGCAGGCGGTTGCCGTTCCCCGGTTCACGTTGGTACTCGAGATTGTTTGACATTCCCTTTGCCGTCCGGAGGCCGGGGCTGCCCAGCCCCGATGCCGTCATTCTCTGACGTCCCCGTTGCGCTCCAGCCACTCCAGCTCAAATGCCACGAACGCGATCTCGCGGTAGTTATCGCGCTCATACAACAGGCCGATCCGCCCGTCCGGGAGCCGCGCGAGGCAACAGTACGCGGATGATCCCGGGTTCACGAGGCGGCTGACCGGCCAGGTCTCGCCCTCGTCGTAGCTGGCGCGCACCGTCATCTTCGTGCGGCTGGTCTTCGAGGCCGGGTTGGCAAAAAGCAGGATGTTGCGGTCATCGCCGAGGTCCTCCACGCTGTAGCGGATCAGACTCGCCTGGCAGACCGGCTCCACCAGCGTATCGTCGAAGCGCAACTCGCCCCAGGTCTCACCGCCATCCTCGCTGTGGGCGACCGCGCGCATCCCTCCGCGTTCGGCCACGCCGCCGGTGCGCAGCCAGTAGTTGCGGCAGTTCATCATCACCCGCGCGTCGGTTAGTTGCACCGCCTGGCATTCGTCGGTGTGCAGCCCGACATTTTCCCCGACCTGCCACGTCTCACCGTGATCATCGCTGAAGAACGCGTGTGAGAACATCCTCCAGTTGCCATCGATCTTCTCCCGGTGATCGCAGGGGACCAGGAGCCGGCCGGCGTGGTGACCGCGGCGAAGCTGGATGCCTACACCCGGCCCGGTCGCGTACCAGCCCCAGTGTTCGGGCTTGACCTGGTCGGTGATCTCCCGCGGCTCGGCCCAGGTGAGGCCGTCGTCATCGCTGAAGGTGACCAGCACGTCATCGTTGTCGCGGCAGAAGGGCAGCCAGATGCGGCCGGTATCCCGATCGACCACCGGGCACGGGTTGCCGATCGTGATCTCCGCATCGCCGCCCTCCTCGTACACCATCTGCAGCGGCTCCCAGGTCTCGCCGCCATCCGTGCTTCGCCGCAGCATCATGTCGATATCGCCATGATCGCGCCGGTTGTTCTTGCGCCCCTCCGCAAACGCCAGCAGCGTGCCCTCCGGTGAGACGATCAGGGCCGGGATGCGGTATGTGTGGTAGTCCGCCATCCCACCGTGGAACACGGTTGTGTGGGGGAGAGGCTCCCAGTTCTCAACGTCCGCGTCGGTCTCGACCATGAAGTTTTCCACGCTCATCGTCGCCCGGTGCGGGCGCAGGCCCACCAGCCCCAGCGCATCGCCATCGTACGGTTGCTCATGGACCTGCTCGCCATCGACCAGGAAGGTGATCGTGTCACCGCGCAGCCGCGCTTCGAGGTCAAAGGGCTGTCCCTCTTCCACCACGGCATCGCCGACCATCTTTGTCTCGCCGCCGAGCGCGGGGCCTTCGACGAACATCTTCCCCGACCCGCCCTCGAAACCGAAGTGACTGGAGCCGTCGAGGACAAGCGAGGCCGCGCTGCGCCTGAGGTCCTCGATCCGAAGCCGCGCGCGTACCGTGGCGTTGCCCTCGCCGATGACGGCGGCGCCCCAGAGCATCTTCCCCTCGCCTCCGAGGCTGACGGCGTCATCGGGCTGTTGAAGCCTGGCGTCCTCGGTCTCGACGTTGACGGGCTTTCCGGATCGGACGAACCAGTACTCAGCGGCGGATGCGCAGCTTGCGGCCATCGCGAGAAGGAGCGTGGCGGTCAACATGTGGTCCATGGTTGGTAACCCCTCAGAACGACGAACGACATCGACGGCGAACGGCGGACGCATCTCGAAGATGCGTCCCTCCGCACGGCAAAGACATGGACGGCCAACGGCACAGGTCGGCGCGGGGGCCCTGTACCCCGACAAACGGGAACGACGTCCAGGCGGGGGCGCCTGGACTCCGCGTTCACTTGGGAGACTGGACCCGACGCGCCCCCGCCTGGAGGCCGTTTCCCCTTCGGACGCTACCCCACCGTTACCGGCAGTTCGC
>CAZAHB010000057.1:0-25572 GCA_964484945.1 uncultured Armatimonadia bacterium | reverse complement strand
CGTCACCCGCTCCGCGTCCGCCTCGTCTTCCTCGTCGGGGGGGGTTTTGCTGACGCAGCCGTCCGTAAAAGTCACCATGCTTCCCTGCTCTTCCTCAGCCGGGGCCCAGTAGCTATTGCCACCCTCGCTCTGGCCGCCGAGGAACTTGCCCCCGTCCACCGTCAGATCATGCAGCCACGTCCGGTAGTAGTGCTGGCCGCAGTTCTTGCATACGTGGATCGGGAAGATCGCCGAGGGCAGGCGCGTGGGATTTGCCTCCTGCGCGTCCTCGCCGCGGAAATACAGCCTCGCCTCCGCGTGGTCGTCGTCCGCGCCCTCAAAGGTCACCACCGCCCCGCTCAGCCCCCGCGCGAAGTAATGCACCTTCGGCCGCATCAGCGTATTTTCGCCCTGCCGCGCCGCCGCGCCCAGCGCCAGGTAGGTCAGCAGCTCCGCCTGCGCCTGCTGGGAGCGATCCTCGCGACGTTTGACGCGCCGCCAGATGATATCGACCGCCTCTTCGATGTGCTTCGCCTCGGTAAGCTGGTCACAGATCTGGTAGGCCAGTTCGTTGTGTTTCAATGCATCGAAGAGCTTCGCGTAGGTATCCCCGCCCGCCGGCAGCGTCTCACCGGTCAGTTCAGAATAGACCTCTCCCACCGCCGGACGGTCGTCCTCTTCGATGGCCGTGATCGCCCGGTCCAGCGCCGCCAGCATATCCCCCTCCGGCTCGTCGGGCGTGCGGCGATCCTCCGGCCAGTCCTGCTCCTGATATTCCTCGCGCACCAGCGCCACATCCCCGGGATCCACCCCGAAGAAGCGGTAGGCGAAGCTCGCCGCCGCGTCCTCCTCGCTGCCCTCCGGATCCGTGATCGTGGCTGAGGTGCCGATGCAGGTCACCTCATCGGCGCTCCTGCGGCAGAAAGCGCGCAGCCGCCGTATCAGACATGCCGTCTCCGCGCCCATCGCCCCGCTGTAGGTGTGGGCCTCGTCGAAGACCAGGTACTCCAGCGGCGGATCGACGAACATCCCGAGGTCCTTGCCGCGCGTAAGCAGCAGCTCAAGCTGATACACGTTCGTCAGCACGATGCGCGGAGGATTGTTCTGCATATCCTCCTCGGTCACGCGCTCTTCCCACGGGCTCAGGATCAGGTCCTGATCCTCATCGATCTCCGCCGCCATCCGCGCATACTCCGCGCGCTTGACCTCCCGCCCCAGCCGCCGCACGTTCCCCGCCTCGCTGTCATCGGAGGGCGTCGAGCCCACGTACATCCCGAACGACACCCCGGTCCCGACCAGCATGTGCCGCAGGCGGTCAAGCTGGTCGATCGCCAGCGCGTTCATCGGGTACACGAGGATCGCCGTCACGCCCTCGGGCTCACCGGCGTCGCGCATCTGCAGGCACCGGTCGATGATCGGGTAGAGGAAGGCCTCGGTCTTGCCGCTGCCGGTGCCGGTCGAGACCAGGCAGTGCTTCCCCTCCCTGACGTTGCGCAGCGTCTCCCACTGGTGCGCGAAGAGCCGGTCGTAGTCCGCGACCGCGGGCAGGGCGCGGTGCACGTAGCCCTCGGCGGCGAGGTCGGTCAGCCGCGGGCCGAACCTGTAGGAGCGGGAGATCGAGACATAGGGGCCCTTAATCAGCGGGGAATCGACACGGTCGCCCAGCATCTGCTGCGCCTGCGCGAACAGGTCCGGGTCCGTGATCGGAAACGCGGTAAGCTGGTAGCGCAGGAACTGCTCGTTGACGTGATCGGCGAACTGGACCGGGTTGATGGCCATCGTCAGTTACCCCCTGTCAAAGGGCGTTTGGCCTGGGCAGGCCAAACCTCCGAACGGCCGGGCGGCGCCGTGCCGTTGTCGTTCGGAGATCGGCCCTGCCAAGGGCCGACGCCGTGTTCCGTTGTCGTGGCTATGCGGATGTGTTATTGCCCTTCGTCCTACAACAGCCTCCCCTGCGGGCCGTCGGGCATGTCGGGGAGTTCCTGCTGGTCGCGGGTTGGGTCGGCGAGAGGTTCGCCGCGGGCGATGGCCTCAAGCTCGCGCTGGAAGTCCGCCCACCCGGCCTCGCCGATGATGTTATGCGCGTGACGCTCGCAGTCAGACCAGTCCTCCGTCGCCTCCCACACGAACTGTTGCCGATCCTCGCGGAAGCGGCGGGCGTGCTCGGGAAGCTCCCACCCGCGCTCGCAGAACGCCTCCAGTCCCACGTCCTTGAGGTGCCGGAAAGCCTGCACCGTCAGCGTCGTCTGCCGCTGCTCCTCGGGCAGGTTCTTGTCCACGCGCCAGAAGCCCTTCGGGTCATCGGGGTCGATCCGCAGGATGTAGGCGAAGTCGTCGTAGCTGAGGCC
The DNA here is from genome assembly GCA_964484945.1 of uncultured Armatimonadia bacterium. Lineage (GTDB taxonomy): Bacteria > Armatimonadota > Zipacnadia > Zipacnadales > UBA5352 > UBA5352. Next base: position 23,245 of record CAZAHB010000057.1, on the reverse strand, counting down.
ATACAGTTCGGCCACGATGGCGTCGATCATGCAGCGCAGGCGCAGCCGCCGTGCATCATCGATCGCCCACAACTGCTGCCACGGCGTCTCCTCCAACCCCGGATACTCCGCCCGCAGGCGAAGCCATTCTCGGGCGAACATGCGGTGCGGCATCGCGAGTTCTGCAGCGCACTTCACGAGCCGTGACCGACTCTCAGCCGGAACTGCTCGTGGCGAGGGGGTAGCTGAAACGGTGTGGAAGTCCAGCGTCAGGCTGCCACACTTGCGCCGCATGACAAAGTCGTAAGCAAACGAATTGAGATACGCACAGAGGTGAAGCGACGAGGCAATATCGAGTCCGCTAATTGTGGGAGCCTTGTCACAGGAGGGTAATGTGGTGATGACGGTCGCGATCATCGTGCGCGTGTTCGTGGCTGAGCCGACACGCATGTATGTAATGCGCGGTGCTCGGATTACCTTGTCATGCCGAAGATACTCATTCTCCGACATCATGTACTGCGGTTCCATCTGCTTGTCGTTCCACGGGATAACCCGCCAGTCTGCACCGCGACCGCGACCTGATACCCAACCCTTCTTGCTGAAATCGAACTGGCCAACCATTCTCCCCTCGTAAACTGGAAGCGCGATCTCGCCTTCGTCATTTGCCCATCTTCCGTACGACGCTGGTGCGTAGCCTTGGTCTCGCCAGTCGCTGAGAGGAGGAAAGACTTGGCGGTCGCTGGTCCTGTTGAGCTCCTGCGAAAACTCCACGTTCCACGCATCAGGGCCCTCGTCGCCGAGCAGCGGATTGTCGCCGTAGATCGTGTCGGCAATCTCAAGCTCGCGCTCGTTCGTGAACTCCAGGAATGACAGCGTTTCCGGGCTGAAGCGCTCGACCTGCTCGCGAGACACCGGCAGCGTGCGCGGGTCGCGATCCTCCCAGTCCTCCAGGTCGTGGCGCATGAAGGCGGCGCGCAACTCGTCGGTGCGGCCATCACGCTTGATGATGATGGGACAGAACTTGAAGGACCGGTGGATGCGGAAGATGCCCTTGCGGTTCTCGAACCCGAAGAGCCACTCCCAGCGGCATTCTTCGAGGAACAATTCGCGCAGGTCGCCACTGCCCATGTCGGTGTAGAGGCCCGACGGCACCAGCATACCCAGCCGGCCGCCCTCGCGCATGAGGTGGTGAGAGACCTCGAGGAAAAGCTTGTAGGTGTAGACCTTCCCGCCGCCCTGGTGGCGGAACGGGTGATCCTGGTGGGCTATCCCCTCGCGCCGGTTCCGAATGCGCTCCCACGTCTCCTTGACGGCCTTCTGGCCCTTCCCCCTGAGCGGGAAGTCGAACGGGTCCGCGCCCTCCTTGACCCAGTTGCTCAGGCCCTTGATGCCGGACACGTAACGCAGCCAGCGGCGCTCGATGTCGGGGTCCCGCTCGAAAAGCTCCTCCTGGACGTCGAGCGCCTCCTGCCTCCCACGGGTGCGGTAGATCGGGTCATAGCGGGTGAAGAATTCTCTGGTCTCCGGCTGCACGGTCTCCCACGGCGGGTTGCCGAGGACGGCGTCGAAGCCGCGGCTGTCGGGTGTGAAGACATCCGGGAACTCAAGCTCCCAGTGGAAGAACTTCTGCTCTCGGGCGACCTCGCGCGCGATCTCCGCGATGCGCTCGTCGTCCTCGTGAAAGCGCGCGGGGGTCAGCCGCGGCGCGCTCTCGTCCTCCATCGGCCAGAACCAGATTGCGCACCAGCGGTCGAAGGCGTCCCTGAGCTGCTCGACCTCGTCGCCCTGCTGCCACTGCCGGTAGGCGTCCTCGCGCAGGTGCCGGGGCATGTCGTGGATGCGCTCGAACTGTTCGCGCGCGTCCTCCTGCACCTCGCGGCCGGTCTCCTGCTCATCGCCAAAGCGCATGACCTGCTGCGGCCCGCGCGCCTCGATCCATGAGCGCAATTCGTCCTTGACGACATCGTTGCGGGTGTCCTTGATGCGCTGTGAGATCTCGCCCTTGCTGAAGTTGACGGCGCGGTAGTCGGCGCCGCTGTCGCCGGCGTCGCGCTCCCAGGCGCGGGCGGGGTAGTCGCGGTAGCGGTCGAGCCAGCAGCCGATGAGCGAGTTGCCGACCTTGAGCTTGTGGTCGAGGAACTCGAAGGGCAACTCGCGGTCCATGGTCTCGATCCACAGGCTGAGGCGGGCAAGCTCGACGGCCATGGGGTTGATGTCCACGCCGTAGATGCAGCGCTCGACGACATGGCGCTTGAGGCGGGCTTTGAGCATATCGGCGAAGCGCTCGTCATCGGGCGGGACGGGCAGAGTCTCCTCGTAGGGCTCGCCGGTGGCCTTCTCGCCGAAGGGCAGGCTGATGACGGTGCCGGCCTCGGCCTCGCGGATGTGGCCGTGGTACTGCAGCGACTGGTAGAGCGCGTCTGTCAGGTAACGCAGCGCGGCGACGGGGAACGAGCCGGAGCCCATGGCGGGGTCGCAGACCTTCAGGGAGAGGATCTCTGCGGGCGGGCGCGGCGGCTCGTCCTCCTGCTGCACATCGTACGCCAGGGGCTTGAGGGTGCGGTGAGTGGTCGGGACGGCCAGTTGCGGGCGGGTGTAGAAGGTGCCGGTGCCTTTGCGGGTGCCACCGGAGCGGACCAGGTACATCTCGCCGGGCGCCACGATCTGCTGGATGAGGCGGACGGCTTCTTCGCGGCAGTCCTCCTCGTACGCGTCCCAGTCGGGGTCTTTGCCGCGCGGCTCCCTGACGAGTCCGGCAACTTTCACCGCGCGCACGGCCCACTCGTGCACCTGCAGGCGAAGCTCCTCGCGCTCGGTGAGGTCCTCTTCCTCGCGCTCAACGTCGGGTTCGTCCTCGTCTTCGGCCTCCTCCTCGAGTTCCTCGATCTCCTCAAGCTCCTCGTCTTCCTCCTCATCCTGGCTGAGGTCGGGGCCTTTCGCTTTCTCGGACTTGAGCGTGCCCAGCAGGTCATCGAGCGCGTCATCGTCCATGCCCGCCAGCAGCGACAGGGGCAGGGCCGGCTGCTGGCCGATGTCCAAAAAGACCACGGCGCCCTGGTCCTCGCTGACCTGGCGAAGCTGGAAGTCGAGCAGACCCTCGTAGATCATACCGATGTACTCGGTGCGCAGATCCGAAAAGTCCACGGGCCCGGAGACCCACCTGGCTGAGCGGCCCCTCTGTGCCTTCACGCGGCCAATCTTTAGCAGCCGCAGGACCTTCAGCACCGCGAGGTCGGGCATTTCGAAGTCATCGGACTCGAAGATGGCCAGCGCGCGGAGTATCGGGTCGCGGGCATCCCCGTCGCCGCGGCGGAAGAGCGTGCCGCCGTACTCGGGGACCGGCAGGTCCGGGTGGCTGGAGCCCTCGTGGATGAGTGTGAACAGAGACATGAGGCGCGACCAGGCGTAGCGGCCTTCTTCGAGCCCCGAAGTGCCCTCATTGGCCTCGGCATTGGTAAGCTGCTCGAACAGTCCCTCCACTGAGTAGGAGTGGTAGTAGGACTCGAGACTTTTCGGGAGGAGATCCCGCGCCTCCGCGAAGAGCGCGACCACGAGGCGCATCACCACGCGCGTGGCAGCCTGAAACAGGGCGGCCAGCCATTCGTCTTCGTCGAGCGGCTCACCGGTCTCTGGATTGTGGCGCAGGTCATCCAGGAGTTCGGGGTTGGCGCGGGCGGCCCTGTCCACGTGCGCGAGGACGATCTCGATCGCGCGGCGGACCTGCTCGCCCATCACCTGCGACAGCTCGCCTTGCTTGTCGCGCGAGGTTTCGACGGCATCGAGCAGCGGGAAGGCGAGACCGTCGCGGGACTGCATGCCCTGCTCGCCAAGGAGTGTGATCAGTCCGCCAAGTTGGCGGCGGCGCTCACCCTCGGCGAACCAGGCTTCGGCATCCCACTCGACCCACGCGTCGTGGTCGAGGCCGGCATAGACGAGGCGGAACTGGACGCCGTTGGTGAGCAGGCCGAGCTTGTGGCCGGTCTCGCGCAGCAGATGCAGAAGGTTCGCGTATGCGCGCCTGCCACGGCCGATGCCGACGCGGCTGTTGCGATCGACCATCAGCAGCAGCGCGGGCTCGTCGGCGCCATCGCGCATGAGGACGCGGTTGGCGCGCAGACGCTGCCCGGCGAGGGTCTCGGCCTTGAACCGGTCATCAACGTGCGGTCCTTTCTGCCACCGGTCGGCGGGATGCCCGAGGTAATCCTCGAGGACTGCGTCGAGCCACCGGTAGAGCGGCGCGGCGCCGCCGGAGTCACTGTGGGGGCTGCTCAGCCAGGCCTCGAAGCGGTTCCAGGCATCGCGCAGCTTCTGGTACGGGCGGCCATTGACGGAGTCAGCTCCGGAGGGGAAAGTCTCATCCAGCACCGCGGGCGAGATGATCATTCCCCCGTGGCGCAGATCGGTCCACCATGGGTTGAGGGTTTCCTCGTCAGGCATCAGCTATCCCCCTGCTTGCGGGCACGGACACGGTATTCGACGCCGACTGGTTGCACGTCAACGCGCGCCAGAGTGTAACGTTTCGGAATGGCCTTTTCGAGGAGGCGATCACGCTCAGCCCCAAGCTGCTCCCGAAGCAATTGGAGCTGGCTGTGCTCCCGCTGCCACTGGGCTTCGGAGAGTTCGCGCTCCAGCTCGCGCAGGTGCTCCCGGCGGCGGCGGTTCTCCTCTTCGTCGAATGTGCGCTGGACGGCTCTCTTTTCGGCCTCGATCAACTCGCGCTTGAGCTTCTTGAGGCCCTCCGGAGTGTCCTGCGCCTCTATTTCGGCGATACGACCGGCATAGGCTTCACGGGTGTCGTCAAGGGCCTTCGCGCGGGCGTCGGCGAGAGTCTCACGCAGATCTTCGGCCCAGTTATCTTCGTGGGTGTCGAGGACATCGGTAAAGGTCTCTTCGTGATCGAGCCACCACTCTCGGAATCGATCATGCCACTGAGAGAGGACGCCGGACGGGAGCGCGAAGGTGGGCAGGCCCTTCAATTCCACCCAGTACGCGTCATCGATCGGTGCAAGTGACCGGCCCTCGACGATGAACGGCCAGCTTTGCACTTCTTCGTGGATGGTCTGCCTGGCCTCGTTGGTGGCGCTGCAAAGCGCGTGGAGGATCACGATCGCCTCGGTTCCACTGGGCATCTCGGAGCCGACGATGGTCCAGTGGCCACCATCCGTCTCCCACAGCTTGCGCCTGAAGTGGCTGATGGCGCGGCGCATAAGCGGGTGCCCGAGTCGGATCAAGCGCGTGTCCAGCCTTGGCTTGAACACGGGATACTGCTGCTGCTGTTCGATGAAGTAGTCGGGGTCAAAGACGAGCTTGGGCAGCGCTGAGGCCGTTGGCCCCTTGTGGATGCGGACGCTGCTGTCGATGACTTCCTCCCACGCGGGAGGGACCTTTTGGACGCGGTAGATGGTCGGCCCCGAGCTGTCATCCCCGGCCTCGACTTCTTTCAACTGACCGCTGGCTGCGGTCATCGCGAGCCGGAGGACCTGCGCCATGTTCTGCTCGTTCAGGCCGAGTCGAAGTTCCTCGGCGTGAAGCGCCTGGCGCGCCTTCCGGTACTCCTCCTCCGAGCCCTGATCGCGACCGGCGTAGTCCTCCCGCGCCTGGTCCTGAGCGCTCGTTTCATCCACGCGGCGCTCGAACTCCTCCGCGCCCACGTGTCGCCTGGTGAAGTGCTCGGTGACGGCCTCGTCGATAACCTCGCCGACGTTCCCCAGGTCCTCTCTGACCGTATTGACCTTTCCCACAACTCTGTCGAGAAAGCGCAGATCGGCCTGTTCGTCAGAGCTGAAGTGGAAGGCGTAGACATCGCGGCCCTGCCCGTGGCGGTCGACGCGGCCGATGCGCTGGTCCAAGCGCATCGGATTCCAGGGGATATCCTGATTGAAGACATAGCGGCAGGACGTCTGCAGGTTCAGCCCCTCCGACGCCACGTCTGTCGCGACCAGGATGCGGATCGAGCTGTCCGGATCGTTGAATGCCTCCTTCACGACTTCGCGCTGACTTGATGGCACGCCGCCGAAGAGGTACTGAAGGGTCGGCTCGGTCAGGTCCTCCCTTTCGAACCGCCAGAGCAGGTAGTCGAGCGTGTCCTTGTATTCGGTGAAGATGATAGCGCGCTCGTCGTCGCGGAACCGCTCGCCATCGCGCAGCTTCTCGTCGATCCACTCAAGCAGGACATCCCAGCGGGCGTCGGGCGGGGCGGGGCCGTCGCCAAGCTCGGACTGAAGGCGCTCCGGCGTCCAGCCCAGATCCCTGAGCGCTTCATTCACTGACTGGACACGCTCGAGAAGTTGCGGGTACTGGTCCTTCAACCACGCCGCGCCCTGGCGAACGGCGTCCTCTTCCCTACGTGCCCGTTCCACGTCGTCGTCGAGGTCGGCCTGCGCGCGTTCGACGGCGTTCGCGACTTCCGCATCTGACGCGGGCTGCAGGTCATAGCCGATGACATGGCTCCACCAACTCCGCGCGAAGGCATAGCTGCTGGAGAGGAGGCGCTTGATCAGGATGGTGATGAGAAAGCGCAGGATCTGAGCGTCGCGCCGATCCATACTTCGGGCGGTGGTGAGTGCGGCGGTACGATATGCCTCCACCGCGTCAAACAGGCGTGATTCGGCCTCGCCGAATGACACCGAACGATTGTGGACGTAGCGCGAGGCAAAACGGTCGATAGGCGATTGCTCGTTGAGTTCGGACTTCAATCGGCGAACGACAGTCTCCTGAATCTGGCGGTGGTCATCGTGGTCGAGCGTGTGCTTTTGCTGGAAGCGCACTGGTGACAGAAGCTCCAGCAAGCCCGAGAAGGAAGCAGTTCGCCCATTGTGGGGTGTTGCGGTTAGGAAGAGACGGTGCTCGAACTGGGGGCTGATTGTCCGGAGCATCCGGCAGCGCTGGCTGTCCGTGCCGGTGGCAGACGGCATGAAATTGTGGGCCTCGTCCACAATGAGCAGGTCCCAGGCCGGTGAGCCCGTCTCCGGGCGCTGAAGTTTGTTGACCCCCGTCATGAAGTCCTCCTGCACATCGGGCTGCCGGAGGAAATCCATGGACGTAATGACACGGGGGGTGGTGAGCCACGGGTTCGCGTCCATTCCGAGCGTTCGCTGGATCTGAAAGATGCGATCCCGGTCGAGCACAGTAAAATCGAGATTGAACTTCTCGCGCATCTCCTCCTGCCACTGAATCTGCAGTGAAGCGGGACAGACGATCAGTATTCGACGAATCCGCCGCCGCGCGATCAGTTCGGTCGCGATCAGGCCGGCCTCGATGGTCTTCCCCAGACCGACATCGTCAGCCAGGAGCATCTCCACGCGTGGACTGGAGATCGCTTTGAGGACGGGGTGGAGCTGATAGTCCTCGACCTGTATTGCACCCATCCACGGTGACACCAGGCCTGCCGCTTTGCGGTCTCGGATGAGGGCCTGTCTGCCCATACTGCCCCATCGTAACGAATACAGAAGGCTCTCGAATTGGGCGGGAGGATCTGGGTTGCCGCCCGTGCTTTCGACATCGGGCAGCCTGAGTGACGACAGAGGGGTAGCGTCCGATTCCCGTTGCCACAGCACGGTGTCCGTGTCGGGATCGCGGCCGTCATCGATGTACTCGACGGTGACGAACGTCTGGGCCTCGGCACTGTTGTCGATCGGTTCTGCGGTCGCGATGTCCCTCACGACTGCTGGTCGGTTGCGGAGAACGACAAGTTGTCCGGCCTCGGGCGCTGGCATAGGGGCCTCCGTCGGTCAAAGCGGACAAGCGGTCACGGGGGAACTGTGGCCTCCCCCAACGAGACATTCCTGCCGGTGAACAATGTAAGACGAAAACTGACATCGTTTCCTTCGATAAGAATCGACTGCACACCTTCGCATCGAGAGTTCGAGTGAACGCGGGAAAGAGTACGCAATTTGTCCGCTTTGTCAGGCACCCCAAGCCGGAGGTTTGCCCGCCCGGTTGTCCGTTGGAGCACGTTAATAAGGTGACTCGAACACCAAGTGTCTCCCGATTTGGACCGATGCGTCTCTTGGAACCGTCCATATGTGGCCCCGACAACACCGTGACGTAGACACTCATGAAGAACGTGATGACCGCAATGAAGCCCAGAGGCCTCAGCGTGTTGAAGGTCCCATGTCGACATCTCCTGAACTGCAAGACTACGTGACGGTAGTATGGACCACCCGCACCAGGCCGGGGGGTACCTCATGAGGCTGTTAGCGCACTCTGAAAATGATTTTGGCAAAGCCCAACTTCTGCTCGACCACCTCGAGAAGACCAGGGACCTGGCTGCCCAGATGGCGGAGAAATGGGAAGCCGCGGACTGGGGCCGGATCGCCGGCCTCCTCCACGACCTCGGCAAGGTCAGCGAAAAGTTCCAACGGTACGTCCGTGGCATCGGAGAGCGGGGCGGAGATCACAGTCTTCTCGGGGCCCTCGCCGCCCCCACCGATCGCTTGCCGTTGCCCTTCGCCATCTCTGGCCACCATACAGGGCTCCTCGACCTCGCCGACTTGAGAGGCCGCCTGGGCGAGGGCCTGCCGAAGCGAGAAGAACTGCTCGCCCGAGCCCGGGACGAACTGGACCTCCCATCCGATCACGACTTCCCTCACCTCCCCGACTTCGCCGCCAACGACACCACCGAGGCGGAACTGTTCACCCGCATGGTCTTCAGTGCCCTGGTGGACGCCGACTACCTCGACACCGAGGCGCACTTTCGCCCCGACCAGGCCGCCACCCGCGGGACAGAGATCACATTGGCGGACCTGTGGCCACCCTTCGAGCAGCACCAGGCCGCGCTGATGGCCGACGCGGAGGACACTCGCCTGAACGCGATCCGCCGCGACATCTACGAACGTTGCCTGGACGCCGCCGATGATCCGCAGGGCCTGCTGAGCCTCACCGTGCCCACCGGCGGCGGGAAGACCCTCTCCGCCATGGGATTCGCCCTGCAACACGCCCTCCAGCACGACCTCGATCGGATCATCGTGGTCATCCCCTACACCAGCATCATCGAGCAGACCGCCGCCGTCTATCGCGACATCTTCGGGGCCGAGGCCGTCCTCGAACATCACAGCGCCGTTGACTTCGACCAGCAGGACGACACCGATCGCAATCGATGGCAGCTTGCCGCCGAGAACTGGGATGCGCCGATCGTCGTCACCACAGCCGTCCAGTTCTTCGAGAGCCTCTTCTCCAACCGCCCCGCGAAATGCCGCAAGCTTCACCGCACCGCGCGCAGCGTGGTCATCATCGACGAGGTCCAGACCCTTCCCACTGGCCTCCTGCGCCCAAGCCTGTCCATGCTCGCCAGCCTTGTCCGTCACTACCACACCACCGCGCTCCTCACCACCGCCACGCCTCCCGCATACGATCACATCATCGACGACCCGATCACGGAGATCATCCCCAATCCTATCGTCCTGGCCGAGGACCTTCGCCGGGTGACATACACGGTGCCTCCAGCGGGCCGCCCCGAGACGCTCGACTGGCCCGAGATTGCCGACGCGATGACCGGCAGCCCTCAGGCGATGACCGTCGTCAACTCTCGCAAGGACGCCCGCGCTCTGTTCGTCGAGCTGCCCGAGGCCAGTCGCGTTCACCTCTCCACCAACATGTGCGCCGCCCACCGTCGCGACGTCCTGTCCGAGGTTCGCCGGCGACTGGACGCCGAGGAGCCGATCCACCTCGCCACGACGCAGCTCGTCGAGGCTGGCGTCGACATCGACTTCCCGCTCGTGCTGCGCGCGCTTGCGCCGCTCGATCGCATCGTCCAGGCCGCTGGCCGCTGCAACCGCGAAGGCCTCCTCGACACCGGGCGCGTCATCGTCTTCGAACCTGCAGACGGAGCCATGCCCCAGGACGAGTACCGGACTGGCAAAGACATCACCCAGCTTCTCTTCGCTATCGACTCCAACATTGACCTGAACAGCCCGGCCACACACCGCCTGTTCTTCGAGAAGTACTACGTTGATGTTTCCCTCGATAAGCACGGCATCGCGAAGCTCCGCGCCAGACTTGCCTTCAAGTCCGTGGCCGAGAAGTACAGGCACATCGCCGACACCTCGATCCCGGTCGCGATCCCGTGGGGCGACAGCGAGCAGCTTCTCGATCGCATCGAGGCCACCGGCGAGATCACCCGCCACGACCTGCGCCGCCTGCAGCCCTACATCGTCAACATGCAGCCCTGGGAGCACGACGAAGCCTCCTCCCGGGGCCTTTGCCGCACGGTCATTGACGGCATCGACCTCTGCCGCTGGGAAGGGAGATATGACACCGAACTCGGGATCATCGTTGAGCCCGACCACATTCCACCAGTCACATGAAGGGAGGGAACCGACATGCCCGACTACCCGCCGGTCAGTGTTCAGGTCTGGGGCGACCTCGCCTGCTTCACCCGACCGGAGATGAAGGTCGAGCGCGTCAGCTACGAGGTCATGACGCCATCGGCAGCCCGCGGCGTCCTGGAGAGCATCTTCTGGAAGCCTGAGATGCGCTGGCAGATCGTCAGCATCAGCGTCCTGCGCCCGATCCGCACCTTCTCGATCCTGCGCAACGAGGTCACCGAGACCATCTCCGATAAGACCGTGCGTAAGTGGATGAATGGCACCGAAGAGCCGCTGTTCCTCGCGGACGAGAACCGCGCCCAGCGCCACACGCTGGCCCTGCGTGACGTGGCCTACCGCATCGACGCGCAGCCCGTCCTCCGCGACCACGCCGACCAGGACCTCGCGGCCTACCGCGATCAGTTCCGCCGGCGCGTCACCCGGGGGCAGTGCTACATGCGCCCCTACCTCGGCTGTCGCGAGTTCGCCGCCGGCTTCGGCGATCCCGACGGGGCCCAGCCGATCAGCTTCACCGGCGACCTCGGCCAGATGCTCTTCGACCTGCGCTACGACCCCGAGGAGGGCCGCGCCGAGCCCGTCTTCTTCGACGCCCGACTTGAGGACGGCGTCCTTCACGTTCCACAGGACCTGTACGAGGAGGTGACACCATGATCCTGAAACGACTATGCGAGGCGGTCGAGCGCTTCGATTTCCCACCCGCTGGTTACACCGAAGGACCGATCAAATGGATGATCGATCTGGACGGGGACGGGAACCTGCTCGGCTTCACGAAGATGGCCGAGACCGACCGGGCAAGCGATCGCGGCAGGCGCATGTATCATCCGGCCACGCCCGTCCAGCGTGCAAGCCAGGTCGAGGCCCAGCTTCTCGCCGACAAGACCGACTACGTCCTCGGCTTCGTGCCCGACGATGTCAGCGAGCGCACCGCCAATCGGATCGGCGACTGCCACGAGGCCTTCCTCGAGCTTTTGCAGGCGTGCAGCGAAGACACTGACGAGGACGCCATCCGCGCCGTGATCACCTACCTCCAGGACAACCTCCAGGAGGCCGACTTCCCCGAGGACCTGCAGCGCGGCGACACCCTTACCTTTCGCGTTGACGGTCAGATCCTCGTTGACGCCGAATCCATCCGCGAACACTGGGCCGCCTGCGTCGCGGAGGACCTCGCCGAGCGTGGCGGCGATGAGCAGACCTGCCTCGTCTGTGGCCGCACGGCACCCATCGCCGACCGTCATCCGGGGAAGGTCAAGCGCGTTCCCGGCGGTCAGTCAGTCGGGTGCGCCATCGTGTCCGCGAACGCGTCGGCCTATGAGTCGTTCGGTCTTGACGCCGCGCTCATCGCCCCCACGTGCTGGAACTGCGCCCGCGACTACGCCCTGGTGCTTACCGAGTTCCTCGCCAGCGATCGCCACAGCTTCCGCATCTCCGACCAGATCGCGTACGTCTTCTGGACGCGCGAGGACTCCGACCTGTCCGTCGCCACGCTTCTGTCCGAGCCACAACCGGAGGACGTCCGTGCGCTTCTCGAATCTGTCGAGGATGGTCGCCGCAGGGCCACCGGCAGCGCCGACGACTTCTACGCGCTCGCCCTGTCCGGCTCGGGCGGACGTGTCGTCATCCGCGACTGGCTGGAGACCACCGTCGAGGCCGCCGAACGCAACATCGCGCGCTACTTCCGCGCGCAACAGATCGCCGACCCCGACGGCCAGCCCGGCGAGCCGCTCAAACTCATGGCCCTTATGGGCGCGCTGATCCCCAGCGTTGGCCGGAATCCATGGGATCAGCTTCCCCCCAACCTCGCGAGCGACGTGATCCGCGCCGCCCTCACCGGCGGAAACCTGCCCGACCAGCTTCTCTACCGAGCCGTCGGCAGAGCACGCAGCGAACAGTCCATCACACGGCCCCGCGCCGCGCTGATCAAGATGTGTCTTCTGATGTCCAGTCACGCAAAGGAGGGTTTCGACGTGACGCCAGAGATGAACCCACAGATCGACGACCCCGCTTACCTGTGCGGGAGGCTGCTGGCCGTTTTCGAACGGATACAGAACACGGCCCACAATTGGGACCTCAACACAACTGTCGTGGATCGCTATTACGGCACCGCTTCCACTGCCCCCGCGTCAGTGTTCGGCAATCTGATGCGACAATCACACCACCACCTTTCTAAACTCCGACGAGACAGCGATCCCAAGAAGCGAGCGGCGGCCACTGCGCTACAGCGCCGACTCGAAGAACTCGCCGCACGCATCGACGTGTTTCCCAACACCCTCAAGCTGACCGAACAGGGCGAGTTCGGACTCGGCTACTATCACCAGCGCGCCGCCGACAGCGCGGCTGCGAATGAGACGAAAGCTGCGAACATGGCCGCACAGGAAGATCATGCCACAGGGGAGGAATCCTGACATGTCAGAGAAGACCACCAACGTTGACGTCCGACATGACTTCGTGCTGCTGTTCGACGTAACCGACGGCAATCCCAACGGCGATCCCGACGCCGGCAACCTGCCGCGCGTTGATCCCGAGACCATGCAGGGCATCGTCACCGATGTGTGCCTCAAGCGCAAGGTCCGCGACTACGTCGCCGCTCTGTACGCCGACAACCCAGGATACGACATCTACGTCAAACACAAAGGCCTTCTGCCTTCCCAGCGCGAGGCGCCTTACGTCGAACTTGACCTCGAGAATCGGGGAAAGAAGCAGCCTGCCTCCGAGGTCGCAAAGGCGAAGGAATGGATGTGCGCTAACTTCTTCGATGTCAGAGCATTCGGTGCCGTTATGAGCATGAACGAGTTCAACTGCGGACAGGTCACCGGGCCCCTCCAGCTTACGTTCGGACGCTCCATCGATCCTGTTGTTCCTCAGGACCTGAGCATCGTGCGTGTTGCCATTGAGGGCGATGAGCAGGAGCGGGCGGACGACGAAGCCACGCATGGGACCATGGGCCGCAAGGCCCTCATTCCCTACGGCCTCTACCGCGCCCACGGATTCTTCAACCCGACGCTCGCCGATGACACCGGCTTCTCATCCGATGACCTGGAGGCCTTCTGGCAGGCCCTCCCGCGCATGTGGGAGTTGGACCGATCCGCCTCGCGCGGGTTCATGGCCTGCCGGGGCCTCTACGTCTTCTCCCACGAATCCGCCCTCGGCGACGCGCCCGCCCACCGACTCTTCGACGCCATCGACGTAGCGAAGAAGCCCGACGTGGACGCCCCGCGCAGCTTCGGCGACTACGAGGTCACAATCGACGATGATACCCTCGCGGATTACGAGAAGGTGACCATGACGCAGATCGAATACTGACCGCCAAAACAGGCGCCCCTCTCGGTGGAGCGGCGGACCGCAGCTATTCGGCCTCACCGCCACGGTGGCCCCGCCGCTCCGGGTTGTGTCCTCCCCCTCCCCCGCCGGAGATGTCGTGTATCTCCAGGGGGAGGGGGATCGAGGGGGTGGGGCTGTCGTTTCCGTCACACCAGGGAGGTTCCTCTCATGCACGACATCATCGTCACGGTGTCGGCCCTTCAGCACTGGGTCTACTGCCCGCGCCAGTGCGCCCTGATCCACCTGGAGGATGCGTGGGGCGACAACATCTTCACCCTCCAGGGTTCCTCCGGCCACGACAGGGTGGACGAGATGGCCAGCGGCGTCCGCCGCGGCACCCGCTACGAAACCGCCATTCCCATCTGGTCCGACGAACTCGGCCTGTCCGGTCGATGCGACCTCGTCGAGTTCCGACCAGAACCCTACCCCGTCGAGTACAAGCGCGGCTCCGCGAAGGTGCCCCGCGCGGACGCTGTTCAGCTCTGCGCCCAGGCCATCTGCCTCGAAGAGATGTTCGACGAGCCGGTGCCGCTCGGCGCCATCTACCGCGCGAAGAAGCGCGCTCGCGACGAAGTCCAGATCACCGCCGACCTCCGCGCCTTCACGCTCCACACCCTCGAAGAGGTGCGCGCGATGCTCGCTCAGGATGCACTCCCGCCTCCGCCCGCCGATCAGCGCTGCGAGAAGTGCTCGCTCAGACCCGCCTGTCTTCCCGAGGTCCTCGCCAACCGACGCGCCTTCGAAGGCCACCATCAATCACTCTACCACCCCGAGGGGGATGCACCATGAGACGCGCGCTCAACACCATCTACATCCTCAACCAGGATGCATACCTGCGCCGCGCCGGCGAATGCCTCGTCGTCGAAGTCGATGACGAGAAGGTCATGCAGGTCCCGCGCCATCACCTCAGCGCCCTCGTCCTCTTCAGCAACGTCATGATCACGCCCGGCGTCATGCAGTGGTGCGCCGAAGCCGGGATCACCCTCACCTACCTCGACTTCAACGGCCGCTTCATCTGCCGCATGGATGGCCCCGTCTCCGGCAACGTCCTCCTGCGCATCGCCCAGCACGAGGCCCTCGCCTCCGACCCCGCCACCTGCGCGCACGCCCGCAGCTTCGCCGCCGGAAAGCTGCATAACCTCCACGCCAACCTCCTCCGCAGCGCCCGCGACTGCGATGACGACGCCGACCGCGACGCCCTCCGCGGTGTCGCCGACGACATATCCCGCGGCCTCGAGCGCCTCGAATCCTGCCGCGACATCAAACAGGTCCGCGGCATCGAGGGCGATGCCTCCGCCGCCTGCTTCGGCGCATTCGACCGCATGATCCGGTCAGACGACATGCTCTTCACCGGGCGCAACCGACGCCCGCCACGCGATCCGGTCAACGCCCTTCTCTCCTTCCTCTACGCCCTCGCCACCAACGACTGCTGTACCGCCCTGGAGAGCGTCGGCCTCGACCCACAGGTCGGCTTCCTGCACGTACCCCGGCCCGGGCGTCCGTCCCTCGCACTCGACCTCGTCGAGGAGTTCCGGCCGATTTTCGGCGACCGACTGGCCCTCACGCTCATCAACCGCGGCCAGGTCACCGCCGATGACTTCGAGACACACTCCGGCGGCGCCGTCCAGATGACTGAGGACACGCTGCGTGACGTCATCACCGCCTATCAGGAGATGAAGGACCGAGAGATAACATACCCGCTGCTCGAGCGCAAAGTCACCTGGGGGGAGGTCCCGCACCTGCAGGCCCGACTCCTCGCGAGGGCCGTCCGCGGTGAGATCGATGAGTATCCACCATTCCTCTACAGTTGAGGTGAGCGCCGATGATGGTCGTCATAACCTACGACGTCTGCACCGAGGACAAAGAGGGCCGCCGGCGACTGCGCCGCGTCGCAAAGGCCTGCGAGAACTTCGGGCAGCGTGTCCAGAAGTCCGTCTTCGAGTGCAAGGTCGATAAGCAGCGCCTGCATATCCTTCGCGAGCGACTGCTCGACCGCATCGACGAGGACGAGGACCGACTGCGCATCTACTACATCCGCGAGCCTATCGAGGATCACCGGGAGGAATACGGGTGCTTCACCAGCATCGACTTCGACGATCCGCTCATCATCTGAGCCCCCTGCGCGAACCTGTGGTGAGTCCCGAATCCCGGGGGGTTTCGCGAAATCCGGGCAGCTCAAGGGAATCATGGGCTCAGCGGCGAACGGTCTCTATAACAGGAGGTGATCTCCGGCATGAAGAATCACGGGTTCGCGGAAAGCCGCCCGGGAGCCCAAGGGCGCCTTAGGATTTGCGAGCGGCTATAGCACCCGTCCTTCGGGGCGGGTGAGGATTGAAACGGGTGGGTGGTTGATGCTGCTTGGCGACCCGGAATAGCACCCGTCCTTCGGGGCGGGTGAGGATTGAAACTCTTCGCCTGGTATGGAGGCCACGGCATCCACGATAGCACCCGTCCTTCGGGGCGGGTGAGGATTGAAACACCTGGCCGGGTTCACTGACGAGGAGGCCCGCGAACATAGCACCCGTCCTTCGGGGCGGGTGAGGATTGAAACGCGACCGAAGGCCCGGACGTGCGATCAGCAGGCCATAGCACCCGTCCTTCGGGGCGGGTGAGGATTGAAACGTACAATGCCGCTCCCAACATAGATGATGTAACCATAGCACCCGTCCTTCGGGGCGGGTGAGGATTGAAACGGTGGTGGCGCTGCGGAGGATCATAACGAACGCCTAATAGCACCCGTCCTTCGGGGCGGGTGAGGATTGAAACGCGCCCCTGGAGCCGTGTGGCCCCGGCGCGGTGATAGCACCCGTCCTTCGGGGCGGGTGAGGATTGAAACATCGTCATCGCGCCGCAGTACTTCGTACAGGTCGCATAGCACCCGTCCTTCGGGGCGGGTGAGGATTGAAACGCCATTGTAGGTCACCTCGCCACGATAGACCCGATTATAGCACCCGTCCTTCGGGGCGGGTGAGGATTGAAACGGGAGAGGGGGGAAACGACACGGCTGACGACTCATAGCACCCGTCCTTCGGGGCGGGTGAGGATTGAAACAATTCCATCGCCGGCATCATTGACAGCCAGCTGATAGCACCCGTCCTTCGGGGCGGGTGAGGATTGAAACCAAAGGCGTCGCGCTGGTGGAGTTCGGGGCAAATAGCACCCGTCCTTCGGGGCGGGTGAGGATTGAAACGTGATGCCGCCGTCCGCCACGGTGGCGCTGATCATAGCACCCGTCCTTCGGGGCGGGTGAGGATTGAAACGACTGTGGCCTACACGCACGGCGGCGTCTTTACTCAATGTATCCCAGCTTGCGGGCCTGCCTGACTGCCTCTTCGTTGGAGGCGCATCCGAGGCGGTCGCGGCAGTCCTTGAGGTGCACATACACCGTAGTCGGCGAGCCGATCTCCAGTTCGTCTGCGACCTGATCGGCTTTCAGGCCCTCGGCCCACAGGGTCAACACCTCCGTCTGTCTATCCGTAAGCAACGGTCTGTCCGGATCGGGAGCCTGCCTGTGACGCCGACGGTTGAGCGAGAGGATATCCTGGTTCGCCTCAATCTGATCCCGCACCATCTCATACGCTTCCTGACGACTGTCGGCGCCCACGCGGCTCTTGCCGGTGCTCAGATACTGGGACGCTACCTGCGCTTTGATGCCCATCTTCTGCGCGATCTCGTTGCGGTCCAGCCCCTCGGCCCAGAGCATATACGCCTCCATCTGCCGGGGTGTCATCTTCAGATCGCCGCCGCTGAGCTTGGGGAGCACACGCTCAAAATCGCCGAGCGCGCGGATGGTGAAGGCAATGCGTGTATTGCCATCATCCTGGTGGAACATCCTCGCCTCCGAGACAAGTAACTGGAGCATCTCGCGCTGCTGATCCAGAGTGAGTCCATCGAAGGTGGCATCGAAATCGTCGAGAATCTCCAGCGCCTGGTCGAGTTCAGCCGCTCTCTGCTCGCTGGATCGGATCTGGGCCCTGGCGTCCTCCAGTTCCTCTTCCAGCCTGGTCTTCTCATCCATCAGTTGTTCCCGCTGCAGATCGAACTCCTCCGCGCTGATCTCTCCCTCGTAGCGCTGGTGAGACCAGAAGCGGAATTCGTCCAAACGCTTGTCCACTTCCCCCTCCAGCCGCTGCACATCCTCCCGCAGTCGGCGATCGGCGTCCTCTACCATATCCTCCAACATGCCCTCGGCCAGCTCCCGCACTTCTGAGTCCCGGGCACACTCCTTCAGTTGAGAGATGATGGCCGTTTCCACCACGTCGGCGGGCTTCTGATTCGACGTGCACTTCACGTCGCTGCCGCGCGCCGTCCCGGTCGTGCACCTGTAGTAGCGACGATGAGCAGGTCGCGCGAGGTTGCAGTTCATCTTCGCGCCGCAGTGACCGCAGCGAAGCAGTCCCGCGAGCAGATACTCCGGCATGCTCATTAGCTTGGGCGGGATCTTTGAGTTGCGCTCCATCCGGGCCTGGATCTGGTGGTACACCTCGGGGTCATACAGGCGATCAGGGTAGTGCTGGCCTTTGACCAACTCCCCATCGCGCTCCAGCAGGCCCGCGTGGGCGGAATTGCCAAGAATGTGCTTGACTGTCGCCCGCGTCCATCGTTCGGCGTCCCGAGGGGTCGGTATCGCCTGGTCGTTGAGCCACCGGGTGACCGACTTGACACTACCGCCGGCCATGTAGTCGTCGACCATTCGCTTGACGACTTCGCTCTCAGCCTCATCTGGCACGGATCCGCGCCGCGACTGCCCGGCCATCTCCTCATCGGTCTGCTGGCGCCATCCGTATGGTCGTCGGTGCATGTAGCCCTCGCGCATGCGTTGCTGAAGACCGTCGCTGACTCGCTCGCCCAGACGCTCGACCTCGAAAGCCCCCACTGCCGCCATCACGTTCACCTGAAAGCGGCCGCTCGCGGTCCGCATGTCAACAGGCTCTCGGCAGGAAATAACCTCCTCGAGGCCGTGAGGCCGGAAGTGGTCATCGAGGAATTGGGCAAGGTCGGCACGCCTGTAGATCCGGCTCAGCTCCCAGACACAGATGATCTGGTGGGCGCCGTCCTTGAAGGCCTCGTGCATGCGCGTGAGGTCCGGCCGGAACTTCTTTCTGGGCTTCTCCGCATCGTAAAGGCCCCACCTGCCTTTGAAGCCGTCGTCGCTGTAAACGGTGGGCACGTAAAGGTCCGGGCCGAATCGGCTGTCGAGCTTTTCACGGCAGAGTGTCTCCTGGGTCGTCAAGCTGTACCCATCTCGGGCCTGTTCGTCTGAGCTCACACGCAAGTATATGGCCACGCTGACGGGCTCTGAGGCGTTTTCCGCTTGTGCCACTGTGGATCACCTCGCACTGGGTGTAAGTGCTTTGCGCCTTCATTCGTGACATTCGCCATTTGCATAAAGATGACCTTAACGAACTTACATGCTGAAACAGCAATAAAGGTATACTGGGGGCAGACGGCCCTGCACCGAAGGGTCTACACGGCATCACCGCCTGCGTCGCCATCACCGGAGCCGCGCGTGTCCTGGCGCGCTGCCTGTAGCGCGCCGGTGGCCAGCATCCGCGCCAGTTGCTCTTTGACTTCGACCTCGGTCAAATCGTCCGCCTCGTCCTCCCACGGCATCGGCTTGTCGGCGTCGGCGGTCATTGCGCACCACCGGCGGATGTGCTCTCGCCGAGAGGCAGGTTGCCGACTGCCTCGCGCTTGGTGCTGAGGTCGGAGTGAAGGTAGGTCGCGGTTGTGCTCAGGTCGGCGTGGCCGAGAAGTTCCTGCACCGTACGGATGTCAGTTCCGTTCCGCACCAGCATGGTGGCGTATGTGTGCCTGCAGGAATGGATCGTGAAGCCCTCGTCGTCGAGATTCGCGCGGCGCAACAACCGCTTCCACAGGCGCTGCAACGTCGTGCTGCCCATGCGCTTTCCAGCCCGGTTCAGGAAGACGGGCCCCGAGCGGATGTCCCCCGCCTCGATGTGTCGCACGAGCGTAGTTCGGGCGTCATCAGGGAGCGGGATGAGGCGCTCGACGTTGCCCTTGCCGACCACGCGAAGTTCGGAGCAGTCGTCCGCGACGTCCTCGGCGTCCAGGCCGAGCAGTTCGGCACGCCGCAGGCCAGCCATCAGAAGCAACGAGATGATCGCGTTCTCGATGCTGGTGTGCGCCGAGGCCAGCAGCTTCTGGGCCTGATCCTGCGTGGGGATGTTGGGTTGCGTACGGCGGCGCTTGGGGAGCGCCACGTCGGCGGCGGGGTTGACCTGGATGGTGCCCTCACGCTGGAGGAAGCTGAAGAAGCCCCGGATGGCGTAGACGCGCCGGCGGATCGTCGTGGCGGCGTAGTCGGCCATGGAGTTGCCCCACGCCTGCACGTGGTGGCGGGTGATCTCCCCCACGCCACGTGGCAGATCATTGTGCTCGAGGAACTGCTGAAACCGCTCGCCGTCTCCGTCGTATGCCTCAATCGTCTTCGGACGAAGGCCTCTGTAGGTCTCCGCGTGTTCGAGGTAGCGCGAGAATGCGTCGGCGAATGTCTCTGGTGCGACCACTTCTGCGACCATGAGCGACACGTCCTTAACTCAATGCGCTCGCCCGGATCACTTCCGGGCTGTGTCGCTCGAAATCAATATGTGGTCACGTGTGGAATCTCGGTGAGGAACCGCGTCCAAATCACATCAAGCGGGCCTCAGAAGACCTGTGGGGAAACCGGTTTGGGGGGGGGACGCGAACGCGTCTCGGGGGATGGTGTGGCACCGGCCGGTCCTGTGATCGCCCATATCAACGATAAGAATATCGATGAAATAGTCAGAAGAGGATCGGTGGAAATCACAAAGCTGGTCAGACGAGAATGGTCAGAAGCTTACAGAGGGCATGCTGTGCGTGGCGCGCTTCGGCACTGAACTCGGCAGCAAGTTCGCCGGCAGGGTTCTCTTCTATCGCACCACCACGCCAAGTCCGAGACAGACGACTCGGTGAAGCGGTTCGGCATCCCGGACAATGTCCTCATCATCGGCACCATGAATACCGCCGACCGTTCGATCGCGCTGATGGCTGAGGTGTGGGCGCTTGCATGGCCGGCTACGACTCCGTCTCCCGCTCGGCCAGCAACCGCTCCACCTCATCCTCCGGGATGAGGACGCGGTGCTCTATCTCGACGGCCTCGATCTTGCCCTCCTGGCGCCATTTGTCAAGCGTCCGTGTAGTGATGTCGAGCCGGTCCGCCGCATTCTTCCGTGACAGCATCCCCTCTTTGGGATTAGCCTGCAACATCTCCTTGCGCTCTGCCAGCTCCCGAATCTGCTCGACCATCTCGTTCGTGTACGGATAGATGCGGCGGTGGGCGATGGTGTCTGGAGCACCGGGATCGATATCGCGCATGCGAAGTGTCTCCAGGTGGCCACGGCGGTCCCAGTTGCGAAGCTGATCCACGGTTATCTCAGGACCGCATACGAACGCCATCTGCTGGATGTAGAGGTAGTTGATCCCCTCCATGGTCGCTGCAACCTCGACCCCCGGGCCCACATCGCTCCTCCGACGCGTCGTGGCCGTTTCCTCCCGGAACGTCTCTGGCACCTCCCCATCCCCCTGAACCATGGCGCCTGACGATCCCTCTGTATCGCCGAAGGGCTTGTCATGCCACGGATAGCATTCCCGAAGGTGCTCGTCGAACTTGCCGACGACATATCGCGGGAAGCCAACGTGGACGAGATCGCGAGCGGTGAACGGGAGTCCGAGCCGCTTGAAGCGATCATCGAAATCTTCACGCCATTCCGGCGATGATGCCGGTCCTACTATGCCCACACTGGACAGCATTTCCTCCGGTTTGTTGTAGTTGAAGTCATAGCTGTCAATCGCGTCCCGCAGCAGTGCCCGCAATGCGCCAACTGCGTCTGAACGCCTTGGTACAGCATCCCCGCCCTCGGTCACCTTGGCTCGGTGCATAAGCTTACCTGCATAACTCTGAACGAGTGGTTCGTACATGTCGACGAGGCGATCTCCCAGGGCCTTTTCGCCGAAGTCGGGCGCGACGGTCTGCACCAGGCTTGGGAACGCGGTCATCGACCAGACAATCCAATTGCTGATGCTCCACGACACCAGGTCGTCGCTACCGTCCAGTTTCTGATAGCGCACCATGTCTTCGATGTGCACGCGTGGATGCACAGTGAAGCCATGGTAACCATTCCCATAGGCGAGAACCCGTCGCCACTCTTCCTCAACGGCATTCTTGAAGGCGCGTCGTTGACGAGGCAGATCGAGAAAGGGCATCCCCGCGACCGCAAACAGAGCAACCTTCACCACCTCGAACACGACACGCTCAAAGTGACTGGGGACCGGGACCGATGTGTCGCCTTCAACCATGAACTCATTGGCGACAATCACGCCGCCGCGAAGCGCGTTGGCGAATGCCACCTTCACTGTCGTGTCCAGCGGATTGAGGTCATAGTAGCTGACCGCGTCGAGAAAGTACTGTTCGGCTTTGGGCATCAAGAACTCGCCCATAATGTGCCAGTAGGCTTCGGCGGCGTGATCGGTCGCTGCGCCATTGATTAGACTCCGGAGAGTGAGATAATCCTCGTCGGCAACTTGCTTGTCGTCGCTCCAGCGTTTGACGATTCTCTTCACGTCCGCATTCTGAAGGGCGATGGTAGTCCACGACTTCTGCCTTGGGTCGGCGTTCCCAAGGGAACGGTGCTGGGGCTTGCCGAGTGGCCAGCGTTCAAGACAGGCGTCTCCAGGCTCCCCAACATTCGGACACTCTTCGAGACAGGCGCAGAGCGGACAGGGGTTCCCTGCCGCGACGTCCCACTCGGGCATTGGTTGGACCTCCTGGTGCGAACTCTGCGGCGCTTTTGTGCGAACATACGTGCTAAACGAATCCTACATCCATCTGCCAACACTGTCAATTGAGTTCGCTCGCCTGCCAACCGGCGTTCTGCCAGGACGCGCTGCTGCCGAGTGCAGGTGATTCGCCTGTCGCCAGTGAAATCGCCTCCCAGTCCCTGCCAGGTGCCAAATACGCAACTGTCTGGGGGATATGCATGCAATTGCCGAGCCTCGACCCACTAACAGTCCAGTTCCTCACCAGCCTGGCCGCCAGCGCCAGTCTCGAAGGCGTAAAGGGTGCTGCGGCCCTCCTCAGTAGTCTGCGGCCGGGCCAAGACCCATTTGACCAGGTCTTCGTGCGCGCGATGAAGCGCGTTCCTCCAGGGCTTAGGCCGCCAGATAGCTACATCGGTCGGGCGAAGAAGCGATTCCGCGCTCGATCAGTAACGCAAAGCGCCGACCTGGCGCCCATGCTCAGGGAGGAGGGCATGCACGAACACGGCGCCGTGGAACTGCTGGACCATCTGGTCCCGGCGCTGAACGAGGTGGTGGCCGAGTTGGCGCAGGGCGACGAGCCGGGGTCTGAGCACGCACACCGGTTGCGCAGTGAATATCAGCATGGGCGGATCCTCGACGAGGTGCGCTCTCTGCAGGAACCAGAGCGCCCACCCGCCTGCCCGGATATGGCGCCGCCACCGCCCGACGGATTCGTGGACCGGCCGGAGGAGTACGGGGAGCTGGTCGGGGCGCTGCTGGGGCAGTCGGAGAAGACAGTGGACATCACCACCGCGCTGGAGGGCGGGGGCGGGTTCGGGAAG